>NZ_JBNZCE010000002.1:42150-235396 GCF_050589265.1 Actinoplanes sp. G11-F43
CGCGGCTCGAATCGAGCCGCGGATCACCACCCGGACTCAGGGGAGCGCCCCCGCCAGCCGGCCGGTGTGGTCCAGGGCGGACAGGTAGTCGCGGGCCCAGGCCAGGATGTCGTGCTCGGTGAGGTGCCGGCGCATCGCCGTCATCCGGGCGTGCAGGTCCGCGCCGTCCGCCTCCATCGCCTGCAGCAGGGTGTCCTTGAGGCCGTCGACGTCGTGCGGGTTAACCAGGAAGGCCTGCTCCAGCTCGGCGGCCGACCCGGCGAACTCGCTCAGCACCAGGGCGCCGGCGCAGTCCTCCCGGGCCGCCACGAACTCCTTGGCGACCAGGTTCATCCCGTCCCGCAGCGGGGTCACCACCATCACGTCCGCGGTCTGGTAGAGGGCGGCCAGCTGGGACCGGGCGAACGGCTGGTTGAGGTAGTGGATGGCCGGCTCACCGACCCGGCCGAACTCCCCGTTGATCCGGCCGACCTCGCCCTCGATCCGGTCCTTCAGGTCGCGGTAGCTCTCCACCCGCTCCCGGCTGGGCACCGCCACCTGCACCATCACCGTGTCCCGCACCTTCACGTGGCCGTCCCGCAGCAATTCGCTGTACGCGGTGAGCCGGTGCTCGATGCCCTTGGTGTAGTCCAGCCGGTCGACGCTGAGCAGCACCCGTTTCGGCCGGCCGAGGCTGTGCCGCAGTTGTTCGGCCTGGCTGACCACGTCCGGCCGGGCGGCCAGCGCGCGCATCTCGGCGACGTCGATGGAGACCGGGAACGCGCCGGTCCGCACGGTCCGCCCGTCGACGGTGATGGTGTCGCCGGAGGCTTCGGCGCCGAGCAGTTTCCGGGCGAGCTGGGCGCAGTTGTGGGCGGCCTGCTCACGCTGGAAGCCGATCAGGTCGGCGCCGAGCAGCCCGCGCAGCAGCTCGACCCGGCGCGGCAGTTGCATGTAGAGCTCGGGCGGCGGGAACGGCACGTGCATGAAGAACCCGATCAGCAGGTCCGGCCGCAGCTCGCGGAGCATCCCGGGGACCAGCTGCAGGTGGTAGTCCTGCACCCAGACGGCGGCGCCCGGCTCGGCGACCTCGGCGGCGGCCTCGGCGAACCGCCGGTTGACCGTCCGGTACGTCTCCCACCAGCCCCGGTCGAACGTGGGCTGCTGCACCGCGTCGTGGTAGAGCGGCCACAGCGTCGAGTTGGCGAAGCCCTCGTAGTAGTCGCGCAGCTCGTCCTCGGTCAACGGCACCGGCCGCAGGCGGAGGCTGCCGATGTCCGGCAGGGCGGGCGCCGGGCCCACGTCGCCGGTCCAGCCGACCCAGGTGGCCGGGGTCTGCTCCAGGATCGCGTGCAGGGCGCTGGCCAGGCCTCCTGGGCTGCGGCGCCACTCGCAGGCGCCGTCCGGCGCGGCGCTGTCATCCAGGGGCAGACGGTTGGCTATGACGACGAGCGAACTCTGACGCATCACCGTAGGTTATCGGTCCGCCACCCATGATTGTCTATACGACGGCGCCGTCGTCGAAATCGTCGTCGTCGTCACCGGAGCGCAGCCGCCACACCAGGGTGACGGCGCCGCCGACGATCGCGGCGAAGCCCAGCACGGTCACCGTGAACGAGTCGATCGGGATCAGCTGCGGGAACAGGAAGAGGATGAACCCGACGGCCACGCTGAGCATGCCGGCCACCGCGTACTTCGAGATCTGCGGCAGCGGCGGGGGCGGCGGCGGGACGTATCGCTCGTTCTCCTCCTCGCCGTCCGGCGGCAGCTCGGCGCCGAAGGTGTCGAGTCCGTAGAGGATCGACTGCTCCTCCTTCGGATCGGTGCGCCGCCGGTTGTGCTGCGGCGGCTGATCCTCGGCGGCCGGGCGCGGCTCCTCCCGGGGCGGCGCGTCCTCGGCGGCCGGCCAGGGTGGGCTCTCCGCCTCGACGGTGGTGTGGAAGCCCGCGATGATCCGGGCCCACTCCTCGTCCACCTCGGCCTGTGGCTTCGGGGTGGGCGGCGGTGGCGCCGGGGGAGTGGGCGGGGTGCCGCCGGTCACCTTCTGCAGGTGCTCCTTGGCGGTCTCCAGATGGGTCCGGTCCACGAACAGCCGATCGATCGGCCGTGCGGGCAGAGTGGTGGCACGCAGGATCGGATTGAGATCGGCCGTCGGCTGGAGGTAGGCGGCTATGCCACCGGCCGCCAGCACGTCGAGCAGATGCTCACCGATGCGTGGATCCACATCTCCCGCCGCCGCGAAGTCGGCGGCGTCGAGCCCGTTGTCGCGCCGCCCGCGACGGGCGCCACCCGCTGTCACCGATGCACACCCCCTTGCCGACCGTGCCTTGAATGGTGACACGGCGGGCACCCGTTGCGGGAGTGCGTTGTGCCGTGCCGCCCCTGCTTCGTACGCTTCCTGTCGCCCCGGACGCGCGGAGGCCTGAAGTCGAAAGGACGTCGGTGTTCTACTGGCTGCTGAAGTTGGTGGTCCTCGGGCCGGCCCTGCGTGTGTTCTTCCGTCCCAAGGTGGAGGGGCTGAGAAATGTTCCCCGGTCCGGGCCGGTGATCCTCGCCTGTAACCATCTCTCGTTCTCGGACTCGATCTTCACCCCGCTGATCATGAAGCGAAAGGTGACCTTCGTCGCCAAAGCCGAATACTTCACCGGCAAGGGGATCAAGGGATGGTTCTCCCGGATGTTCTTCACCGGCGCGGGGACCATCCCGGTGGACCGTTCGGGTGGTGAGGCGGCCCAGGCGGCCCTGGAGACGCTGCTGCGCGTCCTCCGGGAGGGGAAGGTGGCCGGCATCTACCCGGAGGGCACCCGGTCGCCTGACGGGCGGCTCTACCGCGGCAAGACCGGGGTGGCCCGGCTGGCCCTGGAGAGCGGCGCCCCGGTGGTGCCGGTGGCCCTGCTGAACACCGACGAGATCCAGCCGACCGGCACGCTGATCCCGGCGGTGAAACGGGTCCGGATCCGGATCGGCGCGCCGCTGGACTTCTCCCGGTACGCCGACCAGCGCGGCGACCGGTTCGTCGAACGGGCGATCACCGACGAGATCATGTACGAGCTGATGGCCCTCTCCGGCCGGGAGTACGTCGACGTCTACGCCTCGACCCGGAAGTAGAGACCTCAGCCCTGCATCCCCGCTCGCCGCCGCAGGGCCTGCACGTCGGTGACCACGATGCGCCGGCCCTCGGTGCGCAGCCAGCCACGGCTGGCGAACGAGCCGATGGCCTGGTTGACGCTCTGCCGGGAGCCGCCGGCCATCTCGGCGAGCTGACTCTGGTTCAGCTCGATGGTGATCATCGGGGCCTGGCTCTCGCCGGAGAGCCGGACCAGGGTCTTGGCCACCCGGCCGGGCAGGTCGAGGAAGACGTGATCGGCGTTCTGCTCGGTGAGCCGGCGGATCAGCCCGCCGACCGAGCGCATCACCGCGTCCAGGATGCGCGGGTTGGAGTGCACCAGCTCCATGAAGGCGACCCGGGACAGCGACAGCGCCTGGGAGTCCTCGATGGCCTCCGCGGAGGCGCTGCGGGTGGAGGCGTCCAGCAGGGACACCTCACCGAGCACGTCGGGCGGCCGGACCACGGTGAGGACCGCGCGCTCGCCGGTCGGCGCGGTCCGGAAGACGGCGACGGCGCCCCGCTTCATGATGATCAGCGAGTCGCCGGGATCGTGCTCGACGAAGAGGATCTGCCCCTTGCGGTAGTGCCGTGGCACTGCGGCGGCGATCACCCGTTGCCGAACCTCGGGCTCCAGCCCGGCGAACATGTCGACCCCGGTTAACGCGTCGCCGGGATCCGGCATGCGATGGTCCACGGCGCTATCCCTCCCCCGGTGGGGACCGCGTCGGACTACGGTCGGCGCCGGCCCCACGACGCGAACGATCACTCTTAGCACGAAGCGTGCCCCGAACGCCATTTCGGAAACGGACATCGAAGCTCACCCCGTACGATCATGTCCCTTCGGTAGCGTTCTGTAAACCGCCTATCTCGTAGAGTGACTGTCGCCCACGCTGTCCGTCGCTTTGGTGGCTTGTGTCGAGATAATCCCGCGGTGCCGGATGACGAGTTTCTTCGATCGATCCTGCGCGACCAGTGGCACCTCGTTCCGTCCGAGATGACCGAACTGCCGGTGGCCCTGATGTCGTGCGGCTGGGACTTCACCGCGGGCGGCGAGCGGTACGTCGCACGGCTCACCGAGGCGACCGACCGCCAGCCGGTCGAGGCCGGTCTCGCCGCGGCCCACCACCTGGGCGGTGCCCGGATCGACGCGGGCACCCCGGTCCGCACCCTCGGCGGGGCGCTCACCGTACTCGTACCGCAAGGGGTCCTGGCCGTTCTGCGCCGTCTCCCCGGCCGCTGTCTGGACGGCCGGGACCCGGTGGACCAGCAGTGGTGGGGCGAGCGGCTGGGGACCGTACACCGGGCTCTGCGGGGTTTCCGGCACACCGGTCTGCGGCCCTGGCAGCTGCCCGACCCGGAGGCCGGCCACCTGGACGCCGAACCCTGGCTGCGCGCCGCGGTCGCCACCGCGGTCACCGCGACCACCCGGCTCACCCTGATCGACCGGCTCACCTACGGGGTGCTGCACGGCGACCCGGGCCCGGCGGTGTTCGCGATGGACCCGGCGACCGGCCGCTCCGGGCTGCTGCACTGCGGGACCAGCCGGACCGGGCCGCTGGTCTACGACCTGGCCGCCGCGGTCGCCTACGCCGGCGGCCCGGACCGGGCGGGCGAGCTGCTGGACGGCTACCTGGCCGCCGGGCCGGTGGGCGCCGACGAGGCCGAGGCCGCGCTGCCCGTCCTGCTGCGGCTGCGCTGGGCGGTGCAGGCCGACCGGGCCGCCCGCTACGACTGCCCGATCGGGCTCGGCATGGCGAGACAGGCCCTGGAGTCCATGCCCGGATGACGATGGGCGAGGATGGACCACGATGGTTTACCGCTATTTCTATGACTGCGAATTCATCGAGGACGGCCGCATCGTCGACCTGGTCTCGATCGGTGTCGTCGACGAGTTCGGCCGCGAGTTCTACGCGGTCAGCACCGAGTTCGACGACTCCCGTGCCGTGCCCTGGGTGCGGCGCAACGTCCTCGACAAGCTGCCCTCCCCGTCGGACAAGTCGTGGCGCAGCCGCGAGCGGATCCGGCAGGACCTCTACGAGTTCCTCACCGAGCCGATCCGCGGGCGCAGCGAGCAGATGGAGCTCTGGGCGTGGTACGCGGCGTACGACCACGTCGCCCTGGCCCAGCTCTGGGGCGCCATGCCGGCGCTGCCCCGGGAGATCCCCCGGTTCACCAAGGATCTCCGCCAGAAGTGGGACGACCTGGGCCGCCCGCACCTGCCGGAGATGGCCGGCCGGCACGACGCCCTGGTCGACGCCCGGCACAACCTGGCCCGCTGGAACACGATGACCGCCAAGGCCTGACCCGGCCCGGCCGCCGCTGCTCGGCGGCCGGTCCGCCGATTTGTCCGCTTGCGACCGGATGTTGGTGCGGCGGGGTGGCCTCGCTGATCCTTTTCGGCCGGGTTACCCCATTTCAATCCGTTTCCGGTACGGATCAGGATCTCCACGACCGCACCACGCCTTTCGATGTCGTCCCCGCGAGATGGGCGTTACCCGAGGCCGGAACGCGGCCGCCGGGCGAATGCGGTGGTCTCTGGGCGGTTCCGCCCACTTCCTGCCGACCTCCACTGCCGGTGACGCCGGCGCCATGCCCGGCCGCGCTCCCCACTCGCCTCTGCCCTGCCGGGCCCGGCCGCCCTGCCGGGCACGGCCGCCCTGCCCTGCCGGGCCCGGCCGCCCTGCCGGGCCGTCCCGGCCGCGTCCCGCGCGAGCCTCTGCCCTGCCGGCCCGCCTGCCCTGCCCTGCCCGTCTGCCCTGCAGGCCCGTCTGCCCTGCCGTGCCCGTCTGTTCTGCCGTGCCCGTCTGTTCTTCCGTGCCCGTCTGTTCTGCCGTGCCCGTCTGTTCTGCCGTGCCCGTCTGTTCTGCCGTGCCGTCCCGGCCACGTTCCTTACCGATTTCCGCCGCCCGCTTTTGTCACTTTTTGCGGCATTGCCCAGGTGGGTGCTGGGGCCGGCTTCGTCGGGGGCGGTGTGAGGCGTGGACATCCGGGTGGGTGTGTGGTTGCGGTCTGGTTGCCATGGCGGAGTGGGTGCTGGTCGGTGCGCTTAGCGCCGCTTGGTGTCTTCGTGGGGTCGGTTAGACCTTGTTTTGCGGGAGACATGTCGCTTTTGCCGTCTATGTCAGGCGGGTGACTGCAGCTTGTGGCGATCTTGGTGGATTTACCCCCGTTTTCGGTGGTAAATCCACCAAGATCTCTGCTGGGTGGGTCGCTCGTGCGAGTGGTTGACCGCAAGTGATCAGGCGGTCGACAGCAAGGCTCTTTTCGGTGGTAAAACAGCCAAGATCGCAGATTTTGGGCTGTTCGCGCGCGGGCATCACCGCGGGGGACGGCTCTACGGTGGTCAATCCGTTGATGGTGCTCGTCAGTGGCCGTGGCCGTAACTGAAGAGGGGGGTTGCGGTGTCGTTGGGGACGTCTTCTCTTGAGGCTTCCACCTCTTCCATTGATGACGGGAGCTCGAAGGGCAACGTTGCGGTGGATGTGGTGCGGCCGAAGAGGACGTCCAGCAGGGCCTCGTCGCTGGAGCCGAAGCTGCCGGTCAAGGCCGCCTTTCCGGATAGTGGGGTGAGCACGGCCGGGCGGTCCAGCCACACGTCCACGACCGTCGGCAGGGTGGTGGACAACTTCAGGAGGGGAGCCAGTTCGTCGGCTGTCCAGTCCAGGCGGCCGGCGTGGAAGAACGCCTCGAAGCCTTCGCCTCGGGGGTCGAAGGGGGCCGCGCGGCGCACGATCGCCACCTCGGCCTGGGCCGGGTCGTCCACCACCTTCGCGTAGCGGGCGGCCACCGACGGGTCCACCCCGTCCAGGTAGACGGTTGTGCCCTCGGTCAGGGGCAGGGTGTCCCGGGGGTCCAGTACCACGATCGAGCGACGTTGGGCGTCCAGGCCGGCCTCCCGGAATGTGGGCTGGCCGGCGATCCGGGCGGCTGCCGCCGGGTCGACCGTTCGGCGGTCGTCGAATAGGCCGAGGGTGAACTTGTCGCGCAGGATCCGGCGTACCGAGATGTCGATCCGGGCTTCGGTGATGCGGCCGGCGGTGACCAGGTCGATGATCAGTTCCGGGCAGTGTTCGCCGCCCAGTTGGTCGGCGCCGGCGTTCAGGATGCGTTCCACCCGGGTGTGGCGGTCCAAATGTTCGACGCCCCAGGCTCGGGCGGGCATGTCGGTGCCCATGATTTTCGCGTCGGTGACCAGGCCCCAGTCGGTGCAGACCACGCCGTCGAAGCCGTAGCGCCGGCGGAGCAGGCCCTCGATCACGCCGCGGTTGAAGCTGAAGCCGACCTCCTCGTGGCCGGTGCCCACCGGCATCCCGTAGTACGGCATCACCTGCGCGACGCCGGCCTCGAACGCCGCCTCGAACGGCTTCAGGTGGTAGTCCCACATGTTGCCGGGGTAGACCTGTTCGCGGCCGTAGTGGAAGTGCGCGTCCTCGCCGTTCATCTGTGGGCCGGCGCCGGGGAAGTGCTTGACCATCGCGGCCACGCTGTCCGGGCCCAGTGTGTCGCCCTGGAGGCCCAGCACGTACTCCCGGATCATCGCGGACACCATCTCGGCGTCCGAGCCGAGGGTGCCGTTGGTGCGGGCCCAGCGTGGCTCGGTGGCCAGGTCGGCCATCGGATGCAGGGCTACCCTGATGCCGGTGGCCAGGTATTCCTGCCTGACGATGTCGGCGAACGACCGTACGAGCGTGGGGTCTTTGGTCGCCCCCAGCCCGATCGGTTCGGGCCACGCGGAGAATCCGCCGGCCGACGCGGACGCCGCGGGGTTGTCGATCACGCCGTGCCGGGGGTCGGTGGAGACGGTGACCGGGATGCCGTGGCCGATGTCCGCGGCCAGTTCCTGGATCCGGTTGTGCCATTCGGCCAGCCGGGCCGGCGGGACCGGGGCGAAGGTCAGGATGTTCAGGTGGTTGATCAGTCTGCCGGCGATCAACTCCCGGGCGGACGGGATCATGTCGGTGCCGTCGGCGAGGGTGCCGTCCGGGTTCACCCCGATCATGGTGTGGAACATCAGTCCGGCCTTCTCCGCCAGGGTGAGGCGGTTCAGCAGGTCGGTGACGCGCTCCTCGATCGGAAGGGCGGCGTTCTGGTACGGGTTCATCCTGTTCTCCAGGGGATGGTCAGCGGGCGCCGCGGATCATGCGGACCAGCACCGATCCGATGACCGAGACGACGGCGCCGCAGAGGAAGAGCAGGCTGTAGTTGGAGTTGTCGCTGCTGCCGATCGCCAGGATCGGGGCGGCCAGGATCGGGACCAGCGACTGCGGCAGCGCGTTGGCGATGTTGAGCACGCCCATGTCCTTGGCGGCGTCGTCGGGGTCGGGCAGTACGTCGGTGGCGAGCGCCAGGTCGACGGCGAGGTAGACGCCCTGTCCGAGGCCGAACAGCAGGGACGCGGCCAGGAAGACCGGGAAGCTGGCGGCCAGGGAGATCACCACGAGGGCGGCGGCGACCACGAAACCGGCGCCGAGGACGAACGGCTTGCGCCGGGCCAGCCGGTCGGAGAGGGCGCCGCCGGCGGAGGAGCCGACGACCAGGCCCGCGGTGCTGACCAGGGTGGCGATCAGGATGCCGTTGGCGACGTTGTCGGTGGTGTAGCCGAATCGGTCGATCAGCAGGTACGCCTGGTAGGTGGTGACCGTGCAGAGTCCCATCCAGATCAGGAACCGGCTGAGGATGTTCCAGGAGAAGTCCGGGTGCCGTCGCGGGTTGACGTAGAAGGTGTTCAGGAACTCCTTGAACCGGTAGGGCGCGAAGTGGCCCTTCTCAGCCGGCCGGTCCTTGACCACGACCACCAGCACGAGCACGGTGGCGACGCCGATCAGGGCGGGCACCAGGAACATCAGGAGCGTGTTGCCGGCGAGTACGGCGGCCAGCGCGGTGCCGGCCAGGATCGCGGCGGACGTCATCAGGCCGAGGATGCCGCTGACCTTGCCGCGCTGCTGGGCCGGGATCTGGTCGGGCAGCAGTGCGGTCAGGGTGGCCAGGGTGGCGTTCACACCGAGCTGGGCGACGGCCCAGCCGAGGGTGAGGATCGCGATGGTGCCGCCGGTGGCGACGATCAGCAGGCCGGCCAGGCCGAGCAGGATGCCACCGATCAGCCAGGGGCGGCGGCGGCCGAACCGGGAGGTGGTGCGGTCGGACATGGCCCCGAAGAACGGGTTGCCGAGCAGCGCGAGGACGGCGCCGACGGAGAGCACGGTGCCGAGTGCGGCGGCCTTGCCGTCCGGGGCGATCTGGGCGACCCGGATCGACATGGTGACGATGACCGGGGTGAGGATGGTCAGGTAGGCGCCGAACATGGCCAGCGCCATCGCGGCGATCAGCCTGGTGGGTGCGTTCGGCACGTCCGGGATCTTGGCCGGCGGACGGGATTCGACAGTCGTCATCGCACACCTCGAAACAGGAGGGAAACGGGAGGTCACCGGGCCGGCACCGGTGTTTGTTAACGCCTTGTTTCCGAAGGTATCGAGTTGATTAGCGTCGAACCAGATCCTAAAAGGCCTGCTCACGGCTTTGATTCGCCTGTGCTTTGCCTTTCCCGTGCCAGGTTTGGGGGCATTCGCGTGTGACGGCCGTCGCAGTTGCCGGGAAATTATGTCCAGTCGCGGCAAAACTGGTGCTCATGCCGGGTCGACGCGTCCACGTGGTCCGCCGTGACCTGCTCCTCGCCGCGGTCCGGGAAGCCGGCCGCAGCACCCGCGCCGACCTGGTCCGCCGCACCGGCATGGCCCGGATGACCGTCGACGGCCTGGTCACCGAGTTGCTCGGGGCCGGTCTGCTCAGCGAGGACGAGGCGGTCGCCGACGGCGCCCGCGCCGGCCGTCCCGCCCGGTCCCTGACCCTGGGCCCGGCCGCGGGTGGGGTGGTGGGCGCGCTGGTCACCACCGAGGGGGTACGGGTGGCGCTCGCCGACCTCACCGGCGTCATCCGGGCCGAACGCCACCACCCGGACACCGGCCTGGACACCCTGGCCGCCCTGATCGCCGAGTGCGAGGCGCAGACCGGCGGCCGGACCTGGGCCACCGTCGCCGCCTTCGCCAGCCCACCCGACGGCGACCCCGGGACACGTCTGGGCCGCCCGGTCATCGTGCGGACCGTCGCCGAGCTGAGCCTTCTCGGCGAGGTCGGTTATGGAGCCGCGGCCGGGCACACCGACGTCTGCTACCTGCGGGTCGGCACCGGCATCGACTGCGGGCTGCTCCTCGGCGGCGTCCTGCACCACGGGGCGACCGGGGCGGCCGGGCAGATCGGGCACGTGCAGATCGACGAGATCGGGCCGTTCTGCCGGTGCGGGCACCGGGGCTGCCTGGAGACGATCGCCTCGACGCCGGCCATCCTCACCGCGATCACGACACCCTACGGAGCCGCCGCCGGCCCGCCGGCCATCCCCACCGCGGTCGCGACGCCCTCCGGAGCCGCCGGGCCGCCGGGGATCACCGCGGCCCGGGCCGTCGCGCTGGCCCGGCACGACGCCGCCGCCGAGCGGGTCCTCGCCGACGCCGGGCGGATGATCGGCCGGGTGGTAGCCGACCTGGCCAACACGATCAACCCGGGGCTGGTGGTGCTCGACGGGCCGCTGATCGAACCGGACGGGCCGATCGTCGCCGCGGTCCGCGAGTCGGTGCAGCGGTACGCCCAGCCCGAGGTGGCCGCCGCCACCGGGATCGTGGCCGGGACACTGGGGGCGCGGGCCGGGCTGCTGGGCGCGCTGTTCGCCGGGCTGCGGGCCACACCGACCGGGCGGGGTAGCCGTACGCTGGCGCGGTCCGCCCTGACCGCGCCCACCGTCCTCCCGGCGGCCTCCTCTATCGCTGCCGGGCCTTCCGGGGTGGTGCCGCCCGGTGCTCACGAGCGGGCCGTGCGCCGGGAGATCATCGTCGACGCGCTGCGGGGGAGCGGCCCGGCCGCCCGCAGTGACCTGGTGAAATCCACCCGGCTGCCGCGGGCGGCGGTCGCCGATCTGCTCGCCGGCCTGGTCCGGGACGGGGTCGCCGAGCGGTGTGCCCCGGCCGAGATCCGGCCCGGCCGCCCGTCGCCGTACTTCCGCCTGGTCCGTTCCCCGGCCCTGCTGGTGGGCATCGACATCGGTGGGTTCGGCGCCCGGGTGATCGTCGCGGACGGCGCCGGGCAGGTGCGCTACGACGGATTCCTGCCCAGTCCCCTGTCCGGTGACGCCCGGCCGCTGATGCGGGCCGCCGCCGGGTTCGCCCGCGACCTGATGGGGGAGCACGGCGACCGGCCCGGACCGCAGACCCGGGTCGCGGTCAGTGTTCCGGCCCCGGTGCATCCGGTGACCGGCCGGTTCGGGGAGCGCAGTGTTCTCCCGATGTTCTCCGGCTATGCCCCGGGCGACGACGTCGCGGCGGTCCTCGGCCACCCGGTCCGGGTGATCAACAACGGCCATCTGGCGGCGCTGGCCGAGGCCCGCCGGGGTGCCGCCCGGGGCGCCCGCGACGTGCTCTACCTGAGCGCCGACCAGTACGCCGGGGCCGGCCTGATCACCGGCGGCCGGATGCATCCCGGCGCCATCGGGTACGCGGGCGAGGTCGGCCACCTGCACGTCCGCGAGGTCGGCCCGTTCTGCGCCTGCGGCCGCCGGGGCTGTCTGACCCCGTTCCTCTCCCCGGCCCATTTCGCCGCCCTGTCCGACCAGCGCCCGGGGGCCGGCCCGCCCACCGAGGACCACCTGCTCGGCCTGGCCGCGTCGGGGGACCGGCCGGTCCAGCGCGCGCTGCGGGACGCCGGGCGCCTGATCGGGCGGACCGTCACCCCGCTCGTCACGGTGTTCAACCCGGCGGTGGTGGTGGTCGGCGGCCGGTTCACCGAGCCGGGCGTGTTCGTGGTCGACGGCGTCCGCGAGTCGCTGCTGCGGCATTGCTCCCCGGCTGCGGCGGCCGCGATCACCGTGGTCCCGGCCGTTCTGGGGCGGGACGCGGAGGCGCTAGGGGCGATCGAGTCGTTGCTGTGACGTGACCGGCCCGAAATGGTCGGGCCTTAAGGCCCGCCTTCGACCGGCTCAGACACGGCGACTACAGTTCGGGTGCGGCCCGCCCCGGACCCCGGCAACGCTGCCGACCGATGGACGTCCTCGGGGCCTCGACGGGCTATCCGCATCTCGCGACCCGATCCAGGGGGAAGAAAAATGCGTATCGGCGTGCTCACCGGTGGCGGCGACTGCCCCGGTCTCAACGCGGTCATCCGTGCCGTCGTCCGTAAGGGCGTCTCCGCCTACGGCCACGAGTTCGTCGGGTTCCGCGACGGCTGGAAGGGCCCGCTGGAGGGTCTGACCAAGCCGCTCGGCATCGCTGAGGTCCGTGGCATCCTGCCCCGCGGCGGCACCATCCTGGGTTCCTCCCGCACCAACCCGTTCAAGATCGAGAACGGTGTGGAGCGGATCAAGGAGAACCTGGCCGAGATGGGCGTCGACGCGCTCGTCGCCATCGGCGGTGAGGACACCCTCGGCGTCGCCACCAAGCTGCACGACCTGGGCGTCAAGGTCGTCGGCGTGCCGAAGACGATCGACAACGACCTCAACGGCACCGACTACACCTTCGGCTTCGACACCGCGGTCAACATCGCGATGGAGGCCATCGACCGGCTGCACACCACCGCCGAGTCGCACCACCGCACCCTCGTCGTCGAGGTCATGGGCCGGCACGCCGGCTGGATCGCGCTGCACGCCGGTCTCGCCGGTGGCGCCAACGTCATCCTGCTGCCCGAGCGCCAGTTCGACGTCGAGCAGGTCGCGACCTACGTGACCAAGCGCTTCCAGGTCGAGTACGCCCCGATCGTCGTCGTCGCCGAGGGCGCCCAGCCGCTCGACGGCCAGATGGTCCTGCACAACCAGGAGCTGGACAGCTTCGGCCACGTCCGCCTCGGTGGCATCGGCCAGTGGCTGGCCGAGCAGCTGGAGGAGAAGACCGGCAAGGAGGCCCGCACGGTCGTCCTCGGTCACATCCAGCGTGGTGGCACCCCGACCGCGTTCGACCGGGTGCTGTCCACCCGCTTCGGTCTCCAGGCGATCGACGCCGTCCACGAGGGCGACTTCGGCAAGATGGTGGCGCTGCAGGGCACCGACATCAAGCGGATCCCGCTGATCGAGGGCACCGGCGAGCTGAAGACCGTTCCGCTCGAGCGTTACGAAGAGGCCGAGGTCTTCTTCGGTAGCTGATCGTCCGCCGACGGCGCCGGTCCCGCATGATGGGGGCCGGCGCCGTCGTCGTTTCCGAAGGAGTGCGTTTTGTCCGATCACACCGTCGCGGTCCTGGGCACCGGCAGGATGGGCGAGCTCGTCCTGGCCGGTCTGCTGCGCTCCGGCCACCCCACCTCACAGGTGCTGGCCACGGCCCGCCGCCCGGCCCGCGCCGCCGAACTGACCGAGCGGCACGGCGTCGCGGTGGTCACCAACGAGGAGGCGGTCGCCCGCGCCGACATCCTGGCGGTCGGGGTCAAACCCCAGGACGCCGGTACGCTCCTCGACACGGTCGGCTCCGCGGTCACGTCCGGCAAACTGGTGGTGTCGCTCTGCGCCGGCCTGCCCACCTCGTTCTTCGCCGCCCGCCTGCCGGAGGGCACCCCGGTCATCCGGGTGATGACCAACACGCCCGCGCTGGTCGGCCACGCCATGTCGGCGATCTCCCCGGGCGCGCACGCCACCGATGAGCACGTGGCGATCGCCGAGGAGCTGTTCCGGCCGCTGGGCGCCACCATCCGGGTGCCGGAGTACCAGCAGGACGCGGTCACCGCCGTCTCCGGTTCCGGCCCGGCCTACTTCTACCTGATGGTGGAGGCGATGATCGAGGCCGGTGTGCTGCTCGGCCTGCCCCGCGCCACCGCCCACGAGCTGGCCGTGCAGACCGCGGTCGGCTCCACGGTGATGCTCCGCGACTCCGGCGACCACCCGGCGCTGTTGCGCGAGGCGGTCACCTCCCCGGCCGGCACCACCATCGCCGCCCTGCGGGAGCTGGAGAACCATGGTCTCCGGGCGGCTGTGATGGACGCGCTGTCCGCGGCCCGGGACCGGGCTCAGCAGATCGCCGCGCAAGCCTCCTAGTACCAGATGGCTATCCGGCTGCCGTTCTCCTCCTCCGGGGGACTGGGGTGGCTCAGTGCGGTGCCGGTGGCCACCCGATGGGCGGTCCAGGCCACCGCCGCCGCGTCCAGGATGTCGTCGGGCGGCGCCTGACCGGCCGGTCCCAGCCTGTCGGGCAGCACGATGCCGTTGCGGGCGAGCAGCTCGCGGCGGCGCGTCTGGCCACTCCACGTCTTCTTGGCCCAGGGCAGCGGCTCGCCGGCCATCGTACGGAAAGAGACCTCGGGGTGTGCCTCGAAGAGCAGGCCGGGGTGCCGTTCCCAGATCGCGTTGGCCTCCAGCAGCTTCGGGCGCAGCGCCCATGACTGGCGGCTGAGCCCGGCGCCGGTGAGCTCGCGGCAGAGCCGGTTGGCGGAGGCGAAATCGGTCTCCTGCCAGACCGGCCGGGGCGGCACCCGGAAGACGCTGCCGCGGCGGGGCCCGAGCTGGTCGGCGGCCAGGGTGTCGGCGGCACGCCAGCGGTCCGGGAACATGCCGAGTGGGATGTCGACGCCGATGACGGCGGCGCCCGAGCTGCCCGCGACGATCTCGTAGAGGGTGGCGGCGAGGACGGCCCGCCCGAAGACGCCGTCGCGGAGTTCGACGCCGACCCAGCCGAGCGCGTACGCGTCGACGCCGATGACGTGGATGGCCATCAGTGCGGCAGCAGCTTCTCGATCGTCGCGATCAGTTCGCTGTCGTCGGGCGCGGTGCCCGGGGCGAACCGGGCGGCGACCGTGCCGTCCGGGGCGACCACGAACTTCTCGAAGTTCCACTGGATGTCGTCGCCGGCCCCGACCAGCTCGCGGTAGAGGGGGTGCCGGCCGGGCCCGTTGACCTCGACCTTCTCGGTCACGGGGAAGGTGACCCCGTAGTTGGTGCGGCAGAACTCCTGGATCTCGTCGGCGGTCCCGGGCTCCTGCCCGCCGAACTGGTCGCAGGGGACTCCGACCACGGCGAACCCGCGATCGCGGTAGCGCTCCCAGAGATTCTGCAGCTCGGCGTACTGCGGGGTCAGGCCGCAGCGCGAGGCCACATTGACCACCAGCACGACCGATCCGCGGTAACGGTCCAATTCGGTCGCGCCACCGGTGAGGGCGCCAATGCTGACGTCGAAGATGGTCATGACGGAAGACTACTGGTTGTGTCCGCTCGCTTGCACCCTGTCGAGGCTGGAAGGTCATTGTTAAACAAACCTTAAAGGCGTTCACCTCCCTTGACTGTTGTTAATCGATGTGACTACGGTCTCTGCAACCCCCTCTGGAAAGTTTCCTAACTGTTGAGGAGACATCCCCGTGCAGAAAACCGCCGGCCGGGCGATCTTCGTCGGCGCCGTCATGATCGCGGGCGGCCTCGCCGTCCCGGGCATGCCGGCGTCGGCAGCCGCCGCCTGTGCCCCCGCATGGAGCAGCACCGCCGTCTACGTCAAGGACAACGTCGCCTCGCAGAACGGCCACAACTACACCGCCAAGTGGTGGACCCAGAACGAGTCGCCGGCCACCAACAGCAGCCAGTGGGCGGTCTGGGTGGACAACGGAGTCTGCGGTGGCACCACGCCCCCCACGACCCCACCGACCACGCCGCCGACCACCCCTCCGACGACGCCGCCCACCACCCCGCCGACCACGCCGCCCACCTCGGGTGACAAGTGGGTCGTCGGCTACTTCGCCGAGTGGGGCGTCTACCAGCGCAACTACCACGCGAAGAACATCGACACCTCCGGCTCGGCGTCCAAGCTGACCCACATCCTGTACGCGTTCGCCAACACCACCGGCGGCCGCTGCAGCATCGGTGACTCCTACGCCGACTACGAGAAGGCGTACACCGCGGCGGAGAGCGTCGACGGCGTCGCGGACACCTGGGACCAGCCGCTGCGTGGCTCGTTCAACCAGCTCCGCAAGCTGAAGAAGAAGTACCCGCACCTCAAGGTGATCTACTCGGTCGGTGGCTGGACCTGGTCCGGCGGCTTCACCCAGGCCGCGCAGAACCCGGCCGCGTTCGCCGAGAGCTGCTACAACCTGGTCGAGGACCCGCGCTGGGCGGACGTCTTCGACGGCATCGACATCGACTGGGAGTACCCGAACGCCTGCGGCCTCACCTGCGACAGCAGCGGCCCGGCCGCGTACGCCAACGTCATCTCGGCGCTGCGCACCAAGTTCGGCAACAACAACCTGATCACCTCGGCGATCACCGCCGACGGCAGCAACGGCGGCAAGATCGACGTGGCCGACTACGCCACCGGCATCGCGAAGCTCGACAAGGTCTTCCCGATGACGTACGACTACTTCGGCGCCTTCGCCCCGCAGGGCCCCACCGCCCCGCACTCGCCGCTCAACTCGTACACGGGCATCCCGCAGGCCGGCTTCAACTCCGACGCCGCCGTGCAGAAGCTCAAGAGCAAGGGCGTCCCGGCCTCCAAGATCCTGCTCGGCATCGGCTTCTACGGCCGCGGCTGGACCGGCGTCTCGCAGGCCGCCCCGGGTGGTTCGGCCAGCGGCGCGGCCACCGGCACCTACGAGCCCGGCATCGAGGACTACAAGGTCCTCAAGACCAAGTGCCCGGCCACCGGTACGGTCGCCGGAACGGCCTACGCCTTCTGCGGCAACAACTGGTGGAGCTACGACACCCCGGCCACCATCGCCGGCAAGATGACGTACGCCAAGAACCAGGGTCTCGGCGGCGCCTTCTTCTGGGAGCTCTCCGGTGACACCACCAACGGCGAGCTGATCACCGCCATCAAGAGCAACCTGTAATCAGCAGTTGAGAACGAGGGGCACCGGCCGCAGGGTCGGTGCCCCTCTTCCGTAGGCTTTCCGGTATGCGCCGTGAGTGGCATCAGCTCAGTCATCCCGGGGTGAACAACCCGGCTCTGCAGACCTCCCGACCGTCCACGGACTCGGCCGAGGACGAGGCCCTCGGCCTCGACCACTGGCGGTCCCTGCCGCGCGTGCAGATGCCGCCGTGGCCGGACATGGCCGAGGTCGCCGAGGTCTGCAAGGTCCTCGACAACGTGCCGTCCATCGTCGCCCCCTACGAGGTCGACCAGCTCCGGCACCGGCTCGCTGAAGTCTGCGAGGGCCGCGCGTTCCTGCTCCAGGGCGGTGACTGCGCCGAGACGTTCGCCGACAACACCGAGAGCCACCTGCTCGCCAACGCGCGCACCCTGCTGCAGATGGCGGTGGTGCTCACCTACGGCGCGTCGATGCCGGTGGTCAAGGTGGCCCGGGTCGCCGGGCAGTACACCAAGCCCCGCTCGTCGCCGACCGACTCGCTCGGCCTGCCCGCCTACCGCGGCGACCTGATCAACTCACTGGACGCCGACGCCGCCGCCCGGGTCGCCGACCCGCAGCGCATGATCCGGGCGTACGCCAACTCGGCCGCCGCGATGAACATGCTCCGGGCGTACCTTGCGGGTGGTCTCGCCGACCTGCACGGCCTGCACGACTGGAACAAGGACTTCGTCCGCGCCTCCCCGGCCGGCGAGCGCTACGAGGCCATCGCCCGCGAGATCGACCGCGCGCTCGACTTCATCCGCGCCTGCGGGATGACCGACTCCGAGGCGCTGCGCACGGTCAGCCTCTACTGCTCCCACGAGGCCCTGGCATTGGAGTACGACCGGGCGCTCACCCGCGTCTCCGGCAACCGGGCGTACGGGCTGAGCGGCCACTTCCTGTGGATCGGCGAGCGCACCCGCCAGCTCGACCACGCGCACATCGACTTCATCAGCCGGATCGCCAACCCGATCGGTGTGAAGATCGGCCCCGGCACCACGCCGGAGACCGCCATCGAGTTGTGCGAGAAGCTCAACCCCGACAACATCCCCGGCCGGCTCACCCTGATCAGCCGGATGGGCAACGGCAAGGTCCGCGACGTCCTGCCGACCATCGTGGAGAAGGTCAACGCCACCGGCGCCAAGGTCGTCTGGCAGTGCGACCCGATGCACGGCAACACCCACGAGTCGTCCAACGGCTACAAGACCCGCCACTTCGACCGGGTCGTCGACGAGGTGCTCGGCTACTTCGAGGTGCACCGCGGCCTCGGCACCCACCCCGGCGGCATCCACGTCGAACTGACCGGTGAGGACGTCACCGAGTGCCTCGGCGGCGCCCAGGGCATCGAGGACCTGGACCTGCCGGACCGGTACGAGACCGCCTGCGACCCGCGGCTCAACACCCAGCAGAGCCTGGAACTCGCCTTCCTCGTCGCCGAGATGCTCCGTGGCTGACCTGCGTTCGGACACCGTCACCCGGCCCACCGCCGGAATGCGCGACGCGATGGCGAAAGCCGCGGTCGGCGACGACGTCTTCGGCGACGACCCGACCGTCAACGCGCTCGAAGCGCACGTGGCCGCCCTGTTCGGGCACGAGGCGGCGCTGTTCGCCCCGTCCGGCACGATGGCCAACCAGATCGCCCTGCAACTCGTCGTCCCGCCCGGCGGCGAGCTGCTGGCCGGCGCCGACGCCCACGTCGTCACCTACGAGGTGGGCGCCGCCGCCATGCTCGGCGGCATCTCCACCCGCACCTGGCAGCCGGACGGCGCCGCCCTGGACGTCGAACGGATCGCCGGCATGATCCGCCCGGCCGGCTACCCGTCGGTGCCGACCGCCGCGATCGCCGTCGAACAGACCCACAACCTGGGTGGCGGCGGTGTCGTCCCACTGGCGACGATCCAGCACCTGCGGGCGGTCGCCGACAAGCAGGGCATCGCCCTGCACTGCGACGGTGCCCGCATCTGGCACGCGCACATCGCCGATGGGGTGACGCTGGCCGAGTACGGCGCCCTCTTCGACACCCTCTCGGTCTGCCTCTCCAAGGGCCTGGGCGCTCCCGTGGGCTCACTGATCATCGGCAGCCGCGAGAAGATCACCAAGGCCCGGGTGATCCGCAAACGCCTGGGCGGCGGCATGCGCCAGGTGGGCATCCTGGCCGCCGCCGGCCGGTACGCCCTGGACAACCAGCTCCAGCGCCTGACCGAGGACCACGAACGGGCCCGGATCATCGCCGAGGCCCTGTCCCCCTTCGGTGTGATCGACCCGGAACGCGTCCGCACCAACCTGGTCCCGCTGGACCTCTCCAAACACGACCTGGACGCCCCCACCCTGGCCGCCCGGGCAGCCGAACGAGGCGTCCTGATAGCCGCGATGCTCCCCCGAACCGCCCGCCTGGTAACCCACCTGGACCTGAACGACGAGGCCATGGACCAGGCCATCGAAGTCCTCAGCGACCTGCTGAACACCTGATCGAGCCAGCCCGTCGACATTGTTCGACACCTCGGTCCGGGCCGCATCGCCATCGACTGGCGAGCTTCCGTGACCGAGGCCGGTTCGTGTGCCGGGTTGCGGCTCGATTCGAGCCGCAACCCGGCACACGAGCCCTGACGCCGAAGCCTTCTGGACGAGCAGGTCCTGACTGAGGTCGGTGGTCGTAGGCGATCAATGACCTGGTCGATGGCTGTCCGATGGCCCGGTTGTGCCAGATCGCGGCGGTCCTGGCGAGGATGCGTTGGGCGATGCGGGCGGTGACGCCTTCGATGCTGCGGCCGCCGTGAAGTTCGAGGTCGAGTTGGCCTTTCAACGTGTCGTTGACCGACTCGATGAGTTGACGGACCGGTTTGATCAGGTGTTCGCCGGGGTGTGGGGTCCGGTTGCGGTAGGACGGGGGCAGCAGCCGGGCTCCGCGTTCGGCTGGCCGGCGGTCGAGTTCGGCGGAGGCGTAGCCCTTGTCCGCGATGATCAGCTGGCCGGGGCGGGCGGCAAGCAGGCCAGGGTGTCTTCCAGAGCTGCGGCCAGGACTTGGCGGTCATCGATCTTCGCGTTCGCGAGGGACCAGGCGATCGGCAGGCCGGGCGGGGTGCAGATCAAACGCGGGCGCAGGCCCCGGAAGAACCGTGTATGCGAGGAGCAGTAGCCGTAGCCGGCCCAGCCGGCCAGGTCGGAGCGTTTGACGGTGGGCCTGTATCGGCCGGGAGGGTAAGGGAACGCACCGGGTAGGTGCTTGGGAAGAAACCGCAGCCAGCGGGCCTTGGAACGGATCCCGAGCAAGGCCTGGGCGACGGCCATGGTGATCAGTTCGGCGTCGGACAGCTTCGGTGGCCGCCCGGCCGGCGGGGCTTGCTGAGCCAGTCGTCGATCTTCACGTCCAGTGCTCCAGTCCGGGGCATCGCCTGTCTGTGGAGTGAAGCATCCTCGGTTATGACTCTATGTGATCGAGAAAAAAGTACCCGTGCGTCTGAGGTGCTTGTCGCAGGTGGTCATCAAGTGAATCAGTTACGCCTTGTGGTCGAGTCTACCCGCCACGGCACATACTCGCGCAGGCGAGGATCGGCTTCCTGGTTACTGAGCGCGATGAATCCGTCCTCAACGGTCTCCTTGAGGAGGCTTGATGCCTTGGCGCTGTTGCGAACCTCGATGTTGAAGCGCTCTCGAATGGAGGAATTGGTCACCTTCTCGTGCATGACGTATCGAAGCACGGAATGAAGATAGACGGCCCGCACGCGGTCGGCGCGCGACATCTCCTTCAGTTCGCGATGACTTAAAGCTCCTATCACGATCTCTGACCAGCTCATTCCATCAAGTTGCGCTACGGATGATGACGTCGGTCAGCGAAGCGGGTAGGGAGACGGGGCCATTGATCGTTGCGTTGCGCTGTGCTTGAATTACCGGCCGTGATCAGCTTGGTCTACCCGCCCCCGCTCTGCGATGGAGTTGTCCGTGTACGCCCGTGGCGCGACACAGACCTGTCATGTGTCGAACAGGCCTCGCAGGACCCCAGGATCCCGGTGGGCACGACCGTTCCCGCGCACTACACCGCTGAGGCCGGCTTGGCCTACATCGCCCGCCAGCACACCCGGCTCACCTCTGGGGAAGGCCTGGCGTTGGCCATCGCTGACCAGTGCACCGACCAGGCAGTCGGCCACATCAACCTGATGCTGCGCCCGCAAGAGGGCGTCGCCGGCATCGGCTACTGGATCGTCCCCGCCGCTCGGCGCCAGGGAATCGCCTCCCGATCAATCTCACTGATAACCGCCTGGGGCCTGAGCGCCGGCAACTTCGCACGCATCGAGGGCTGGGTGGAGCCGGACAACTACGCGTCGCAACGAGCGCTGGAAGCCAATGGTTTCCTACAGGAGGGCCTGCTCCGCAGCTTCCTCACCATCGGTACTCGCCGAGCCGACGTGCTCGTTTACTCCCGCATCACAGCAGACGCTCAACGCTAGATGTCCTCCCGGCAACTCTGCAGAGGCTCCATCAACAACTGTGACCATCCCAGGTGATCAGTCGGCGCCAGCAGATCAGGACGCAGGCGAGGCTGACGAAGCCGTCATGGATGTCGAGGCGTCGTTCCCAGCGCACGGCGAGCCGACGGCACTGGTGGAGCAGGGCGAAGGTCTGTTCGACGACGTAGCGCAGCCTGCCGAGGCCCTTGATCCCGGTGGTCTTGGGCTTCGGGATGATCGGCTTGGTGCCGCGCTCGCGGCAAGCCTGCCGGAACGCCGCGCTGCTGTAGGCCTTGTCGGCCAGCAGGGCGGCGAACCGGCGCCGCGGCCGTCCTGGACGGCCGGCGAATTGGCGGGGAGCAGTCGAGCAGATCGAGAGCGCGTTTGATGTCGGGCACGTTCGCGCCGCTGGTCAGCACGTAGATTGGGGTGACGTCGTCGGTGCTGGCGTTCGCTAATGCAACGGAATCCTCAAAGGTCTTCCTCTCCAATGACAGCCGCAGGCGTCGCGTATGCTCGCGGTGATCCTTCAGTCGTTTCTTGTAACTGCCGATGCGGATATATTCCGCGCCGCGAAAGCTCGTTGGTTCCGCCGTTGCCGCGTTGATTTCAAGAAGGACGATGGGCTTCCCCTGATCGCCGTCGCGAATGCCCCAGATCAAGTAGGCTTTGTCTTGATCTTCGAGAGTTGCACTGTTGAACAATGCTGAGATGTACTCGCTAATCATCTCAGGTGTGTCGTTGTTCTCCTTCATCTCCAGCCAGGAGGTTTCATGTGGCAGCGAGATAAGTTCGCGGACGAGATCGACAAGCTGCTCGGTCCTAAGCGATGGTCGTTGCATTCCACTTCATCGGCTGCCGTAGATCACCCTTTCTGTCGGCCTGTCGAGGTCCGGCTGATGGGCAGATCGAGGTCGGCGGGGCCCTTTGCACCGAGGCCGTTCTTTGCTGAGGCCATATCACTGGATCCCGGGCCCAGCGATCTGCTCGTCGACCTTGTCGCAGGGCCCGGGCTGTCGGATGCGCGGTTGTCGGACTCTATGCGGTGACTGACCTTTTCGTGGCTGATCCACCCGCCTCGGCGGTCCCGGGGTCGTTGTCGTCGGGGTGGTCTCGGACGCCGCTGGAGATGGCCTGGACGAAGCCTCGGATGATGGGATGTGGGTCGGTGCCGTCGCCGGTCAGCTCTGGCTGGAAGAGGGTCGCCAAGTAGAACGGGTGGTCGGGGAGCTCGGCGACCCGGACCGCTCCGGTCTCGTCGTGGCCGGTGAAACGCATGCCGTGGGCGGACAGCAGGGTCACGTGGGACTCGGACAGGCCGTAGGAGCAGCGGTAGCGCTCGACCGTGCGGGAGACGCCCAGCAATTTCTCGATCAGGGAGCCGAACCTCAGGTCGACCGCTGCCTCGTGGCCGGCCAGGGAGCACGCCAGCTCGACGATCAGGTCATCCCCGGAGGGCTCGGTGTCTGCGGCGGGGTCGTTGTATTCCGTATGGCGGGCGCCGGTGAAGCCGCACTCGTTGCGTGCGAACTCCAGCATGGCGTGCTGGAAGCCGCCGCACGTCCCCAGGAACGGGATGCCGCCGGTGCGGGCGACCCGGGCCGCGGTGATCCCGCCCTCCGGCTCGCGGTAGGGGCTGCCGGGCACCAGCCAGATGCCGTCGAACCCGCTGAGGGCCGCCGGATCCCGGGCATCCGGTGTGGGAATCCAGTAGATGTCGAGGTCTGTCTCATCGCGGAGGACGTCGAGCACGTCGGGAATGCGGGTATGAGCGCGGACGGACGGTGACCGGTCTCCGACCAGGGCGATCCTTTTCATGCCTCCACTCTTCCGCCCCACCGAGATCAGGTCCAACGATCCTTTCTGTTCTCAGCATTAGCATCCCTGATGTGGATCCGACCCTGCTGCGTACCTTCGTGACCGTCGCCGACGCCGGCTCGTTCTCCGCCGCGGCTCAGCGGCTCCGCTACACCCAGTCGGCGGTCTCCCAGCAGATCGCCGCGCTGGAGGCGGACCTCGGCGTGCCCTTGCTGACCCGCCGCCCGGTCGCGCTCACCCCGGCCGGGGAACGCCTGCTCCGGCACGCCTCGCTCCTGCTGAACCGGGTGGCCGCGGCCCGCGCCGACGTGGCCCGGGTGATCGTCCCGCCCGGCCGGTTGATCGTCGGGCTGACCCCGCTGTCCTGGTCGGCGCGGGTGGCGGCGGCGCTGGCCCGGATCCGTACCGAATCGGACCGGCTGACCAGCCGCATCCTGGTCGCCGACCGGGACCGGATCGTCGCCGCGACCGCCGCCGGTGAGATCGATATCGGTCTGGTGGACGGATTTGTGGCGCCGAGTGATCCGCTGCCGCTGCCGGAGGCGGGCGCTGTCGGGGTGGCCGAGGACGGCGCCGTGGTGGCGGTTCCGGCCGGTCATCCGCTGGCCGGGCGGCCCGCCGTGGAGCTCACCGATCTGACCGGCGCCTACTGGATCGACGCGCCCGCGGTCGCCCCGCTGTCCCGGCTGCCGGTCGACGGGCTACGGGCCGGACTGCGCTACGAGGGCACCGACGTGACGATCCTGACCGGCCTGATCATTGCCGGTCACGGCCTGGCCCTACTGCCCACCAGTCTCACAATCTCACCCAAAAAACCGACAAATCCAATTGTGTACGCCTACCAAGCGCCGACCGGCATCCCGGCCCGAGGGCTGGTGCACCGGGTGGAACTGCTACGAGCAGCGGGCATCGACGGCCCGGCCGCCCGCCTCGCCGGCCTGCTGACCGCCCGGTGAAGGGAAGGCCGGCAGGGGAGGGTGCCGCGGGGCGGCCGGCCGACCCTCAGCGGTCCGCCCGGAGCCCCTTGAGCAGCGCGATGTCCGCCGCATGACCCTCGTGCTCGACGGTCGGCGTCTCCACGATGATCGGCACCCCGGCGGCCGCCGGATGGCTGAACAGCTCGGCGAACGGCTCCGCCCCGATCCGCCCTTTCCCGATGGTCTCGTGCCGGTCCCGGGTGGAACCGCACTCGTCCTTCGAGTCGTTGGCGTGGATCAGTTGCAGGCGCCCGGGCCCGGTGGCGGCGACCAGCTCGTCGAGGGTGGTCGTCATCCCGCCGGGGGTGGCCAGGTCATGCCCGGCCGCCCACGCGTGACAGGTGTCGAAGCAGACGCCGAGCCACGGATGCTGTTCGACGGCGGCCAGGTAGGCGGTCAGGTCCTGCACCTTGGAGGCCAGGCTGCGGCCGCCGCCGGCGCTGGGTTCGACGAGGAGCCGGGGCAGCCCGTCGGCGGCGGCCCGGTCGAGCAGCGGCAGCAGCTGTTCGTGCAGCTGGTGCATGGCCTTCTCGGCGTGCTCCTCGTCGACCGAGCTGCCGGCGTGGTAGACGACGGCGGTGGCGCCGATCGCCTTGCCGCGGAGCAGGGCGTGCTCCAGGGTGGCGAGCGACCGTTCGACGGTCAGCGCGGTCGGCGAGCCGAGATTGACGAGCAGGGAGGCATGGATGTACGCGGGTACGTCCCGCTCACCGATGCCGTCCCGGAACAGGGTGTCCTGTCTGGGGTCGCCGGCGGGCAGGGCCCAGCCACGGGAGTTGGACACGTACACCTGAAGGGTCTCGGATCCCGCCGCGTCGACGTAGGGGAGGGCCGCCTTGGCCAGCCCTCCCGACGTCTTGGTGTGCGAGCCGATGCGGTGTGCGGTCACAGGAAGCAGACCAGCTGGACGGTGGTGCCCGGCGGAACCACTGAACCCGGTCCCGGGTTCATCTGCCGTGCCGTCTGGTTCTGATCGCCGTTCAACTGCACCTGGAATCCCTGTTGCTGGAGCTGCTGTGCCGCGTCCTGGCACCGCTGGTTGGTCACGTCGGGCACGGTGAGCTGCTGCGGGCCCTTGCTGACGCGCAGCGTGATCTGGGTGCTCTTCTCCGCGCCGGTGCCTGCCTTGGGGGTCTGGGCGAGCACCTCGTCGGCCGGTCTGTCGCTGTCCTCGAACTGCTCGGCGACACCCAGGCCGAGCTGGCCGAGGATCTGCCGGGCCTCGTTGACGTTCTTCCCGACCACGTCGGGGACGGTGATCGGCGGCTTGCCCTTGCTGAGCACCAGGGTGACGGTCTCGCCGGGTTTGAGCTCGGTGCCGATCTTGGGGTCGGTGGAGACCACGATGCCCTCGGCGGCGGTGTCGCTGAAGACGGCCTTGCCCTGTTTGACCTTGAGTTTCAGGTTTTCCAGGGTGGCCTTCGCATACGCCAGCTCCTGGCCCTCCACGTCGGGCACGGCGTGCACCTCGGGGCCGAGCGACAGGTTGACCGTGATCGCGTCGCCCTTGATGATCTTCGCGTCCGGGCCCGGGTTCTGGGTCACCACGGACCCCTTGGCGATCTTCTCGTCGTAGACGCCGTCCCCCACGTACACCGTGAAGCCCTGTTGTTTCGCCACCTGGGTGGCGACCTCCTCACTCATGGTGAGCAGTGACGGGGCCTCGGTGTAGCGGCCCAGCGTGACCCACCAGGTGCTGCCCAGGATGACCAGGGCCATCACCGCGACCAGCGCGGTCAGCATCACCCGGCGGCGGTCGGCGAGGAATCCGGCCGCCCCGGCGGCGGGCGCGGCGGCCCGGCGGTGCGGTGCGGTGCGGCCGCCCTGTTCCGGCAGCCGGGCCCAGTTGGGGCGGTGTGAGGCCTGGTAGGCGGTGCCGGCGCTGCCGCCGCCGTAGGCGTTGCCGGACGGCACCGGCGGCACGATGGCGGTGGCGTCCCGGGCGGGGACGGCCGGCACGATCCGGGTCGCGTCGGCGCCGCCGCGAGGGCTGCCGGGGACCTGGCGGAGCAGTGCGGTCTCCACATGGGTGACGCCGAGGCCGTCGCGGGCGCTCTGCACCTCGGACAGCAGGCCTCCGGCGTCGGTCGGCCGCGCCGACGGGTCGCGGCGGGTGGCCCGCGCGACCAGCTTGTCCATCACCGCCGGGGTGCCCGGGACGAAACGCGAGGGTGCGGGCACGTCGTTGTCGACGTGCTGCCAGGCCACCTCGATCGGTTTGTCACCGTCGTACGGCACCCGGCCGGTGAGCATCTCGAACAGCACGATGCCGGCCGAGTACACATCGGTGCGGGCGTCGGCCTGACCGGTCTGCACCAGCTCGGGCGCCACGTAGGCCACCGTCGCCATCAGCTGGCCGGAGTCGTCGACCGTGCTGGCCTCGATGGCCCGGGCCAGACCGAAGTCGGCGACCTTGACCACCGCGTCGACCAGATCGGCGGAACCACCGCTGGGCGCCTCGGCGACCAGCACGTTCTCCGGTTTGACGTCGCGGTGCACCAGGCCGGCGCGGTGTGCGGCGGCGATCGCGGCGAGCATCTGCTCCAGGATCGCCAGGGCCTCGACCGGGCTCAGCCGGGTGCGCTGAGTGAGCAGGTCGCGCAGGGTGCGGCCCTGCACGAACTCCATCACCAGATAGGGGAGCCCCTGGTGACGGCCCTGGTCGTAGACGGCCACGACGTTCGGGTGAGCCAGGCGGGCGATCGTCTTGGCCTCGTCGGTGAAACGGTCGACGAAGTGGACGTTGGTGGCCTGCGACGGGTGGATTATCTTCAGCGCGACGGTGCGCTCAAGCCGCTCGTCGGTGGCCCGGTAGACGGTCGCCATGCCACCACGGGCGACGCGACCGGTGATCCGGTAGCGCCCGTCAATCGTTGTGCCGATCAACGTATCGGCGACTGTGGTGTCCATCGGCGTGAAGTGTATGTGTCTTTCCAGTGAGGGTGACCCAGGATGCCACAGCTGAGTCCAAACGGGTATCGAAACGCCGGTGACCTGCGCCGATTGACGCGAAAGTCATTCACATAACGGGAAATTCCGACTTCATCGTGGATGGTGCCGCCGGTGACGGCGTTCACCGTTGGTGCTCGGTGATCCGTCGCTCACGCCCGGTACCGCCGAAGGGCTCGAATCCGGAGTCGAAGGGTCACTCACGGTGGCCGATGGTGACGGTGAGATCGAGGCGACCGGTGCCGGAGCCGTCGGAGTGGGTACCGGGGGCATCTCACAGTCGCAGTCCGGCTCACCCGGCCGGGGCGGCGCGCCGTCCACCGTACCGGCGCCGGGTCTGACGGTCTTCTCGCTGGTCCGGGTGGTGACGGGAGCCTGCGGCGCGGTGATGCGCGGTGCCGCCGAGGCGGTCGGCGCCGGGGCCTGCGGAGTGATCGCGGCGGTACGCGCCCGGCGTGCCGTGGTCGGGACGGCCCCCATTCCGGCATCGGTTTCCGGGACCTCCGTCACATCGGTGGAGGGCGATGGCAGGGGCGCCGCGGCGATCGCCGGCGGGTCGGTCATCCGGTCCGCGAGAGTGGTGGTGGCGACCAGATAGGAACCGGCCGCCCCGCAGACCGCGAGTGCGCAGAAGGCGGCGATCGCGACAAATCGCCGCGGGGGCCGGGCGCCCGTCTCGGGCGGGTTCACGGGGATCTCTGCCAATGAGCCGGGCATGCCCACCAGAGATCCGGGAAACGTGTTCATCCCCGTGCAGGTGACATCCGGCCGGGTGTCCGTGCCCACCGCCGGCTGCCGGCCCAGGTCGTAGCAGACCGAACGCCAGGCCCCGGCCATCTCGCCCCGGACGCTGTGCCACAGGCTCATCAACAGTTCTCCGATCTGGTCTGGCACGCTGTACAGGTGACCGATCCCGTAACCCCTGGCCCGGCAGGCTGGATCACCCTGCCGGACGTGTCCGAAAAGCTCGGTGTGTCGATCAGCAAGGTGCACCAGCTGATCCGCGAGCACGCGCTGCTCGCGGTCCGCCGGGACGGCGTCCGCGTGGTGCCCGCCGAACTGGTGGCCAACGACGTCGTCCGCAAGCACCTGCCCGGCATCCTCACCGTGCTCCATGACGCCGGGTACAACGACGAAGAAGCCTTCGGGTGGCTCTACGAACCCGACGAGACTCTCGGCGGCAACGCGGCGATCGCGCTCGGCGGCGACCGGGCGCGTGAGGTCAAGCGGCGGGCCCAGGCCCTCGGCTTCTAGTTCTCGAGACCAGGCGGTTGGTTTTGATCAAGCGGTCATCCGGCGTCAGACCGAACGCCGGGTGGCCGCGTCAGCCAGCTCCCGCAACACCCCACGGGCCTCGTCCTCGATCGCGGCCCCGGCCAGCGCGGTCAGCGCCGCACCGGTCAGCGTGTCGATCCGGCTCTCGGTCGCGTCCAGCGCGCCCGACTCCCGGATCAGCGCCCGCAGCCGCTCCACACCCGCGTCGTCCAGCTCCGGCGACCCCAGCCCGGCCTCCAGCACGGCCCGGCCCGCCTCGTCCAGCCGCTCGGACGCCGACGCCACCAGATAGGTGCGCTTGCCCTCGCGCAGGTCGTCACCGGCCGGCTTGCCGGTCCGCTCCGGATCCCCGAACACCCCGAGCACGTCGTCGCGCATCTGGAAGGCCTCACCCAGCGGAAGACCGAAGGCGGCGTACGACGCGAACACCTCCGGCCCGGCCCCGGCCAGCGCCGCGCCCAGCAGCAGCGGGCGCTCGACGGTGTACTTCGCCGACTTGAACCGGGCCACCTTCCCGGCCCGCTCCAGCGAGGTGTTCCCGGTCGCCTGGGTGTGCACGTCCAGGTACTGCCCGACGGTCACCTCGGTCCGCATCCGGTCGAAGACCGCCCGCGCCCGGGCCAGCTCGGCCAAGCCCATCCCGGAGGCGTGCAGCAGCTCGTCCGACCAGACCAGCGCCAGATCACCGAGCAGCACCGCCGCCGAATCCCCGAACCCGGCCGCCCCGCCACCCCCGCTCCAGCCCGCACTGCGGTGCAGCAGCTCGAACCGCCGGTGCACCGACGGCTCCCCGCGCCGGGTGTCCGACCGGTCCATCAGGTCGTCGTGGATCAGCGCACTGGCCTGCACCAGCTCCAGCGACGAGACGGCCGCCACCACCTCGTCCGCATCGACCCCGCCGGCACCCCGGAAACCCCAGTAGGCGAACGCCGGCCGCAGCCGCTTGCCGCCACCCAGCACGAACGCCGACACCGCGTCGGCCACCTCGGCCAGCTCCGGGTCGATCTCCAGCAGATGCGACCGCTGGGTGGCCAGGAACGCGGAGAGCGCCTTGTCGACACGCGGCCGCAGACCGGCACGCTCGAGCGGGGAATTCGTCACCCCGAAGACGCTATCCGGTCGGTCACCGCCCCGTTCAGCCAGATCACCCGGTTCCACCGGCCGGTAGAGTTCCGGTGTGGCACTCGGTCTTCCTTCCCGGCTCCCCGGCACGCCGTCGGTCGGCGAGCTGGTCCGCGGCGCGGCGCCCACCTTCTCCTTCGAGTTCTTCCCACCCAAGACCCCGGCCGGTGAGCAGGCGCTCTGGCAGGCCATCCGGGAGCTGGAGCCGCTGCGGCCCGACTTCGTGTCGATCACCTACGGGGCCGGCGGCACCACCCGGGACACCACCGTCGCGGTCACCGAACGGGTCGCCACCGAGACCACCCTGCTGCCGATGGCCCACCTCACCGCGGTCGACCACTCCGTCGCCGAGCTGCGCAACGTCATCGGCCGGCTGGCCGGAGCGGGGATCAGCAACATTCTCGCGGTCCGCGGGGACCCGCCCGGCGATCCGGGAGCCGAGTGGGTGCGCCACCCCGACGGCGTGCTGTACGCGGAGGACCTCGTCCGCCTGATCCGCGAGTCCGGCGACTTCAGCGTCGGGGTGGCCGCTTTCCCGTACAAACACCCCCGCTCCGCCGACGTGGAGGGCGACACCCGCAACTTCGTCCGCAAATGCCGGGCCGGCGCCGACTTCGCGATCACCCAGATGTTCTTCGACGCCGACGACTACCTGCGCCTGCGCGACCGGGTGGCCGCCGCCGGCTGCGACACCCCGATCCTGCCCGGCGTCATGCCGGTCACCCGGATGGCCACCATCGAGCGTGCGGTCCAGCTGTCCGGCGCGCCGTTCCCGCCCGCGCTGCTGCGCCGGTTCGAACGCCTCGCCGGCGACGAGGAGGCGGTCCGGGCCCTCGGTGTCGAGACGTGTGCCGAGATGTGCGCGCGGCTGCTCGGCGAGGGCGTGCCCGGCATCCACTTCATCACCCTCAACCGGTCCACCGCCACCCGCGAGGTCTGGCAGCAGCTGTCCCCCGCCGCGGTCTGACCGGCACGACCGGGGTGGCGATGACCTGGGACGAATACGCCGAGGCGTGGTCCGGGCTGCACGGCGGCTTCGACCCGCGGACGGCTTCACCGGTGGTCCGGGGGTGGATCCGGGGCGCGTACCGAATCGGGTCCTGGCTGGGCCGGCACGGCGCCACCCCGCTCACCGTGACCGTCGCCGGCCTGCTGTTGTGCCTCGCCGTCCCGCTCGCCGCCCTGGCCGGACCGCCCGGCCTCGCCCTCGGCGCCCTGCTCGTCCTGCTCGCGTCGGTCGCCGACGGACTGGACGGCGCCGTCGCGGTGATCACCGGCAAGATCACCAAGACCGGTTTCGTGTACGACTCGGTCGCCGACCGTCTCGGCGAAGCCGCCTGGCTGACCGCGTTCTGGCTGGCCGGAGTGCCCGGCTGGCTGGTGGTGTTGGCGGGTGCGGCGGCGTGGCTGCACGAGTACGTCCGGTCCCGCGCCACCGTCGCCGGCATGCCCGACATCGGCGTGGTCACCGTCGGTGAACGGCCCACCCGGGTCTCGGTCACCGTCACCGCCCTGCTCGTGGCCGCGGCGGCGGCTCTCGTCGACACCGCCTGGCCGCCGGTGGTCCTGGCCGTCGGTGCCGCCGTCTGGCTGCTCCTCCAGCTGGCCGGCCTGAGCCAGCTCGCCGCGGCGGTCCGCCGCGCCCTCCGCTAGCCCCCACCACACCGCGGCCGGCCCTCCAGCCCCGCGTGCCGCGCTCCGGTCCAGATCGTATGGCGGCACGGTGTCGGTGGCGCGGGTTGGTGTGCCGCGTTGTGGTGCGGATCGGACCGTATGGCGGCACGGTGTGGGTGGTGCGGGTTGGTGTGCCGCGTTGTGGTGCGGATCGGACCGGAACGCGGCACAACTGTTCGGGGCGTTTATTCGGTTGTCGGGAATCGATGCGGTGATTACTTTTTCCTCAGCGGATCCGGCCGGGGTGGAGCGCCTCTGAGCTGTGGATTCTCCATTGTGCAAACGATTTTCCGGGGGGTGACGAAATGAGTGCGGTGCTGGTGCTCAATGCCGACTGCGGGCCGCTGCACCGGGTCAGTCTCCGGCACGCGATCCGGATGCTGTTCCGTCAGGTCGCCGTGGTGCACGAGGCCCGGCCGGACGACCGGATCGGGGTCTACCCGGTGCCCACCGTCGTGCGGCTGGTCTCCTACGTGGTCACGCGCTGGCGTCGCGGCCGTGGTCCGGGCTGGTCGCGGGCCGGTGTGCTGGCGCGGGACGGGCGCCGGTGCGCCTACTGCGGTGACACCGCCACGACCATCGACCACGTGCTGCCGCGTTCGCGCGGTGGCCGCAACGAATGGCTCAACACGGTGGCCGCGTGCGGGCGCTGCAACAACCGGAAGCGCGATCGCACTCCGGCGGAAGCGCGCATGCCTCTGCGGGTCACCCCTTTCGCCCCGATCTGGGCCGCGTCCCCGATCTGACCGGCGACGAGCCCTGACCGGCGACGAGCTGGATCGGCGACGAGCTTTACCGAGCGGCGGCCGGTGGGTTTACACGGGGATCCGCCGGCCGCCACCCCTCGGGTGCGACCGGTCCGTCCGGGCGCACCGCCAGATCCGGATCGCCGCGGTGAGCAGGCTGGCGCTCGCGAAGATCAGATATGACACGAGGATCCAGAAGTAGGGCGCGCTGAGGTGCGGCGACAGCGAGAACGCCACGACGATCAGCGCAATCGCGGCCAGTAGAAGGAACCACGGGCGAATCCGGTGCCGGACCATTTCACGCTCCTTGCGAACGTTTAACTGCGTATGAGGTACGCAATAAGCGTACGGCATACGCAGTAATCGCGAAAGTGCCTAGGATGGGGCGGTGCCGACCGAGATACCTCGTACCCTCCAAGTCCTCTGGGGTCTGGAGAAGGGCCGCACCCGCGGCCCGCAGCCGACCCTGAGTCTGGATCGCATCGTCGCCGTCGCCATCGAGATCGCCGATCAGGACGGGCTCGCCGCCCTCTCGATGGCCCGGCTCGCCGAGCGTCTCGGGAGCCGGCCGATGTCCCTCTACCGGCACGTGGCCAGCAAGGACGAGCTGCTCGTCGTCATGCAGGACGCGGCGCCGGGCGAGCCACCGGAGCTGCCGCCGGGCTGGCGGGCCGGGCTGGGCGTGTGGGCGCGGGCGCTGCGGGCCGTCTACTACCGGCACCCGTGGATCCTCCAGGCCTCGGCCGGCCGGCCGCCCCTGGAGCCGGGGCAGCTCGTCTGGCTGGACCGGGCTCTGTCCGTTTTCGACGGCACCGCTCTGACCTCCGGCGAGCGGCTCCGGGCCGTGATGTCGACCCTTTATCTGGTACGCGGTGAGGCCCAGGTCTCCGCCGTGCCGCCGGATGTGTCCGAGTCATATCCGGAGCTGGTCGCCGAGCTGGTGACCGCCGACCGGTTCCCGGCGCTGGCCGCGGTGATCGCGGACGGGATGTTCACGCCGGACCACGCCGACGTGATTGATTTTGGACTGGAGCGCTTATTCGACGGCATCGAGGTGCTGTTGTCAACGAAGCGTTGACAACTATAGGCTTGAGGCATGGCTGACCTGGCGGAACTGCGCGCGATCCGGGCCCGGCGGGCGAGCCTCGACGCCGAAGAGTTGGAACTGATCGACCAGGCCCGGCGTTCCGGCGCCACCTGGCCGGAGGTCGCCGAGGCGCTCGGGCTGGCCAGCCGCCAGGCAGCCGAACAACGCCGGCACCGTCTGGCCACGGCCGCCGAGCGCGCGTCCCGGTCGCGGCGGCAAGAGCTCGATTGCGGGTACGGGCGGGACGTCCCCGAACTCCGCGAACGTGCTGTCGAGTTGTACCGCAGGATCGGCGCCGACCGTCGCTGGGACGGCCGTTTCATCAGGGCGATCCTGGTGCGGGAGACATTGGCCGCGGCCCCGGACGCGCCGGCCGGCGCACTGTACGACCTGGTGGTTGCGGTGTTGTCCGACCTGTCCGGGCCTGGGGTGCCGCCGTTCCCCGGCCCGCTGCGATCGGCGATCGAGCGGCTGCGCGAATCGGTCACCGTCGCCTGACCCGACCCCGGGATCGATCGCTTTCCGTCGTCCGTCTCCTTCCTGCCCCGCCCGTCGCTCGCTCGCCCGCCTGTCCGTCTGCCCGCCCACTTGTGTCCCGCCCGCCCACCTGACTGTCCGCCCGCCCTGCCCATCGTTTTCGGTCGTCCGCCCACTTTCCGCCCCTGTTCGTCGTTCTCCGTCGCCCGTCCACCCTCCCACCCTCGGTGCCCGCCGCCCTCCGTTATCCACAGCGGGCGGTTATCCACAGGGTGCGTTGTTGTCGGTTGACTTCGCTGTGCGGCGGCGGCCAGGATGTGAGTCCGAGCGACTCAACTCCCTCGACGTGGCAGGCCTGCCGAGGGGTTCCTTCACTGTGCCCGTGTGACGGTTTCCGGCCGGGCGATTGGGGTGCGGCATGCGACGAAACGCTGCTCTGTTCGTCCTCATCTCGGTCCTGTCCGGGATGGGCGGCACCCTCGTCAGCCTGGCCGCCGGCATCTGGATCTTCGATCTGACCGGTGATCCGGGCCTGGCCGCCCTCGCCGCCCTCGGGGTCTACCTGCCCAGCCTGGCCGCACCCTGGCTGGGCGCGCTGGTGGACCGTTTCCCACGCCGGGCGCTGCTGATCGTCGCCGAGTTCGTGGTGACGGCCGTGCTGCTCAGTCTGCTGGCAGTGGACTCGGCCGGCCAGGTGTGGCTGATCTACCTGGTGATGCTGGTGCGCGGCGCCGGCTACGTGATCCTGGACGCGGGCGAGTCCGCCCTGCTCCCGGCCGCCCTGCCCGCCGACCGTCTCGGCGATGTGAACGGCTGGCGCTCCAGCGCCCAGGAGGGCATCAAACTCGTCGCGCCACTCGGCGGTGCGGCGCTCTACGCATGGGCGGGCCCACACCCGGTGATCCTGCTCAGCGCCGCACTCCCACTGCTCAGCGCCGGCCTGTACGCCCTGCTACGCCTGAATGCGGCAAAGCCCCAGCACCCCGCCACCCCAAGTCCGGAGCGCACCGCCACCCCAAGTCTGAAGCGCACCGCCACGGCGTGTTCGGAGCGCACCGCCACGGCGAGTTCGGAGCGCATCGAGACCCCGAGGCCCGAGCACACCACCACCCCGAGAGCGGGAGGGCCCGCGGAGGCGTGGGCAGAAGCTCGGGCGGTGGCGGAGGGTGCGACGGCGGCGGAAGTGAGGGCCGGGGCGGGTACGGAACCGGTGGCCGAAGCGGGGGCGCGGGTGGAGACGGGGGAGAGGCGGCGGGCCGGGCTGGGGTGGAGCAGCGTGCGGGAAGGGCTGATCGCGCTGAGGGTGGAGCCGGTGCGGACGCCGGTGCTGCTGGGGGCCGTGGTGATCGCCGTGTCCGGGTTGACCAACGCGGCCGTGCTGGCTCGGATCGTCGGTGGGCTGGATCTTCCGGCTACCTATCTGGGGGTGCTGTCCAGTGCTCAGGGCGCCGGCTCGATCGTGGCGGGGCTGTTGGTGGGACGGTTGCTGGCCCGGTTCCCGGCCGGGCGGGTGGCCGGGATCGGTGGGCTGACCTTCGGGGTGGCCTGCCTGTTCTGGAGCCTGCCCTGGTGGCCGGGGATGATCGTGGGCAGTGTGCTGGCCGGTATGGGACTGGTCTGGGCGCTGATCGCCGCGGTCACCGCGGTGCAGACCGGAACTCCGGAGCATCTGCTGGGCCGGGTCGCGGCTACCAGCAACACGGCGCTGTTCGGGCCGCTGGCCGTGTCGATTCCGCTGGGTGCCGCCCTGATCGGGCTCGGCGCCCGGACTGCCTTGCTGGCTGCGGCAACCCTCCTGCTGATCACCGTCACGACCGTGTGGCGATGGAACCGGAAGCGCCCAGCGCCGACCACGGTCGAGGTCGGCGAGGCGACCGGCCGAGGGCGACGGTGACCGCGGGGTATGGGCGGCAGTCGGCGAGACCGGCAGTCGGGGGGACCGGCGCGACGGACCGGCAGTTGGAGGACCGGCAGCGGCGAGACCGGCAGCGGCGGGACCGGCAGCGGCGGGACCGGCAGCGGCGGGACCGGCGGAAAAACCGGGCGCCCGGCACGTCGTTGTGCCGGGCGCCAGGGGTATTTCGCGATCAGCGCTTGGTGATCGCCTTGCGGTAGTCGCTGTTCAGCCGGCCGATCAGGCTCAGCGGAATGCCCTTCGGGCAGACCGTGGTGCACTCGCCGGCGTTGGTGCAACCGCCGAAGCCGGCGTCGTCCTGCGCCTGGAGCATGTCGATGACCCGGCTGTCCCGCTCCGGCTGGCCCTGCGGCATCAGACCGAGGTGGGCCACCTTCGCCGCGGTGAACAGCATCGACGAGCCGTTCGGGCAGGCCGCCACGCAGGCGCCGCAGCCGATGCAGGTGGCCGCCTCGAACGCCAGGTCGGCGTCCTTCTTCGGCACCGGCGTGGCGTGCGCGTCCGGCGCGGTGCCGGTCGGCGCGGAGATGTAGCCACCGGCCTGGATGATCTGGTCGAACGCGGAGCGGTCCACCACCAGGTCCTTGATGACCGGGAAGGCGGCGGCACGCCACGGCTCGACGTCGATCACGTCGCCGTCTTTGAACTTGCGCATGTGCAGCTGGCAGGTGGTGGTGGCCTTCTCCGGGCCGTGCGCCACACCGTTGATGACCATGCTGCACGCGCCACAGATGCCCTCACGGCAGTCGTGGTCGAACGCGATCGGGTCGTCCCCGTCGAGGATCAGCGTCTCGTTGAGCACGTCGATCATCTCGAGGAACGACGCGTCGGGGGAGATCCCCTTCACGTCGTAGGTGACCATCTTGCCGCCGGCCGAGGGGCCGGATTGACGCCACACCCTGACCTTGATGTCCATTACTTGTAGCTCCGCGTGCTCGGGTGGACGTACTCGAAGTTGAGGTCTTCCTTGTGCAGCGTGGGCTTGCCGTCGTCGCCGAAGTACTCCCACGCCGCGGCGTAGCTGAACTCGTCGTCGTGACGCAGCGCCTCACCGTCGGGGGTCTGCGACTCGCCCCGGAAGTGGCCGCCGCAGGACTCGCGGCGGTGCAGGGCGTCGATGCACATCAGCTCACCGAGCTCGATGAAGTCGGCGACCCGGCCGGCCTTCTCCAGGTTCTGGTTGAGCTCCTCGCCCTTGCCGGGCACCTTCACCCGGGTCCAGAACTCCTCCTTGAGCGCCCGGATCAGGCCGATCGCCTTGGTCAGGCCCTCCTCGGTGCGCTCCATGCCGCAGTACTCCCACATGATGTGGCCGAGTTCGCGGTGGAACGAGTCCACGGTGCGGTCGCCGTCGATCGACAGGAACTTGGCGATCCGGTCCTCGACCTGCTTGCGGGCCTCCACAACCGGAGCATCCGTGGCCTTGACGGCAGGGAACGGGCCGGACGCGAGGTAGTTGCTGATCGTGTTCGGCAGCACGAAGTAGCCGTCGGCCAGACCCTGCATCAGCGCGGACGCGCCGAGCCGGTTGGCGCCGTGGTCGGAGAAGTTCGCCTCGCCGACCACGAACAGGCCGGGCACCGTCGACTGCAGGTCGTAGTCGACCCACAGGCCACCCATCGTGTAGTGCACGGCGGGGTAGATGCGCATCGGCTCCTCGTACGGGTCCTCGCCGGTGATCCGCTCGTACATCTCGAAGAGGTTGCCGTATTTGGCCTCGACCGCCTTGCGGCCCAGCCGGCTGATCGCGTCGGCGAAGTCCAGGTAGACGCCGAGACCACCGGGGCCGACACCACGGCCCTCGTCGCAGACGTTCTTGGCGGCCCGGGACGCGATGTCACGGGGCACCAGGTTGCCGAACGACGGGTAGATGCGCTCCAGGTAGTAGTCGCGCTCGTCCTCGGGGATGTCGGACGCCTTACGGGTGTCCTTCTGCGCCTTCGGCACCCAGACCCGGCCGTCGTTGCGCAGCGACTCGGACATCAGGGTCAGCTTCGACTGGTGCGAGCCGGACTCCGGGATGCAGGTCGGGTGGATCTGCGTGTAGCAGGGGTTCGCGAACAGCGCGCCCTTGCGGTGCGCCCGCCACGAGGCGGTGACGTTGCAGCCCTTGGCGTTCGTCGACAGGAAGAAGACGTTGCCGTAGCCGCCGGAGGCCAGCACCACCGCGTCGGCGAACTCGGTGGTGATCTCGCCGGTCACCATGTCCCGGACCACGATGCCGCGGGCCTTGCCGTCCACGATGATCAGTTCGAGCATCTCGTGCCGGGCGTTCATCTCGACGTTGCCGAGGCCGATCTGCCGCTCCAGGGCCTGGTACGCGCCGAGCAGCAGCTGCTGGCCGGTCTGGCCCCGGGCGTAGAACGTGCGGGACACCTGGGTACCACCGAACGAGCGGTTGTCGAGCAGGCCGCCGTACTCGCGGGCGAACGGGACGCCCTGGGCCACGCACTGGTCGATGATGTTCACCGACACCTCGGCCAGGCGGTAGACGTTCGACTCGCGGGCGCGGAAGTCGCCACCCTTGACCGTGTCGTAGAACAGCCGGTAGACGGAGTCGCCGTCGTTGCGGTAGTTCTTCGCGGCGTTGATGCCACCCTGCGCGGCGATCGAGTGCGCGCGGCGCGGGCTGTCCTGGTAGCAGTACGACTTGACGTGGTACCCGGCCTCGGCCAGGGTCGCCGCGGCCGAGCCGCCGGCCAGGCCGGTGCCGACGATGATGACGGTCAGCTTGCGCCGGTTCGCCGGGTTGACCAGTTTGGCGTTGAACTTGCGCCGTTCCCAGCGGGTCTCCACCGGGCCGTCCGGGGCGGCCTTGTCGAAGACGGGTTCGCCCTCGGTCCAGAAGTCCGTCGTAGCCGTCATGATCAACCCACCAATCCGAACGTGACCGCGAACGGCACCGAGAGGTACATCGCGACCAGCACCACCGAGAGCACCAGCGCGATCGCCTTGGCCCGCTTCTCACCCTTGGTCGTCTGCTGGCCCATCGTGCGGACCGCGCTCCAGATGCCGTGCCGCAGGTGGAAGCCGACGGCCACGACGGCGAGCACGTAGAAGAGCGTCACGTACCAGCGCTCGGGGGCGAAGCCCTCGACCACGCGCGCGGAGGCGTCGGAGTCGGCGCCGGCCGGGTTCACCCTGCCGAGGGTCAGGTCGAGGATGTGCCAGACCACGAACAGCACGATGATCACGCCGCCCCAGCGCATGGTGCGCGCGGCGTAACTGCCCTGGATCTTGGGCCGGTGGGCGTACTTGACCGGGCGGGCCTTCTTCGCCCGGATGGTCAGTGCGGCGGCCGCCCAGATGTGCAGGCCGATCGCGGCCAGCAGGCCGAAGCGCTGGATCCAGAGGAACCAGGCGTGCGGGAGCAGGGGCGTGCCCAGCTCGCGGAGCCACTCCGCGTAGTGGTCGAAGTCCGGCAGGCCCACGAAGATCTTGAGGTTGCCGGCCGCGTGCGCGAAGAGGAAGAGAACCAGCAGCGTGCCGCTGGCCGCCATGATCAATTTGAGGACGACCGACGAGGGTCGTTGCTTCTTGGGAGCCGGAGCGGGCGTTGCCGCGCCCGCCGGCTTCGAAGCCTTGGATGAAGTCGTGTCTACCGCCACAACCTGAAAGGTAGAAAGTCTCTGTCGATTCGTCTAATGCATGAAAGGTAAGATGTTCATACCGATAGGCTATTACGATGCAGCTGCAACAACTCCGGTACTTCGTCATGGTGGCTGAGCTGCGACATTTCACCCAAGCGGCGGACGAAATGGGCGTCTCGCAACCTACCTTGAGTAAGCAGATTCACACCCTCGAAGCATCTCTCGGCGCGCCGCTCTTCGAGCGCATCCGGGGTGACGTCACCCTCACCGTCGCCGGGCAGACCCTCCTCCCGCTCGCGCAGCGGATGATCGCGGACGCCGACGCCGCCCGGGACGCGGTCGCCGACATCGTCGGGCTGCGCAAGGGCGAGGTCCGCCTCGGTGCCACCCCGAGCCTCTGCTCCTCGCTGGTCCCGGCGGTGCTGCGCGCCTACACCTCCGAGCACCCCGGCATCCAGCTGCACGTGAGCGAGGGCAGCTCACAGGACCTGATCGACAGTCTGCTCGCGCACTCCCTGGACCTGGCCCTGATCGTGCAGCCGGAGCACGGCGCCGACCCGGGGCTGGACGCGACCGAACTGCTCCGGGAGAGCCTGGTGGTGGCCTCGGTGGTGGACGGCCCGCCGTTGACCGTGGCCCGCCAGCTCGACCTGAGCGAACTGCGGCACACCCCGATGGTGATGTTCCGGGTCGGCTACGACATCCGCGACGTCACCCTGCAGGCCTGCGAGCGGGCCGGGTTCACCCCCAAGCTCGCGGTCGAGGGCGGCGAGATGGACGCGGTGCTGGCCTTCGTCGAGGCCGGGCTCGGGGTCGCCCTGGTGCCGAGCATGGTCCTGGCCAACCGGCCGCTGCTGCGGGCCACCCCGCTCGCCCCGCCCGGCATGCGCCGCACCATCGCCCTGGCCCAGCGCAGAGGCGCCGTCCTGCCGCACGCGGCGACCGCGCTGCGGGCCGTGGTGATCGAGCACATCGCCTCCGGGGTGTTGCCCGCCGGGGTCAGGGCACTGTGAACCGTCCACATCGGGTAGTCAACCGGACACCCCGCGTCTAGGCTCCGAGGTGTGTGGCATGGCGAGTACCGGGATCCCCGGCTGGTCGAGGTCTCCGACGCTGAGCGCATCTGGGGCTGGGAGCACGACTTCTTCATGCGGGTCCTCGCCGACCGGGTGACCCCCAGGGTGCTCGACCTCGGCTGCGGCACCGGCCGGCTGGCCGTCGCGATGGCCGCCGACGGTCACGAGGTGACCGCCGTCGATCCGGCCCCGGCCTCGCTGGCCGCGGCCCGCCGCCGGTCCGGCGCCGCCCGGGTCCGGTGGATCGAGGGCTCCTATGAGGTGCTGCCGGCGCAGTCGTTCGACGCCGCCTTCATGACCGGCCACGTCGTCCAGCATCTATCCGATCAGGAGTGGACCGGGGCGCTGAAGGCGCTGCGCGACGCCCTGGTCACCGACGGCCGGCTGATCTTCGACGGCCAGGACCCGTCCGGCCGCCCGTGGGCACACTGGGGCCGGGAGTCCACCGAGCGGCCGATCGTGCTCGCCGACGGCTCGACGGTGTGGGCCTGGACCGAGCGGTCCGAACCGGACGGTGACGTCGTCCCGGTGGCCCACCACTACCGGTTCGAGGACGGGCTGGAGCTGACCAGCACCGCCACGCTGCGGTTCCGCGACGAGACCGAACTGCGCGGCGCGCTGCGGGCGGCCGGCTTCCGGGTGGATCAGGTGTACGGCGGATGGAGCCGCGAACCACCGGGCCTCGGCCCCGACGGCGAACTGATCGTGATCGCCGTCGCGGAGCCCCGGATGCTCCCGTGAGAATCTCACCGAACATGCCAGGATCTGCCGGTTTTCCTACTGAACCATTGCAGGACATGAATCCCGGATTAGCATCCGGCAGGCATCCGTACCGACCCATCACGACGGGCTAGGTGGTATGTCCGACAACGAGTGGCCAAGGGAACCCGGCAGTGGCGAGTGGACCGAACACCCGCCGCCGCGGAGCCGTGTGCTCCTCTCCGCCGCCCTAGTGGTCGTGGTCCTGCTGGTCGCGGGCGGCGTCACGTGGCAGTTGATGAACAACGGATCGGCCCAGCCGGCCACCCGTGCCACCGCCGCGCCGGACCCGTCGGCCAGCCGGCCCACCGTCACGCCCTGCCCCGACCCGGAGCTGACCGTCGCCGCGGCGCCGGAGATCGAGCCGGTGATCCGGGTCGCCGCCGACAGCCTCAAACCGGCCGGCCAGCGCTGCGCCCCGATCCTGGTGCGGGCCGAGGAACCCGGCGTGACTCTGGAGACCAAGGACAGGCCGGACGTGTGGGTGCCGTCCTCCTCGGTCTGGCTGACCATCGCCGAGCAGCGCAAAGCCGTCTACAAGGCGTCCGGGGCGACCCTGGCCTGGTCCCCGATCGTGCTCACCGCGCCGGAGTCGCTGGTGCCGCTCTACTCCACGGACGGCAAACCCAGCTGGACCGCCCTGCTCCAGGCGATCACCGACGGGCGCATCCCGGTGGTCACCATGCCCGACCCGCTGCGCACCACCGCCGGCCTGCTCAGCGTGCACGGGGTGCACGCCGCCGCCGCGCTGACCACCAAGGACCCGGGCATCGCCCAGCTGCGGGCGCTCACCCTGCGCAGCCGGCTGGAGGAGGCCGCCGCCGACCCGGTGTCGGTGCTCAACCAGATCGCCGACCAGAACAGCCCGACCGACGCGAGCTACGCGGTCGGCGTCTACCCGATGATCGAGCAACAACTTCTCGCCTACCAGAAGGCGGGACACCCGGTCGCGCTGGGTGGCGCACCGCCCGCCGACGGCATGGTCCAGGCCGATTATCCGTACGCCGTACGCAAAGGCGTGAAGACCGACCTGGTCGACCAGCTGCGCACGGCGATCAGCCGGCCGGCCCTGGAGCAGGCCGGGTTCCGCACCGAGCCGACGGCCGGCGCCACCCGGCTGCCCGAGTCCGCCGCCGGGCTGCTCACCCCGGCCCGGCAGTGGGCGCAGTTCCAGAAGCTGGCCTTCCAGGTGCTGCTGCTGATCGACGCCTCCGGCTCGATGAACGAGAGGATCGGTGCCGGATCGGCCACCAAGGCCTCGCTGCTGCGCGAGTCCGGGGTCAGCGCGGCCGACCTGTTCAACGAGGACACCACCATCGGTATGTGGTATTTCGGCTCCTCCTCGGCCAGCGGTCCGGCACACACCGAGGAGGTCGAGTTCGGCCCGATCACCTCGAACATCGGCGAGACGCCCCGGCGTGACCTGCTGGCCGAGAAGATCGGCTCGTACCGGCCGAACACCGGCGCCGGCACCCCGCTCTACCAGAGCGTCCTGGACGGCATCGCGGCGATGCGCGAGGACGCCGCGCCGGACCGGCCGTCGGTGGTGGTCGTCCTCACCGACGGATCCGACGGCGGGACCCGGTTCTCGATGTCCCAGCAGGAGTTCCTGCGGAAGGTCAACGCCGATCGGGACCCGAAACGGCCGATCCCGGTGATCGCGGTCGGCTACGGCCCGGACGCCAACATGGGTGCGCTGCAGGGCATGGCCAAGGCCACCGGAGGCCAGGCGATCGCCGCCCGCGACCCGGCCGACCTGGCCTCGGCCATGGCCAAGGCGTTCCTGGCCGCCCGCGCCACCCCCTAATCCCGCGTGCCGACTTGCGGCGCGCTCCGCGCCGGAAGTCACCACGCGGGCTTGGCGTCGCTTCAGCGTGGTCATTCGCGGCGCGCTCCGCGCCGCAAGTCACCACGCGGGCTTGGCGTCGCTTCAGCGTGGTTATTTGTGGTGTGTTTCGCGCCGGAAGTTGGCACGCGGGTTGGGCGTCGCTTCAGCGTGGTTATTTGTGGTGTGTTTCGCGCCGGAAGTTGGCACGCGGGTTGGGCGTGGCTTCGGCGTGGTTATTTGTGGTGTGTTTTGTGTTGGGAGGTGGCACGTGGGTCAGCGGGGTGGGCCGATCTCGTCGGCGACGATCCGGGCGGACAGGGCCACCATCGGGAGGCCGCCGCCCGGGTGCACCGAGCCGCCCACCAGGTGCAGGCCGGCCACCGGGCCGCGGTTGGCGGGGCGCAGCAGGCCACCGGCGGTGCCGTAGATCGCCCCACCCGGCGCGGCCGCCGACTCGGCCAGGTCGGCCGGGGTGCGGGTCTCCACGAACTCCAGCCGGTCCCGCACGTCCACCCCGCGCTGGGCCAGCACCGACAGGATCCGGTCGGCGTACGCGTCGGCCAGCCCCGGCCGCCGCCAGTCCACAGCGGACCAGCCGGTGCCGTGCCGTGGGGTGTTCACCAGCACGAACCACGCCTCCCCACCGGCCGGGTGGACCGCCGGATCGTCGGCCCGGGTGACGAACACGGCCGGATCGTCCACCGGCCGGGCCCGCCGCCCCGGCCCCGGGAAGATCGCGTCGAACTCGGCGTCGTAGTCGCGTGGGAAGAAGACCGTGTGATGGGCCAGTTCCGGGGTGTGCCCGCGCACCCCGAGCAGCAGCACGAACCCGCCCAGGCTGCGGTCGGCCAGCCCGGTCAGCCGTCCCGGACTGGGCAGCAGATCCCGGTACAGAGTCAGGGCGTCCACGTTGGAGACCACCACGTCGGCCGGCACGTGCTCGCCCGAGGACAGCAGGATCCCCCGTACCCGCTGATCGTCGGCCTGCACGGCGGCGACCTCGGCGCGCGTGACCACCCGTACCCCCGCCCGGTCGATCTCCGCGCGCAGCGCGCCGGACAGGGTGCCCAGCCCACCCGGCAGGTACCAGCCACCGTGAGCCAGCTCCGCGTAGGGGATCGCGGCCAGCGCCGCGGGCGCGCGGCGCGGATCCGTGCCGGTGTACGTCGCGTAGCGGTCCAGCATCATCCGCAGCCGGGGATCACGCAGGTGCCGGCGGCCCAGCGACCGCAGCGACCGGCCCGGCGCGATGGCCAGCAGATCCGGCACCCGCCACGACATCCGGGCCAGCGACGCCGCCGACACCGGCCGCCGCAGCACCGAGTCCCAGGAGGCCCGCCAGATCCGTGCGGCCCGCCGCCAGAACCGGTCCCAGTCGGCCGCCGCCTCCGGGCCCAGTGCCGCGCCGATCCGCTCCAGGAAGACACCGTGATCGGAGGACGAGTCGAGCACCGTGCCGTCCGGGAAGACGTGCCGCACCACCGGATCCAGCGGCACCGGTTCCAGGCCCAGCTCCAGTTCCTCGAACACCTGCGGCAGGGTGAGCAGGCTCGGGCCGGTGTCGAAACGGAAGCCGTCCCGCTCGTACACCGCAAGCTTCCCGCCGACCTCGGCGGACCGCTCGTACACCGTCACCCGGTGCCCGGCCCGGGCCAGCCGCAACGCCGCGGCCATCCCCCCGACACCCGCACCGATCACCACGATCTCACTCATACCGGACGGCCTTTCCAAGTCAGCAGACGTCGGCGGCGACGGTGGAACGACCGGGCCACCAGCCCGGCGAACACCACCACCGACAGGGGATGGGCCAGCGCGTCCAGCAGCCGTCCGCCGGTGGCCGCCGCGCTGATCAGACGGCCCAGCACCCCCAGCAGATAGGCGGGCAGGGCCAGGCCGGGGACCAGCAGTGGGGCGACGTACAGCAGAAGCAGCAGGACCACGACGCACGCCGCGCCGGCCGCCGACCCGAACGACGCCCACAGTGATTTGCCGTAACCGTCGGCCAGATCGCGCCACGAGTCGTACATCCGGCAGACCGCCAGCCGGGAACCGTCGGCCAGCGCGATCCGGCCACCGGACCGCTTCACCGCGCGGGCCAGGCCGATGTCCTCCAGGATGTCGTCACGGACCGCGCCGTGCCCGCCGGCCCGCTGATATCCGGCCCGGTCCACCACCAGCCACTGGCCGCCGGCCGCGGCCAGCGACGGGCGCGGGGAGCGTTCCATGCCGCGCAACGGCAGGAAGGTGAGCCAGGACCATTGCAACAGCGGCTGGACCAGGCGGCCGGCACCGACGATCTTCGGGTACGGGGACAGCAGGGTCACCTCGGTGGCACGGAGCAGATTGACCGCTCCGGCTATCGCGTCCGGTTCCAGGATCACGTCGGCGTCGACGAAGACCAGCACGTCCGCGTCGGCCGCGTCGTCGGCCAACGTCTGGCAGGCGTTCGGTTTGCCGCGCCAGCCGTCGGGGGGTGGGGTGCCGGTGAGCAGCCGGATCCGGTCGCCACCGATCTCTCGCACCAGGTCGGCGGTGCCGTCGGTGGAGCCGTCGTCGAGGACGTGGATGGTCAGGTTCGCCACACCTCGCTGGGCCAGCAGGGCCCGCAGGCACGGAGTGACCCGGTCCGCCTCGTCGCGGAGGGGTAGCAGGACGGCCACCCGTTCCGCCGTGCTGGTGTCTCTCTCCGGGCGGCGCAGGAGCAGTGCGTTGACCAGGGTGTGGGCCGTGAGCAGGGCCGTCGGGAGCAGGATCAGCGGCGACATAGCCTGATCACGAGGGGGAGGACCGCGGCGCCCATCAGGATGCCGCCCCAGGCCGCTGAGGACGGCAGGTCGAGGAAGACCACGTGCGCGAGCACCGAGGAGAGGTAGGTCCAGATCCACAACGCGTACATCGGACGGTCGTCTGCTTTTTGCCCGATTTTTGCGGACATGAAGCTCATCATGAGCACGGCGAAGCCCAGCCAGCCCAGGTAGTTGCTGATCGGGATACCGGGCACCCCGGGCAGTGCCGGCACCGGATCCTGCCAGCTCCAATAACCCTCGGCCACCATCTGCGGATCCAGGAACAGATCCCAGCAGGCCAGCCCGAACGCGGCCACCACGATCCGCAACGGCCGGCTCCCGGTGATCCGCAGCGCCGCCAGCCACGCCGGCCAGGCCATCCAGGTCCAGGCCAACGGGATGATCAGCGGTACGCCCAGCAGCTTCGGCCCCAACTCGCCGGAATAGTCGTAGGTGCCGAACGGGAACCCGGTCGCCACCCCGACCGCCTCCACCAGGAAACCACCCAGCATCGCCGTGCCGATCAACACGGCCACCGCCCGCGGACCCCGGCTGATCAGGGCATGCGACACCGACAGCGCCACCCCGATCAGCACCGTCGCCACGGTGATGGCGGCCCGGTCGTCAAGCAGCGGATAACAGATCTGGGCCAGGATCAGACAGCCCAGCAGAACCCAGGGAACTCTACGCACGGTCGTGATCAGCCGCCGGCCTCGGCGGGCAGCGGAATCTCCCGGCCCAGGATCGCGAACGGCCGCTCGTCACCCGGAAACAGAAAACTCCGCAGTACGTCGGTGAAGCCGAACCGCCGGTACAGCCGCCACGCCCGGGACACCTGCTCGTCAGCCTCCGGAGTGGACAACAACACCGTCTTGCCGTCCGCCATCGCCAACAGCGCCCGCAACTGCCGGGCGCCGATCCCATGCCCCTGCGCGGCCGGCCGCACATGTAACTCGACCACCTCGAAACAGTCCGTCAGCCACTGCCGGCGGGCCGTCTCGTCCACCGCCGACCGCACCTGATCGTGCCACCACTGGCCCGGCGCCGAGGTGTAGCCGTAACCGAAACCGGCCAGCCCACCCTCCGTCGTCAACGTCGCCACCGCGCGGAAACCCGGCCGGCGCACATGCGAGCCGATGTAACCCCGGCGGGTCTGCAACAGCTCCTTGCGGTAACCCATCGCCGCGCCGTACACGGACACCACGTCGTCCAGCCGGCGCAGCAGATCGTCCGGCTGCCAAGCAACGAGCCTCATCGCCCTATCCCTCTCTCCAGCCGGCATCTTCCCGCCAGTCCAGCACGGTGCGGTCACCGCTGATCTCCCGCACCGCGAAACGGGCGAAGAGCTCCTCGGCGTACCACCGGTCGGCGGGCGTGCGCGCGATCGCCTCCCGATGGTGCGGCTGACGGTACGCGAACGCGGTCAGATCCGCCGTGCTCCGCCACACGCTGACCGTCCCCTGCCAGCCGATCGGAGCCTCCCCGATCCCGAACCCGGCCAGCAGACCCGGCGCCGTCGCCAGCTCCCGCGACACCGCCGGGATCGCCCGGTAGAAGCGCACCGCCCGGGAGGGACGCAGCCGTGCCCTGGTCAGCGCCAGCACCATCCCGTCCGCTTTTCGGCCGGTTCCCCGGAACGGGCTCCGGCCCGCCCACGAACCACGGCTCACCAGCGGCTCCAGATCCAGCCGGGACCAGCCCTCGGCGATCCCGTCCCACGCCGGGAACCGGACCGGGCCGTCGCTCACCGTCACCGCGGCCCAGCGCGTCAGATCGGCGTCACCAGGGCCGAAGGTGGTGCCGGTTCCCGTACCCAGAAATCTGCCGAACCGGACCACGGAGAGATGGTGGCGGGCGAATGCCATGCGCAGCATGGCGGAACCGATCGAACGGCGCGGCACCCGCCAGACATGCAGGCTGACCTGATCGTCGGACACCGCGTCACGCTACCTCCGCCGGTGTGCCCGAGGTGACGCGGACCAGCTCGGCATAGGTGATCGGAAAGACCGATCGGGGTACGCCACCCGCCGCCCAGACCACCGGGAAGCGCTCCAGATCGACGTCGACCAGGGTGCGCACCGGCTTCGGATGGCCCAGCGGCGCCACCCCGCCGATCGCCTGCCCGGTGTGCAGCCGGACGAACTCCGGAGTGGCCCGGCGCAGCTTGCCGATCGCGAGCGCGCCCGCCACCTTCGCGGTGTCCACCCGGTGCGCGCCGGACGTCAGCACCAGCAGCGGAGCGCCGTCCGCGTCGAAGATCAGCGAATTGGCGATCTGGCCGACCTCGATCTCCAGAGCGGCCGCCGCCGCGGCCGCCGTGTGCACCGCCTCGTCCAGGATGACGATCTCGGCGTCGTGGTTCTGTGCTCGCAGCGCGTCACGGACCGCTGCCACGTTGGGATGATCGTGCATGCCTACTCTTCTACCGCCTCGGCGCTGGTATCCCACAGGCGCGCGGCGAGTCCCGCGCTCCGGGCGTGTGCCGCCGGGGTGGCCGGCTTGTCACGGCCCACGTAGTAGGCGCCGTTGGTCAGCCGGTCCGCCGGGGCCGTCGCCAGCCAGACCAGCAGGTCACCGGCCTCCTCCGGGGTGACCAGGAACGGCGCGTACCGGTAGAAGAAGCGGGTCACCCGGCCGGCTCCGAAATTGGTGCGCACCACACCCGGATGGAACGAGACGCTCAGCACATCCGGCCAGCGGCGGGCCGCCTCCGCGGCGAACAGGATGTTGGCCGCCTTCGCCGCGCTGTACGCCGACCAGGAGCTGTACTTCGCCGGGTCGCCCTGGAGCCGGGCCGGATCGGGGACGCCCCGCATGTGGGCGCGGGAGGCGGTGTTCACCACCCGGGCGTCGCGCAACTCCTCGCGCAGCAGGGTGGTCAGCAGGAACGGGGCCAGGTGGTTGCTCTGGATCGTGGCCTCGAAACCGTCCGGCGTGCGGCGGTACTCGCCGACCATGCCGCCCGCGTTGTTCGCCAGGACGTCGATCCGGCGGCCCTTCAGGCTCGCGGCCAGGGCCCGGACCTCGGCCAGGTTCTCGAAGTCGGCGCGGAAGCTCTCCACGGTCTTCGTCTCTTCGGCCCCGGTCGTTGCCGTTGTCTCGCCGGCCTTGGCCGCTGTCGTCGTCCCTCCGGCCTTGGCCGCTGCGGTTGTCTCGGCGACCGCTGTGGCCAGGCGATCCGGGTCCCGGCCGACCAGGATCACCTCGTCGCCGCGGGCCGCGAACCGCTTCGCGGCCGCCAGACCGACACCCGAACTACCGCCCGTCACCACGATCGTCGCCATGGGGCCATGGTATTTGCGGTGCGCTGTGTTCGCTGCGCTGCTCTCCGTGCTGCGCGTTCGTGCATTTTGGATCCTTCGTCCTCTTTTGGCGTCGTCGCCGGTCGGGCTCGTCGGTCCTGAGGCGCCTCCGGCTTTCGATCATCCGTTCGAAAAAGCCGGCGGCGTGGCCTCGTGAAGGTTGCGGTTTTGTCGTAGGGGGGTGTTAGTCTCTGCGTAGTTAGAACGGATGTTCGAAAGGGTGTTCGTTCGGCTCCGGGAGCGTGTTTCGCGGCGCGTCTCCCGGGTGCGGCGCCCGCGAAGCGCCGCGCTGATGGTCCGGGCATTCGCGGGTCCGGGCCTGTGTTGAAGGCAGGCCGTCGCTCGCTGCCCCCGACCCCCGGTGGCGGGCGACGGACCCGCCGGCGGTGCCGGCCGGGTGTGGTGTGGGGAAGCTTCACGCCTGGCCGGCTCGCCGCCCGGCGGCCCGCAAAGGCCGCCCACCGGGGCTCCGGCCGCCCGTTGGAGCCCCGGTTCAAGCAGGCTGCGTCTTCCTCCGCAGTTGATCGGTTCGACCCACCACGTCGGATGCGGAACAGGCGAGGAGAAACGACGATGGCGAGCATCCCGGCCTTCGGTCTCACGGAGATGGAAGACGCCCCGGCCCCCGGTCCGACGCCGACCGCCGGCTCAGCGCCGGCTCCCGGCCTTGCGCCGGTGCCCGGTTCGGTGGCCTCCGGTTCGGGGCCCACGGTTCCGGCGTACATGCTGCCGCATCGCACGCCCGCTCAGTTGCTGGTCATGGCGCGGGAGGGGCTGGACGAGGCGTCGCACACCACTCCCGACGGTCTTCGTTATGCGACGGCGCACATGGCCGCCCTGCGCGCGGCGGCCGCTCTGCTCGCCGCCCGGGCCCGGCCGTCCCCACGCGGCGCACGCCGGACCAGGGCGACCAGTGTGTGGTCCCTGCTGGCCATGGTGGCGCCGGAGTTCAGCGAGTGGGCGGGCTACTTCGCACTCGGGGCCGGCAAACGTGCCGCCGCCGAGGCCGGGATCCCCCATGTGGTGAGCGCCCGAGAGGCGGACGACTTGTTGCGCGCGGCGGAGCAGTTCGTCACGGTCGCCGAGTCCTCCCTGGGTGTGCCCTATCAGCCCCGGCTCGCCGCATGATGCCCGAGTCGGTGTCGGCGTCGGCCGATCGGGTGGGGGCACGGTCCGTTCTTCGGGCTTGCGGCGGGGCGGCCGGCAGCGGGTAGCGAAAGCCGGTTCCGCAGGAGGCTTCGCCAGCGGTGGGAGCCACTGCGATGGGCGGCTACTGCGATGGGCGGCTACTGCGATGGGTGGCTGGTGCCGTCCTTGATGTGCCGTGTCGAGGGCTCGCGATGACCGGGTCGATCTCGCGTATGAGCCCGGCTCCTCGACCGCCGGCCCGTGCGCAACCAATCCCGGACGCAAACGTCCACCGCTCGGCCGATCTTGGAGGATCTACCACCGATTTGAGCCTTCTCTTCGGCGGACTGGTTGCTCGTCGTCGATTCCCGGCGCGAGTGCCCTCCCGCGGCGGATCTCGGTTGATGGACCGCCGGCCTCGGTGTGAGAGCGACCGCGATCGCGGATTCGGCGAGCGCCCGCACGAGGGGTGAGCCGCGAGCGGGCCGGCGGTCGAGAAGAAGACCCGCGGGGGTGCGGCGTTTTACGGGGAGCAATACAGAGCGAGGCGTGACGTGGCAGGGCGCATGATCAGTGGTGCGGTCGCGTTGGCGGGGATGGTTCGGACGGCTAACGAGGCCGGCGAGCCCGATCTGGACCGGATGCTGCCGGTGGCGGCTGAATTGAGCGGCTTGTTGCCAGGGCGAGGACTGCGCCGGGGCAGCACCGTCGCCGTCGCGGGTGGCTGGAGCGCGTCCGCCGGCAAGACCGTCCCGGCAAACGGAGTCATCGCGACGACCAGGACCGCCGCCGCTCGCCGAGGAGTTCCGGCTCGCGGGGACATCTCAGCTCACGGAGACACCCCTGCCCGCCGGGACGTCTCGGCTCACGGAGACGTTTCTGCCCGTCAGGAGGCTCCGGCGCGCGCGGGGGTCGCTGCCCGCCGGGATGGTTCGGCTCGTGGGGACGATTCTGACCGGCGAGGTGTTCGGGCTGGTGGGAACGGTTCTGTCTGGCGAGGTGTCGCGGCGGGTGGAGGCGTCGCGCCCGGTGATGGTTCCGAGGGCGCCGGGGCCGGTCTCCAGGCTGTGCCCGACCTAGGGGCCGAGGTCGGTGGCCTGCGAGTGGTGATCGGTGGGGGAGCGGCAACCGGCAGACCCGCCGCCGCTGGGCCGGGTGACTCGGCGGGGTGGAGTGTTTCGGCGGGTGGGGACACCTCGCTGATGTTGGGCCTGCTCGCCGCCGCCTCCCGGAACGGATCCTGGTGCGCCGTCGTCGGAGTTCCCTCTCTGGGGCTGCTCGCCGCAGCGGAGAGTGGTGTCGTGTTGGAGCGGCTTGCTCTCGTACCTCATCCGGGCCCGGACTGGCCGACCGTCGTCGCCGCTCTGATCGATGGGGTGGATCTGGTTGTCGTGGCTGTTCCGGGGCCGGTGCCGGCTTCGATCGTCAGCCGGCTGGCGGCTCGGGCCCGGCAGCGGGGGAGTGTGCTGGTGCCGTTCGGGGACTGGACCGGAGCGGATGTCACCCTCAACGTCGGTCACGGACGGTGGGAGGGACTCGGGTTCGGGAGTGGGCGGCTGCGCCGCCGGGAGGTGACCGTTCTGGCCCGTGGTCGGGGTGCCGCTGCCCGGCCTCGTGAGATCACCGTCTGGATGCCGGGGGTCATGGTCCGCCACGAGCCGATCCCGCCGCCGTCACCCCGTGTTGCGGGAGATCATTCCGCGGATCCCGTCGTGACATCTTCAGTACGGTCCGAGGATTCCGTGCCTTTGCCGCCGGCTCGGTCGGAAGGGCTTGTGCCGCGGCTCTCGTCACGGTTCCCGGGGCTCGTTTCGCTGCCCCCACCGCGACCGGCGGGACTCGCGGCCCGCCGCCGAACCGAAGTGGGCGGCGGCCGTGCGGTGGAGGGCCCGGTGGGCGGGGATCGTCTTGCCGGAAATCGCCCGGTTGTGTCATTCCCGGTGGTTTCCGGGGAGAGGGCCGCGGTCGATCGAGGCCCGGGCCGGGGCAGAGAGAGTGCGGACACGGGGAAAACCGCTGGTCGGCGGGCCGTGGGGCGGGGCTCACCGCTCGCGGACGGTGCCGGGCGGAGAACCGGGCCGGAGAAGGAAGCCGGGCCGGAGGGGGTGGGGTAGTGGAGGTGGCGGTTCGCACCCTGCTGGTCTGGTGTCCGGACTGGCCGGTGGTGGCGGCGGAGATCGTGGGTGTGACGACGCCCTCGGAGCCGGTGGCCGTGATGGCCGCGAACCGGGTGCTGGCCTGCTCGGAGAGTGCCCGGCGGGAAGGGGTCCGGCGTGGGCTCCGGCGTCGCGACGCGCAGGGGCGGTGTCCGCAACTGGTCGTGATCGAGCACGATCCGGGGCGGGACGCCCGCGCCTTCGAACCGGTGGTGGCCGCCGTCGAGGAGGTGGTCGCGGGGGTGGAGGTGCTGCGGCCGGGGGTGTGCGCGGTGGCGGCGCGCGGGCCGGCCCGGTACTTCGGTGGGGAGGAGGCCGCCGCCGAGCAGATCGTCGAGCAGGTGGCGCTGGCCTGTGCGGTGGAGTGTCAGATCGGGATCGCGGACGGGATGTTCGCGGCGGGGATCGCGGCCCGGGCGGGGCGGGTCGTGGAGGCGGGGCGCAGCCGGGACTTCCTGTCCGGCGTACCGGTGGAGGCCTTGGACGAGCCGGAACTGGGCGACCTGCTGAAGCGGCTCGGAATCAAGACGCTCGGGGATTTCGCGGCGCTGCCGCCGGGTGACGTGCTGACCCGGTTCGGGTTCGGTGGGGCGCTGGCCCACCGGCTGGCCTCGGGCGCCGATCACCGGCCGCTCGCGGTGCGCCGGCCGCCGCCGGATCTCGCGGTGGAGGAGACCTACGACGAGGTTCTGGACCGGGTGGACGTGGCGGCGTTCGCGGGACGGGCGCTGGCCGAGCGGTTGCACGACAGGCTTTCCGCGTACGGGCTGGCCTGCACCCGTCTCGGCATCGAAGCCGTGACCGCGGATGGTCAGGAGTTGTTCCGGGTGTGGCGGCATGACGGGATGCTGACGTCCGCAGCGATCGCCGAGCGGGTGCGCTGGCAGCTGGACGGGTGGCTGACCGGGGCCCGGCGTGGTCACCAGGCCCGGCCGACGGCGGGGCTGATGCGGTTGCGGCTGGTGCCGGAGGGGGTGCTCGCCCACGTCGGGCTGCAGCCGGGACTGTGGGGGGAGGCCGGGGACGGCCGGGAGCGCGCGCACCGGGCGTTCAGCCGGGTGCAGGGTCTGCTCGGGCCGGATTCGGTGTTGACCGCGGTGGTCGGCGGCGGCCGGTCGGGGGATGACCAGGTGCGGCTGGTGCCGTGGGGTGACGAGCGGGTGCCGGTTCGGCCGGCGGCGGAGCACGGTGAGCCGATCGCCGGGATCGAGACGGTGGCGCTGCTGGGGCCGGAGAGCACGGCCCCGGTGAAGGCCCCGGTGAAGGACGTGAAGGCCCCGGTGAAGGAAGAGCTTCCGCCCTGGCCGGGCCGGATGCCCCGGCCGGCGCCGGCGATCGTGCTGGCCCATCCGCTGCCGGCGGCGGTGCACGACGAGGACGGGAATCCGGTGACGGTGAGTGCCCGGCTGGAGGTGTCCGGCCCGCCGGCCACGGTGCGCATCGACAGGCGGGAGCCGGTGGCGGTCACCGGCTGGGCGGGCCCGTGGCCGGTGGATGAGCGCTGGTGGGCGGCGAAGGAGTCGCGGCGGCGGGCCCGGTTCCAGATGCTGCTGGCGGACGGCCGGGCGCTGTTGCTGTCGCTGTCCGGCGGCCGGTGGATGGTCGAGGCCGTCTATGACTGAGTACGGGGAGTGACTGACAGTGGGATTCAACAACCCGGATGTGCCGTGGCGCCGGCTGGAGGCCGCGCTGTCCGGCCGGGCTCCGCTGGAGGGGGACGGCGGGGACGCGCCGGCCTGGACCAGTAGGCGGGAGCCGTACCGGGCGGCTCCGGGCCTGATCCGCCGGGAGAGCACCGTCGAGTACGCGGAGCTGCACTGTCACACCAATTTCAGCTTCCTGGACGGTGCCAGCCACCCGGAGGAACTGGCCGAGGAGGCGGCCCGGCTGGGGTTGACCGGTCTGGCGGTGACCGATCACGACGGCCTCTACGGTGTGGTCCGGTTCTCGCAGGCGGCCCGGGAGCTGAACCTGCCGACGATCTTCGGGGCCGAGTTGTCGCTGGGCCTGACCCGGCCGCGTGCCGGTGAGCCGGATCCGGCGGGCCCGCATCTGCTGGCCCTGGCGCACGGCCACGAGGGGTACGCCCGGCTGGCCCGGGTGATCTCCGAGGCCCAGTTGCGGGGTGGTGAGAAGGGGCGCCCGGACTACGAGAGTCTGGAGCGGTCGGCCGAGTCGTTGCGCGATCACGTGCTGGTGTTGACGGGTTGCCGCAAGGGCACGGTGCCGATGGCGCTGGCGGCCGGGGGGATGGCCCGGGCGGCGTACGAGCTGGATCGTCTGGTGTCGAATTTCGGTGCCCCGAACGTGGCTGTCGAGTTGACCGATCACGGGGACCCGTACGACGGCGATCGCAATGATGCTCTTTTCGCCCTGGCCCGCAGTCGTGGCCTGGAGGTGGTGGCGACGAACAACGTGCACTACGCGGCACCGTCGCGACGGCGGCTGGCGACGGCTCTGGCCGCGGTGCGGGCGCGGCGGAGCATGGACGAGATGGACGGCTGGCTGCCCTCGGCCGGCGCCGCTCATCTGCGCGGGGGCGAGGAGATGGCCCGCCGGTTCGCGAACTATCCGGGCGCGGTGGCGAACGCCGCGATGTTCGGCCGTGATCTGGCGTTCAGCCTGGACCTGGTGGCGCCCCGGCTGCCGGATCATCCGGTGCCGCCGGGGCACACCGAGATGAGCTGGCTGCGGGAACTGACCATGGAGGGCGCGCGGCAGCGGTACGGGGACAACCCGAGGGCGTACGAGCAGATCGAGTACGAGCTACGCATGATCGAGGAGTTGGGTTTCCCCGGCTACTTCCTGGTCGTGTACGACATCGTCAGGTTCTGCCGGGAAAGTCGGATCTACTGCCAGGGGCGTGGATCAGCCGCGAACTCCGCTGTCTGTTTTGCCCTGTGGATAACCAACGTCGACGCGGTGAAGCACCGGTTACTCTTCGAGCGGTTCCTCACTCCCGAGCGTGACGGCCCACCGGACATCGATGTCGACATCGAGTCGGACAGACGCGAGGAGGTGATTCAGTATGTCTATCGCACCTACGGCCGCGAGCACACCGCCCAGGTCGCCAACGTCATCTCGTACCGTCCACGGTCGGCGGTGCGGGACATCGCCCGCGCGTTCGGGTTCTCCCCGGGCCAGCAGGACGCGTGGAGCAAGCAGATCGACAGGTGGGGTGACGTCGCGACCACCGACACCGACATGCCGGAGAGCGTGCGCGCGTTCGCCGAGGAGGTCCAGGACTTCCCCCGGCACCTGGGCATCCACTCCGGCGGCATGGTCATCTGCGACCGCCCGATCATTGAGGTGTGCCCGGTCGAGTGGGGGCGGATGCCGGGCCGCACCGTGCTGCAGTGGGACAAGGACGACTGCGCGGCCGTCGATCTGGTCAAGTTCGACCTGCTCGGGCTGGGGATGCTGTCGGCGCTGCACTACGCCTACGACCTGATCGAGGACGAGCTGGACATCGGCACCATGCCACTGGACGACCCGGAGGTGTACGAGATGCTCTGCCGCGCCGACTCGGTCGGGGTGTTCCAGGTGGAGAGCCGCGCCCAGATGGCCACCCTCCCCCGGCTCAAGCCCCGCGAGTTCTACGACCTGGTCATCGAGGTGGCGCTGATCCGCCCGGGGCCGATCCAGGGTGGTTCGGTCCACCCGTACATAAGACGGAAGAACGGTCTGGAGAAACCTGAGGTCCCGCATCCGCTGATGGCGAACGCCCTGGCCAAGACCCTCGGGGTGCCGCTCTTCCAGGAGCAGTTGATGCAGCTGGCGATCGACGTCGCCGGTTTCGACCCGGGCGAGGCCGACCAGTTGCGCCGCGCGATGGGCTCGAAACGGTCGATGGAGAAGATGGAGCGGATCAAGAGCCGGCTGTATGAGGGGATGGCCGCCAATGGGATCACCGGGGCGCTCGCCGACGACCTCTTCGTCAAGCTCTCCGCGTTCGCCAGCTACGGCTTCCCGGAGAGTCATTCGATGAGCTTCGCCTATCTGGTGTATGCGAGCGCGTGGCTGAAGCGGTACCACCCGGCGGCGTTCTGCGCGGCGCTGCTCAACGCCCAGCCGATGGGGTTCTACTCGCCGCAGTCGCTGGTCGACGACGCGCGCCGGCACGGTGTCGAGGTGCGCCGCCCGGACATCAACCTCAGCGACGCGGCGGCCACCCTGGAGAAGACTCCACGGACCCGGCATCGCAGCGAGCCGGGGGAGCCGCCGTCGAGGTGGGGGGTGGGCGGGCCGGCGGTGCGGCAGGGGCTGTCCCGGATCCGGACGATCCCGGCGGAACTCGCCGAGCGGATCGAGCAGGAGCGGCGTACCGGCGGGGCCTATCAGTCGATGACGGATCTCGCACGGCGTACCGGATGCTCCACCACCCACCTGGAGGCCCTCGCCACCGCCGACGCCTTCGCGGGTTTCGGGCTCTCCCGCCGGGAGGCGCTGTGGGCCGCCGGGGCGGCCGCCCAGGACCGCCCGGACCGCCTCCCGGGGACGGTGACCGGCACCGAGGCGCCCACCCTGCCCGGCATGAGCGACGTGGACGTGCTGGTCGCGGACGTGTGGGCGACCGGGTTGTCGCCGGAGACGCATCCGGCCCGGTTCCTGCGGGCCGAGCTGGACCGGGCCGGGGCGCTGCCGATCGACCGGCTCGCCGGGGTGGAGGGCGGCACCCGGGTCCGGGTCGGCGGGATCGTCACGCACCGGCAGCGGCCGGCCACCGCGGGCGGGGTGACGTTCGTGAACCTGGAGGACGAGACCGGGATGCTCAACGTGACCTGTTCGCCCGGCCTGTGGCAGCGGTACCGGAAAGTGGCCCGGACCAGTGTGGCGCTGCTGGTGCGCGGCCGGCTGGAGAAGGTGGAGGGGGTGCTCAATCTGGTGGCGGACCGGCTCGACGCGGTTTCCCCACCGGTCGCCACGACATCCCGCGATTTCCGATAATTTGCCCGATTTATCGTATAGGGTGCACATCCGAAGTCATCCGGGGGTGCATCATGATCCGAACGATGATCGGCCTCGCCACGGCCATCGCGGTGCTCGGCGGCACCGCGGGACCGGCGGCGGCAGCGGCCGACTCGAAACTCACACTCACCTACGCGTCCAAGACCGTCCGGCTCACCTGCGGCCCGGTCGGCGGCGGACATCCCAAAGCCGGCGAAGCGTGCGCCACCCTGCGCGGCATCGGCGGCAACCCGGCCAAACTCAAAGGCGGCGACTCCCTGTGCGTCCTGCTCTACCGGCCGGTCACCGCACGGCTGAAAGGGACCTGGCGCGGCAAGGTGGTGAACTGGCAGCGCACCTACGGCAACAGCTGCGAGATGGGGCGCGCCACCGGGGTGCTGTTCCAGTTCTGACCGGTGGACGGCGCTGCGGTTAGGCTGCTCGCGTGGAAACTTCTGCGCGCACCGGCCGCCCGCACGTCACGGCCCGCACCGCCGCCGTCTGGGCCGTGCTCCGGCGTGAACTGCACCGGCAGGACGGCCGCGAGCTGACCGTGCTCGACGTCGGCGGCGGCACCGGCGGCTTCGCCGTACCACTCGCCGAAGCCGGGCACACCGTCACCGTCATCGACGCCAGCCCCGACGCGCTCGCCGCCCTCACCCGCCGCGCCGCCGACGCCGGAGTCGCCGACCGGGTCCGGGCCGTGCAGGGCGACGGCGACGCGCTCGCCACCCTCGTCGAACCCGGCAGCGCCGACCTCGTCCTCTGCCACTCCGTCCTCGAAGTCGTCGACGACCCGTCCGGCGTGGTCACCGCCATCGCCGCCGCACTCCGCCCCGGCGGCGCCGTCAGCGTCCTCGTCGCCAGCCGGGCCGCGGCCATCCTCGGCCGGGCCGTCAACGGGCATCTGCGCGCGGCGGCCGCCCTGGTCACCGATCCGGCCGGCCGGGCCGGGCCGCGCGACACCCTGCTCCGGAGATACGACGCGGCCGGGGCGGGCGACCTGCTCACCGCCGCCGGATTCCAGGTCGAGGAGACCCATGGGGTACGCGTGATCGCCGACCTGCTGCCGGCCGCCGTCCTGGAGGAGGACTCGCAGGCGGTTCTGGAACTGGAGATGGAACTCAGCTCACGGGAACCGTTCCGGGACATCGCCTCGCAGCTGCACCTGTTCGCGCGCCGGTCATGAGCGGGGCGCCCGGCTCGCCGTCACCGTCGTCCGGGCTTCCCGCCCTGCCACCCTCCGATGATCTTCCGGACGAGGCGTTCCGGGCCGTCGCGCCCGCCTACGGCAGCGGCAGCCTCGCCGACCTGCTGCCGAGCGTGTGCGCGGTGCTCGGAGTACCCGGAACCGCCGACACCCTGGGACTCCGGGCCCGGCTCGACGGGGTGGACCGGATCGGCGTGCTGCTGGTGGACGGGATGGGGGCGTACCAGCTGCCCCTGATGAAACCGCTCGCACCGGTCCTCGGTGACCTCACCGGCGGCACCCTGACCGCAGCCTTCCCCTCAACCACGCCGGTCAGCCTGGTCACCGTCGGCACCGGGGCGCCGCCCAGCGCGCACGGCGTCCTCGGATTCACCGTGCGCCGGCCGGACGGGCGGGTCCTCAACCACATCGCCTGGTCCGACGACCCCGACCCGCGTCAGTGGCAGCCGGTGCCGACCGTGCTGGAGACCGCCGCGGCCGCCGGAGTGCCGGTCACCGTGGTCAGCCGCGGCCTCTACCAGGGCACCGGGCTCAGCGTCGCGGCCCACCGGGGCGGCCGCTACCAGGTCGCCGACGACGGTCCCGCCCTCGCCGAGGCGATGCTCACGGCCTTGAGATCAACACCCGGATTGGTGTACGGCTACCATCCCGACCTCGACAAAGCCGGCCACGAGGACGGAGTCGGCGCCCCGTCCTGGGCCGAGGCAGCCCGCGGCGTCGACCGCATCCTGGACCGTCTGGCGCACGGGCTCCCGCCCCGGTCGGCCCTGCTGGTGATCGCCGATCACGGGCAGTTCAACGTGCCCGCCTCCGCCCGGTACGACGTGACCGCCCTCGGCCCGGCCGTCATCGGCGTGGCCGGTGAACCGCGGGCGCGCTACCTGTGGGCCGCCGACGGTGCCCGGGACGATCTGATCGCCACCTGCCGGTCGGTGCTCGGCGACGACGCCTGGGTCCTGACCCGCGACGAGGCGATCGCCGACGGCTGGTACGGCCCGGCCGTCTCCCCCGGTCCTTCCGCCGGCCCTTTGCCGGGTCCTTTCTTCAGTCCTTCCGCCGGTCCTCTGCGCGGTCCTTCCGCCGGTCCTTTTTCGCCGGGCTCACCCGGCTCCTTCGGCCGGCCCGGTGCGATGTCGAGCGCGTACGCGTCCCGGATCGGCGACGTGGTGATCATTTGCCGGAACCGGGCGATCGTCACGGCCTCCGCCTGGGAACCGGAACGAGCCGGCCAACTCGTCGCCTACCACGGGTCGGTGACGGCGGCCGAGATGACGGTGCCGCTGCTGATCGTCCGGTAAGGTGGATTTGCGTCAGTCGATTTGGCCGCCGTCCGCCGCCGACTTTCCGGATCATGTGTTGGAGCAGGTCACAGGCCGTGATCAGGGCCACAAGCTGCCGTGACGGACCCGTTGTGCGGCCGGACGATCGGTCTTTTGGGACGAACCGATCTTACGGACACGGAAAATCACCCGCACTCGGCGGTCGTCCCGCTTTCCGACCCGCCAACCCGCTCGTAGACTTGCGTGATAAGGCAGCCGACGGCTGCCCCGCATCACCACACCTGCACCACCCCGACCCCGCCGCGGGGCCGGACATGCGCCCGGGGAGGAATGCCGTGCCGCTCTCGGAGCACGAGCAGCGGCTGTTCGATCAGATCGAGCGGTCGCTTGCCGAGGACCCCAAGTTCGCCTCGGCTGTGCGGGCCAGCGACCCGCGTTTCCACGCACGGCGCCGGCTTCTCATCGCCGCGTTCGTGATCGTCCTTGGTCTGACAGTGGTCGTCTACGGGACCGTCAGTCAGAACCCGCCGCTCGGCGTGGCCGGATTCGTCATCATGCTCGGCTCGGCCGCTTTCGCGATGCAGTCGCGACGCCGGGTCCAGACCCCCGACCTGAAATCGGTCGGCGGCACGGCATCGAGGCGAACCCGTTCAAGCCGCAAGAGCGGAGGCTTCCTCGATCGTCTCGAGGACCGGTGGCGCCAGCGCCCCGAAGGACATCGCTGACCCAGGCCGAGCCGGCCTAGTAGCCGGCTCCCGACGAACGGCGGCCGTAACCCGGCCGCCTTCGTCGTCTCCACGCCTCGATTCCCTCACGCCTCGATCCTCCGCGTGTCCGCGTCTTTCGCATCTCCGCGTGTCGGCATCCGGAATGTCCGTATCTCCGCATCTCCGCGTGTCCGCATGTCCGCGTGTCCGCGTGTCCGCATGTCCGCGTGTCCGCGTGTCCGCATGTCCGCGTGTCCGCGTCCCGGCATGTCCGCGTGTCCGCGTCCCGGCATGTCCGCGTCTTCGCGTCTCCGGCTCGCCGTTCCTCCGCCGCGGCTGACCATGCCCGGCTGTCCTCGGTACAGCCCCGGCATGCCGTGTACTCACCGGCAACCGCATTCGGCGGGCGTCATGGCCTCCACATTCGCCGGCCGGTCTCGGTGAGCGGGTGTTGACATCGAATAGCAGTGCTGGGCTGGCCGGATTTGGCGGTCGGGTGTTGACATCGACCCGGGTGATGGATCGGAGCGTTCGGGTCAGCGAGTGCTCAGGGCGCCGCCACGATCCGCCCGGATGACACTGACAGCGGCGGTCAGGTCCGTTGGACGTCCACGATCGCGGATTCGTGTTCAGGTACCGGTGTTGGGCGTCCGCGCAGGGCGCACACAATGCGGATCGTGATCGCCTGCGGGGGAGAGTGCGCATGACAGCTCATTGTGCGCGGCTGTCGGGCCGGTGCGTGGCAGCGAACGCTGATGTAGGTCCTGAGCGGGGGGCAGCTTCCGGTGGGTTCTCGCCGACAGGATCGACCGGCACCCGGGAATCGACCGGTAGCCGGGGCAAGAGTGGTTGCCGATATCCGTGGGCAAGGGCGGATGCCGCTTCTGAATGTCTGTGGTGTGGCCCGATCGTTGAGGCGCGAGATGTGGCGGCGTTCTCGGGTTGCTGACAGCGCGGTGGTGGTTCCGCGGCCGGAACGGTGGCCGAACCGGCGGTGGGGAACGGCGGTGGGGACCGGCGGTGGCGCGATGCGGGACGGCAATGGGACCGGCGGTGGGGACCGGCGGTGGCGCGATGCGGGACGGCAATGGGAACTGCGGTGGGGGCCTCGGTGGGTGTGTGCGATGTGGGACGGCGACGGAACTGCGGTAGCTGTGGGGACTGCGGTCGGTGTGGGTGCTGCGGGGCGACGCGGACTGCGGTGGGTGTGTGGGCGATCGGGATGGTGACGGGACTGCGGTGGGGACGGCGAAGCGGCGCAGACCTCGGTGCGAGGTGGGCGCCGCTTCGCCGTTGGTGGATGGGGGTCAGCGGGGCTTGGAGAGCAGGCGTCGTGGGTTGAAACGGGTCAGGAACTCCGCGGTGCGGGTCAGGCGTTCGGCGGCTCGGGTGGACCACTCGCTGATGCCGGCTCGCCAGCTCAGCAGCACCGAGCGGGGGAGCAGGGCGGCCTGTAGACGGGTCCTGGTGGGGGCCGACGCGGACATGCCGGCCCGGACCCGGGTCAGGGCTGTGGTCAGCTCGGCGCCCTGGAGAGGCTGCCGGGCGTAGCGGGCCCGTTCCTCCGCGGTGCCCAGCAACGTCGCCGCCTCGGCTGGGTCGCCGGTCAGGGTGGACTCGCGGATCAGGCGCTGGGCGGTGATCCGCGGGGTCTCGGTCGGGTCGACCGGCACCCGGAAGTCGATCATCGAGTCGATGAGTTCGTCCCAGGCGGCGTGGGCGTCCTCGCGGGCCTGACCCACATCGCCGGTGACGGTGATGTCGGCGTCCGGGCCGCCTCCGCTGACCGCGACGACCGACGGGGCGGGCGGTGCGGTGGCGGCATGCCGGCGGCGCCGGACCAGGACCCGGCGCAGGGCCGGGATCAGCAGCAGGGCGAGGAACAGGGAGACGCCGGCGGCGATCCACAGGCCGGTCCAGTCGATCTTCTCCTCGACCGGGCCGGTGGTGCCGGACAGGGCACCCGGGTCGGTGTCGCGGTCCACCCCGTTGGCCGCGCCGGGGTCACCCGACGAGTCGGGGCCGGCGGTGGGGTCGTCGGTCGACGACGTCGGGGCCTGGCTGGGCTGGTCGACGTCGGGCGCCCACAGGGACCGGGCGTTGCCGAACACCCCGGTGGCCGGGGTGGCGTCGAACGGCACCCAGCCGTAGCCCTCGAACCACACCTCGGTCCAGGCGTGCGCGTTCCGGTTGGTGATGGTGTAGACGCCCTGGCCGTTCGGGGTGCCCCGGGTGAAACCGAACGCCACCCGGGCCGGGATGCCCGCCGCCCGGACCATCCAGGCCATCGCCGCCGCGTACTGCTGGCAGTAGCCGACCTTGTTGGTCAGGAACGCGGCGATCTCCGAGGCGTTTCCGCTGTTCTGGGTGGTCAGGCTGTATTGGAACCCGTTCTTCGTGGAGAACGAGTCGTAGATCGCCCGGACCTTGTCGTAGTCGGTCGACTTGCCCCGGGTCAGCCGCGCCACCTCGGACTCGACCTTGTCGTCGGCGGGCGCGGTGGTGTACGCCGCCATCGCGTTTGTCGCATCGATCGGCTCGACCCGCCGTAGTTGGTTCGGGGTGTAGCGGGCGCGCTGGTAGGTGATGTCGTACGACTGGGCGCGCGTGGTGGTCCGGTTGGAGAACAGGACGAGCTGGTTCGGGTCGTACGACCAGGCGCCGTTCAGATCGCTGACCTGGGTGGCGTACGAGTAGAGGGGCGCCATGTTCTGTTGGAGGTTCTCGGTGACCTCGACCCGCGCCTGGTGGGTGCTGAACGTCGCGTCCGGTGCGGTGGACCGCGCCGGATCGGGCAGGCCCTGGGAGAGCGACCCGCCTTTCGGTGTCTCGTTGCCGAAACCGCTCTCGGTCAGCACGTCGGCGACCCCGAACCGCAGGTAGAACGGCTCGGTCTCGTTGGTGGTGACCTTGAGCAGCGGCACCGTGGCGGTCTGGTTGAGCTGGCCACTCAGCGAGGCGAACAGGTTGATCCGCCCGCCACTGCCGTTGCCCTGGCCGGACCCGGCACCGGGGCCGGTCTGGGTGAGCTGGGTGAGCAGGCCTCCGGTGACGGTCGGCACGGCCAATGGCAGCAGCACCGCCACCAGCACGCCGACCACGCCGATCCGCCGGCCGGCCGAGGCCAGCGGAGACGGCTCCCAGACGTCGACGTCGCGCCCGTCGCCGGTGAACCGCCTGCCGAACCGGCGGACCCGGTCGACGTTGTCGGCGACCAGCAGCCACATGAAGCCGGCCGCGCCGACCACGAACGGCAGTGCGGGCACGCTGTCCAGGTAGACGGCGACCGGGATGGAGTAGATGGCGAGCATCGGCAGCCCGGCCAGGGCCGGGCGCCGGAACACCGCGGTCAGCAGGTCGACCACGATGGCGACGGCACCGATGCCGAGGACCGCCACGAACAGCAGGCCGTCCCGGTCGGGGACGGGCACGCCATACGTCCGGGTGTCCTCACCGGCCTGCGAGAGCAGGTCGGCGAAGTGCCCGAAGGTGCTCAGCGACGGGATGATCATCTCGTCGCCGGAGGGGAACATCCAGGTCAGGGCGAGCAGCAGGGCGAGCACCATGCTGACCGCCTGTGCCCAGGTGGGGAACCGGAAGGTCCGGGTGGCGACCGCCGCGCCCTCGATCAGGAACACCGCCAGCAGACACTGGATCATCCAGGTCCACGTCTCGAAGATCGCCGACAGCGGGGCGGCGGCCAGCAGGGTGGCGGCCGCGGCCACCAGCCCGAGACGACGTCGGCCGGTCATCGGATCACCCCACTGACGGTCTCCGCCATCGCCGCGCGGTAGGCGAAACCCTGCGAGCCCCGGCCCACACTCGGCCACAGGGCCGGCAGCGTGTCACCATGCGTCACCGGCACTGATTTCCAGCCGCTGCGCACCAGCGCCAGCGACGCGGCCGCGTGCTCCCGGTCGCCCTCGGCGGTGGAACCGGACGACGGCACCCAGGTGGAGCTGTCGACGGCGAAACCGATGCAGGTCGCACCGTTGCCGCGGATCTGCCCGAGCAGCTCGGCCTCGGCGACGGTGAGCGCGCCGAACAGCCCGATCACCAGCCCGCCGTCGTTGCGCCGCCGGACGTGCTCGACCAGGACCGACACGTCACTGTTCTGATCGGCCTTCACATCGGCCAGGGTGTCCAGGATCAGGCCCTCCCCGCCGGACTCGGCGGCGTCGATGTCGATGCCAGAGCCGGTCACCAGCCGCAGCTTGTAACCGGACTCGCGCAGGTGGACCGCGATGCTGGCGGCGGCCGCGACGGCCCACTCGAAGCTCGCGGTCGGGCCCTCACCCCGGTGCGCGTAGGCCCGGGTGTCGAGGACCACGGTGGCCCGGCTCTCCCAGGGCTGCTCCTCGCGCCGGACCATCAGCTCGCCGGTGCGGGCGGTGGACCGCCAGTGCACCCGGCGCAGGTCGTCGCCGCGACGGTACTCCCGGGTGGCGGCGTCGTCCTCGCCGTGCACCGCCACCGAGCGGGCCCGGCTCTCACCGGTCCCGGCGTACTCGCCGGCCAGCCGCACCCGGGGCAGCGCCGACACCTGCGGGATCACGGTCAGCCGGTCCACGCTGGGGAACGATCGGGTCAGCTCGCACAACCCGAACGGATCGGTGAGCCGGACCATCAGCGGGCCGATCGAGTAGCGGCCGCGGATGTCGGCGCGCACCGTGTAGGCCACCGAACTGGCCTGGTGCGCGCCGAGCCGCTCCAGCACCACCCGGGGGCGGCTGCCCAGCGCATAGGGCAGGCGGTCCTCCAGGAGCATGGTGCCGGTCGGGAGCCGGGACATGTTCTGCAGGCGCAGGATGACCCGGGCGCTGGACCCGACCGGGGCCCGGCCCGGCTCCAGCGACCTGGTGCAGGCCAGCTTGTAGCGGCTGCGCCCGACATACCACGCGGCGAGCAGCGGCAGCACGGCCAGCAGCACCGCGACCCGGAGCAGGTCGCGCTCGCCGAGGATGAGGGCGGAGACCGCGGCGGCGATCGCCGCGGCCAGGAACGAGCGGCCGCGCGTGGTGAGCCCCCGCAGCGCCTCCCGCATGCTCACCGCCCCCGGGACTCGAACGAGGCGCGGCCGTCGCGGGTGTCGTAGGGGTTGCGGTTGCGGTCCTGCGGGAGCGGCAGCCGGTGCACGATCTCCGACACGATCGCGTCGGTGGTGCGCCGGTTGAGCTGCGCGTCCGCCGTCGGGATCAGGCGGTGCGCGAGCACCGGCACGGCCAGAGCCTGCAGATCGTCGGGGAGCACGTAGTCCCGGCCCTCCAGCGCGGCCACCGCCTTGGCGGTGCGCAGCAGCTGCAGCGTGGACCGGGGCGAGGCACCGAGCCGGATCTCCGGGGCCTCCCGGGTGGCGGTGACCAGGGCGATCGCATACTGCTGGACGACGTCGGCGGCGTGCACCGCGCGGGCCGTCTCGATCAGCCGCCGGACCATCGCGGCGTCGGCCACCGCGCGCAGGTCGTTGAGCGGGTCGTGGTCGCCGTGGGTGGTCAGCATGGCCAGCTCGGCCCGTGGGTCCGGGTAGCCCATCGCGATCCGGGCGGTGAACCGGTCCCGCTGCGCCTCGGGCAGCGGGTAGGTGCCCTCCATCTCGATCGGGTTCTGCGTGGCCACCACCATGAACGGCGACTGCAGCTCATAGGTGGTGCCGTCGACGGTGACCTGCCGCTCCTCCATGCACTCCAGGAGGGCGGACTGGGTCTTCGGCGAAGCGCGGTTGATCTCGTCGCCGACCACCAGGTTGGCGAAGACGGCGCCCGGCTTGAACTCGAAGTCGCGCGTCTCCTGGTTGTAGACGCTGACTCCGGTCACGTCGCTGGGCAGCAGGTCGGGCGTGAACTGGATGCGCCGCACCGAACAGTCGATGGAGCGGGCCAGAGCCTTGGCCAGTTTCGTCTTCCCGACGCCCGGCACGTCCTCGATCAGCAGGTGGCCCTCGGCCAGCAGCACCGCCACGGCCAGTCGCACCGTCGCGCTCTTGCCCTCGATGACCTGCTCGATGTTGGCCATGATGGCTTGGGTCGCGGTGCGGAACTCGGCGCTCGTCAGCGGGCCTGCCGGCTCACCCCAGGTCGGCGTTGTCACGGGCCTCCTCCATAACGTGTCTGCCCCGTCATGCGGTGATCACCCACCGTCAACGGGCACCTAAGGTCGCGGGCGCCCAGCGGCCGTTGGCCTCCGGCGCTCGCCGCCCGTCCTGACAGGTTATCCCCGTCCCCACGCATCACCGAAAGCCCTGATCGCGGCCCTGTGGATAATGCTTTCGGGGGAATTCGGACGAACGGGATCCTTTCCGCCGTCCCAGGCCGGTCGCCTGTGGACAGCGGGGAGTATGTCACGCGCCCGCTATACCGGTCGCCGTGAGTGATGGGCGAGGGGTATCATCCATGCCATGGCTCGGTCCGTTCTGCTCCTTAGCCGGCCGTGCTGATCCGCTGACCGCGGGCCAGGCACGGCAACCCCTCCTGTGCGAGGGGCTTTTTTATGCCCTTCGAAAGACGAGACGTAGACGAGATGGTGAAGATGAGCGAGACCGAGACCCCGCCTTTCCGCTACACCGCGACCATGGCCGGCGAGATCGAGCGCCGCTGGCAGGACCACTGGGACGCGCACGGGACGTTCCACGCGCCCAACCCGGTCGGTGCGCTGGCCGATCCTGATCATCCCCGGGCCGGTGCTCCCAAGCTGCACGTTCAGGACATGTTCCCGTACCCGTCGGGTGCCGGCCTGCACGTCGGGCACCCGCTGGGCTACATCGGCACCGACTGTTACACCCGCTTCCAGCGGATGGCCGGTTACAACGTGCTGCACCCGATGGGCTTCGACGCGTTCGGCCTGCCCGCCGAGCAGTACGCGGTGCAGACCGGCACCCACCCGGCGGTCACCACCGCGGCGAACGTGGAGCGCTACCGGCAGCAACTGCGCCGCCTGGGCCTGGCCTACGACGACCGCCGGTCCTTCTCGACCACCGATCCGGAGTACTACCGCTGGACCCAGTGGATCTTCCTGCAGGTCTTCAACTCATGGTTCGACCCGTCGGTGGGCAAGGCCAGGCCGATCAAGGACCTGATCGCGTCGTACGAGTCCGGCGAGCGCGGCCCGGAGTGGGCCGGGCTGTCCGCCACCGAACGCCGCAAGGTCATCGACGGCCACCGTCTGGCCTACATGAGCGAGGCCCCGGTCAACTGGTGCCCCGGCCTGGGCACGGTCCTGTCGAACGAGGAGGTCACCCCGGACGGCCGCTCCGAGCGGGGCAACTTCCCGGTCTTCCAGCGCAGCCTGAAGCAGTGGATGATGCGGATCACCGCGTACGGTGACCGGCTGATCGAGGACCTGGACAGCCTGGACTGGCCGGAGCCGGTCAAGCTGATGCAGCGCAACTGGATCGGCCGCTCCCAGGGCGCGCACGTCGACTTCACCATCGGCGACGACCTGATCACCGTCTTCACCACCCGCCCGGACACCCTGTTCGGCGCCACCTACATGGTCCTGGCGCCCGAGCACGGGCTGGTCGACAAGATCGTCCCGGGCAACTGGCCGGCCGCCACCAAGGAGGTCTGGACCGGTGGGTATGCGACTCCGGTCGAGGCGGTCGTCGCCTACCGGGCCGCCGCGGCCGCCAAGACCGAGGACGAGCGCACCGCCGACGGCAAGGTCAAGACCGGTGTCTTCACCGGCGCCTACGCGACCAACCCGGTCAACGGCGAGCACGTCCCGGTCTTCATCGCCGACTACGTGCTGGCCGGCTACGGCACCGGCGCGATCATGGCGGTGCCCGGTCACGACGAGCGGGACTTCGACTTCGCCACCGCGTTCGCGCTGCCGGTGATCCGGACCATCGAGACCCCGGCGGACTTCGACGGGGCGTACGTGGGCGACGGCGTGGTGATCAACTCGGGCTTCCTGGACGGGAAGAACAAGGACGACGCCAAGGCCGCCATGATCGCCTGGCTGGAGGAGCAGGGCACCGGCAAGGGCGCGACCACGTACCGGCTGCGGGACTGGCTGTTCAGCCGGCAGCGCTACTGGGGTGAGCCGTTCCCGATCGTCTACGACGAGACCGGCCTGCCGATCGCGCTGCCCGACTCGATGCTGCCGGTCGTGCTGCCGGACACCGACGACTTCTCGCCGCGCACCTTCGACCCGGACGACGCGGACACCGAGCCGGAGACCCCGCTGTCCCGCAAGAAGGACTGGGTGCAGGTCGAGCTGGACCTGGGCGACGGGCTGAAGACGTACACCCGCGAGACCAACACCATGCCGCAGTGGGCCGGTTCCTGCTGGTACGAGCTGCGCTACCTGGACCCGCACAACGAGTCGAAGCTGGTCGACCCGGCCAACGAGGCGTACTGGATGGGCCCGCGCGGTGCGGGTGACAGCGGTGGCGTCGACCTGTACGTCGGTGGCGTCGAGCACGCCGTGCTGCACCTGCTGTACGCCCGTTTCTGGCACAAGGTGCTGTTCGACCTGGGTCACGTCTCGTCGTTCGAGCCGTTCAAGAAGCTGTTCAACCAGGGCTACATCCAGGCGTACGCGTTCCGGGACGCCCGCGGCGTGATCGTGCCCGCCGAGGAGGTCGTCGAGCGCGACGGCAAGTGGTTCCTGGGTGACCAGGAGGTGCAGCGGGAGTACGGCAAGATGGGCAAGTCCCTGAAGAACGTCGTCACCCCCGACGAGATGTGCGAGCAGTACGGGGCGGACACCTTCCGGGTGTACGAGATGGCGATGGGCCCGCTGGACGTCTCCCGCCCGTGGGAGACCCGTGCCGTGGTCGGCTCGCAGCGGTTCCTGCAGCGCGCCTGGCGCCTGGTGATCGACGAGGAGACCGGCGCCGTCAAGGTGTCCGACGAGCCGCTGGACCCGAAGAGCCGCAAGGTCCTGCACAAGGTCATCGCCGGTGTCCGGGAGGACATGGCCGAGCTGCGCTTCAACACCGCGATCGCCAAGCTGATCGAGCTGACCAACACGCTGACCCCGCTGCCGGTGGTGTCCCGGGAGGCGGTCGAGCCGCTGGTGCTGATGATGTCGCCGTTCGCGCCGCACATGGCCGAGGAGCTGTGGAGCAAGCTGGGGCACACCGGCTCGCTGGCCTACGCGGACTTCCCGGTCGCCGACCCGGCCCAGCTGGTCGCCGACGCGATCACCTACCCGGTGCAGGTGAACGGCAAGGTCCGCGGCCGGGTCGAGGTCTCCCCGGACACCCCCGAGACTGAGGTACGGTCGGCCGCGCTGGCCGCCGTGGCCGAGGTGCTGGCCGGCAAGGAGCCGAAGAAGGTCATCGTGGTGAGGGGCCGTCTGGTCAGCGTCGTGATCTGACCCGAACCCGGAAACGGCCCGCCCCTCATCGAGGGCCGGGCCGTTTCCGCTGTGCCGCGTTCCGGTGCGTTGCGGACCGCAATGCGGCACGCGGTTGCTGGTTGGCCGTTTCGTGCCGCGTTGTGGTGTGTTGCGGACCGCAATGCGGCACGCGGTTGCTGGTTCGTCGTTTCGTGCCGCGTTCCGGTGCGTTCCGGACCGTTGCGCGGCACGCGGTTGCTGGTTGGCCGTTTCGTGCCGCGTTGTGGTGCGTTGCGGACCGCAACGCGGCACGCGGGTCGTGGTTCGTTGTTTCGTGCCGCGTTGTGGTGCGATTCGGACCGGAAGTTGGCACGCGGGTTTGGGGGGCCGCATTCGCCCGGCGGGCGCCGGACGGTCCGGTGCCGGGACCTCCTCGCGCGGACGAGACAGGGCGGTCCGTTGCGGTCGGGGGCCCCTGGGGCGTACCGGATGAAGAGGGTCAGGCGGGAACGGCGGCGGCCGCGGCGCGCCGGGAGGTGTGGCGCCAGCGCAGGATGATCGCGGTGGAGAGGACGAAGCTGAAGGCGGCCGGGACCAGGGTGACCAGGTTCATCTCGCCGGGGGCGACCACCGCGGCGCCGATCACGGCGTAGGTGATGGTGGACGGGATGGCGGCGATCGTGGTGCCCAGGATGTACCGCTTCTGGCAGACGCTGGTGGTGCCGTAGGCGTAGCCGACCAGGCCGAACGGGGCCAGCGGAAGGAACCGGACCAGCAGCACGGCGGCCAGGCCACGACGGTTCAGCCAGCCGTCCAGCCGGGCCAGACGGCTGCCGGCCCGGGCCTGGAGAGCGCCGCGGCCGGCCCAGCGGCCCGCGTAGTAGGTGGCGACCGCGGCGATCACCGCGGCGGCCAGCGCGGCCGCCATCCCGGGCGCGGCGCCCAGCAGCGCGCCGCAGGTCATCGTGATCAGGGTGCGCGGGACCAGCGCCGACAACAGCATGCCGCCCAGCACCGCCACCGCGACCACGGCGGCCGGGCCGAGCGACACCACCGTGTCACCGATCTCCCGCAGCGGCAGGACCGCCGCACCGACGGCGAGAGCGCCGACACCGAGCCCCAGCAGGGTGAAGCGGACAGCACGCCGCTTCCAGCCGGAGGAACTCGGCGCCGAGGCGTTCAGGTTGTCGGTCATACAGGCCTACCGCCCCATCGTCGTCGATTCAGGAAGTCATGCCGGGCTCGCCGCGGCCAGCCTCTCGTTGCGGAGTTTCTCGCTCCACGTGTCGTCGAGCGGCGTGAGCCTATCCGCGCCGGTGGACCATTTCAGGAGCAGATCGGCGATGGCTGGGTTGCGGGCCAGCGCCGGGCCGTGCGAATACGTCCCGAGGATCTTGCCGGCCCAGGCGCCCTCGGTCTGACCGTCGTTGCCGATGCCCGCGGTGACCCGGGCCAGCGGTGCGGCGTGCTGGCCGACGTGGGTGCGGCCGCCGTGGTTCTCAAAACCGGTCAGCGCCGGCAGCCCCAGCCGGGGGTCGATGTCGCCGCGCAGCTCGCCCACCGCCCGGGTCTCACCCCGGTCCGAGTGGACGTCGAGCAGGCCCAGCCCGGCGCACTTCGCCCCCTTGGCGAAGAACGAGTGACCGAGCAACTGGTAACCCGCGCAGATCGACAATACCGCGGCGCCCTGGTGGACCGCCTGGTGCAGACCGCCGTCGGCGAGCAGGCGCTGGGCGGCCAGCGCCTGCGGGCCGTCCTCGCCACCGCCGATCAGGTAGATGTCGGCCGAGTTGGGCATCCGCTGATCCGAGCGGACCTCGTAGGTCTCCACCGGGATGCCCCGGGCCGCCGCCCGGGCGGCCAGGATCAGCAGGTTGCCGCGGTCGCCGTAGGTCGAGAGCAGATCGGGGTAGATCCACACGATCCGCAGGGCCTCAGTTGACACGGTCCAACTCCGCTCGGATGTCCTGGAACGCCGTGTAGTTGGCGATCACTTCGAGACGGCCGGGCGGCACGGACCGGAGCGCCTCGTCGAAAGTCTGTACGTGCCGGAACTGCACCTGGTTCACCTGGAGGCGGACGGCCAGGTCGTACGCCCGGTCCCCGGTGATCAGCACCGGCCGGTCGCGCAGCGGGGAGAAGTCGACGTCCCAGAGCCACGACGTGTCCAGCCCGTCGGGGTCCCGGGCGTTGATCGAGAGCAGTGTCGGCGCCTGGTCGGCCATGTCGAAGGCCTCCAGCCAGCTCGCCGGGTTCTTCGCCAGCAGCAGCCGGATGTTGCGGCCGTCCTTGTCCACCTGGGCGTAGCGCCCGGCGATCGACGCCACCCCGGCGAGCGGGCGCAGCGCCTCGATCGGGCGGACCCCGAACTCGGCGGCGACGGCCAGCGCGGTGGCCGCGTTGCCCACGTTGACCCGGCCGGGCAGCTGCAGCTTGACCAGGTGCCAGTCACCGCGCGGGTCGATCACACCCTCGTCCTCGACCACCCACTGCGGGCGCGGCCGGCGCAGCGGGCAGCCGGTGCACCACCAGTCGCCCTGGGCGCGCTCGATCGGGTGGCCGCTCTCCGGGCAGACGAACGAGTCGTCCAGCCAGCGCTGGCCGGCGCTGAACCAGGTGGCCTGCGGGCTGCCGCTGGCCGCCCACACCACCAGCGGGTCGTCGCAGTTGGCGACCACCTTGATCTCCGGGTGGGAGGCGAGCTTGGTCTTCCACATCTGCGCCATCATCGCCACCTCCTTCGCCCGGTCCAGCTGGTCGCGGGAGAGGTTGAGCAGCGCCACCACCTTGGGCTTGGTCTGGTCGATGACCTGGGCCAGGTAGTGCTCGTCCACCTCCAGCACGGCGAACGGGGTGTGCCCCTCCTTGGCCAGCGCCGAGGTGTGGCCGGTCGGCATGTTGGCGCCGTAACCGTTGGTGGCGACCCGGCCGAGGACCCCGACGGCGGCCGCGGTGAAGCGGGTCGTGGTGGTCTTGCCGTTGGTGCCGGAGACCAGCGCGACGGCGCGTCCGGCCGCGAGGTGGGCGAGCAGGTCGGGGTCGATCTTGAGGCCGATCCAGCCACCGATCACCGAACCGTCGCCGCGGCCCGCGGCCCTGGAGAGCGCCGCAGCGGTCTTCGACACCGAGGTCGCGACCTTGGCGATGAGAGGCATTCCGTCCGTCACGCCAGCGAGGGTACCGGACTCGAAGGTTACGTCGCGTTGCCAGACCATCAAGATCACGGCCTATTCGGAGTTTTCCCCGGTCCGGGCTTTTCGGACGTGGTGCTCAACTAATTGTGTGTTCTGATTCACCCGTAACCTTCGACTGCTTGTAGTGAACCGATCACTTTGCGTCGCGGCATTTGTTTTCCGGAGCTTACAAATTGGACATGAGCTTTTGTGTCGATTACCTAGGGTGATCGTCCTCATGCTGACGATCATGGGCCGAGTCGGGTACCAAGGATCAGCCGGCAGCACACCGCCGCCGGCCGCACCGGATCGGTTCACGCCGAGCCCTGCCCCGGGCCGGACGGTGCGACACAGCAAGCAAGCCGACAACCAAGGCAATCGGGGGCAGGGACGGGGGACCCATTCGCGGTCTCTCCCCGCGACTCGCTTCACGGCGAGCCGCACCCAGGGAGAAACCTTGGGGTGAAGCCGCCCACCCGCGGCCGGGCAAGCCCTTCCGCCCGAACCCGACAGCTAACCTCGCAGGCGTGCCGGAGGGAAATCTCTACCGTGCACGAACACAGTTCGAGCCGTCGCCGCCGCATGCCCGCATTCGGCCCCGGCACCGTCGCACTGTCTCTGGGTCTCTGCCTCTGTGCCGGCCAGTTGATCGCCGCCTCGCCCGCCGCGGCCGCGTCGACCACCGCCGTCACCCCGGTCGCCGCCTCGTCGGCCGCCGCGAAGGTCACCCCCAAGCTGGCCGCCACGACCAGCACCCGGAACCTCAAATGGGGTTCCACCCTCAAGGTCACCGCCAAGGTGATCGACCCGGCCACCGGCAAGGTCGCCAAGGGCACCGTCCGTCTCCAGGGCTACAGCAACGGCGCGTGGCGCAACCTGGACAGCGGCAAGGTCGGCAGCAAAGCGGTCACGCTGACGGCCAAGCCCAAGAGCACCCTCTACGTCCGGACCGTCTTCACCGGCTCCGGGTACAACCAGAAGGTGACCTCCAAGGTCAAGGTCAAGGTCGTCGCCAGTGGCGCCAAGATCCTCGCCGAGGCCAAGAAGCACAAGGGCGCGCTCTACAAGTACGGCGCGTCCGGCCCGAAGCGCTTCGACTGCTCCGGCTTCACCAAGTACGTGTACAAGAAGGCCGCCGGCAAGAAGCTGCCGCACAAGGCCAACTCGCAGCAGAAGTACGGCAAGTCGGTCGCCAAGAAGAACAAGAAGGTCGGCGACCTGATCATCTTCCGTAACGGCTCGTACGGCTACCACGCCGGTATCTATGCCGGCAACGGATACATGTACGACTCGCCGAGCACCGGCAAGCGCGTCGGCAAGCACAAGATCTGGAGCAAGAACTACGTCGTGAAGCGGCTGGTCGCCTGACCGTCGCGCAGCGGCACGTAGTTGAGCACTGTCGCGCAGCGTCTCTAGTGGGGACTGTCGCGCAGCGTCTCTAGTGGGGACTGTCGCGCAGCGTCTCTAGTAAGTAAGGAATAGCAACGCCTTCTGTGGGGCGTGACCCGGGCGCGGGTCACGCCCCACAGGCATGTCCGGGGGCTGCTTCAACACCCCGATCGGGTACGCGCCCCGAGGGTCCTGTCTCGACCCTCCGGCACTCCACTTTCCTCCCCGGGGTCGCTCCACTTTCCTCCACCCGAGCGTGGGCCCGGACTTTTCCGGGGGACAAGTCGGGGGATTTGCGACCTGGAGCGCTCGATGTCGGAAACTGGACGGAGTGGATCATGGTCCGGGCCCCCATTCCCCTCCACCGCCGTTGAGCTGCGACAACGTCTGCGAAAACGGCTCGGGAGTGGACGCGTTCGGGTTGCAGGTGGAGGGAAGTGGAGTAGAGTGGAGCGCAGTGGCAGGGCGGAGGAGCGACGCCGGACCTGCCGGCCCGAGTTGACACGGCGGTCCACTCCCTCCGCGATGGAGCGGTCGCCACGGCAAAGGGTGGGGGCCGATGTTCCTCGGCACGCACACTCCGCGCCTCGACGAGAAGGGCCGGCTGATCCTTCCGGCTAAGTTCCGTGATGAGCTGGCGGGAGGTGTCGTGATCACGAAGGGGCAGGAGCGCTGTCTTTACGTGTTCCCGATGCCGGAGTTCCAGCGCATCGCCGGTCAGCTACGTGAGGCTCCGGTCACCAACAAGGCCGCTCGGGCTTATAGCCGGGTGTTCTTCGCGAGTGCCCACGATGAAGTGCCCGACAAGCAGGGCCGGGTGACGATTCCGGTCCATTTGCGGGAGTATGCCAGTCTTGGTCGCGATCTAGTGGTGATCGGTGCGAGCACCCGGGTCGAGATCTGGGACAAGCAGTCCTGGGACGACTACCTCTCGGCGAGCGAGGAAGACTTCGCCGACATCGAGGAGGGGGTGCTGCCCGGCGGACTGTAGGGCGTGGCACTCGGTGGGCCGTCGGTTCGGCCCGGAAGCCACTCTCGCCGTACCTCGAGATCTCCAGCCGCTCCCGCTCCTGGCGCCTCTTCCCCGGCGCCAGGCGCGTGTCCGGGCCGGTTCGCCGGCGCGGGTCATGAGAGCGGATGGGGATCTGGCGGTACGGACGGGCGACCGGGCCGGACAGCAACATGGAACAGACGAGTGAGACGCGAGCCGGTACGGCATGGGGGTTTGACATGGGGGAGCCGCGAGGCACACACGTGCCGGTGCTGCTCGAGCGCTGCTTGGAACTGCTCGATCCCGCCCTCAGGCTGCCGGGTGCCGTCCACGTCGACTTCACGCTGGGTCTGGGCGGGCACGCCGAGGCGGTTCTGCAGCGGTACCCGGATGTCGTCCTGATCGGACTGGACCGGGACACCGAGGCGCTGGAGCACGCACGGCACCGGCTGATCCGGTTCGGTGACCGGGCGCACCTGATGCACGCCGTCTACGACGAGCTGCCGCGGGTCCTCGCCGAGCTGGACGTTCCGGCGATCCACAGCGGCCTGTTCGATCTCGGGGTGTCGTCGTTGCAGCTGGACGAGGCGGACCGGGGTTTCGCGTACGCGCAGGACGCTCCGTTGGACATGCGGATGGACCAGTCCCGCGGCGTGACGGCCGAGGAGATCGTCAACTCGTACGAACCGGGTGATCTTGTTCGCGTTTTGCGGCAGTACGGCGAGGAGAAGTTCGCCTCGCGGATCGTCCAGTCGATCGTGCGGGAGCGGGCGAAGGGGCGGATCACCTCCACGGCACGACTGGCCGAGCTGGTGAAGGACGCCATCCCAGCCGCCGCGCGGCGAACGGGTGGAAATCCCGCCAAACGCACCTTCCAGGCACTACGCATTGAGGTCAACGCCGAGCTGGACGCCCTGGAAGGGGCTGTTCCGGCGGCTTTGGACGTGTTGGCACCGCACGGGCGACTTGTGGTGATGAGTTATCAATCGTTGGAGGACAGGATCGTCAAACGCGCGCTCACCGCGAGGGCGCGCAGCACCGGGCCGATCGACCTTCCGGTCGAGCTGCCCGGCAGCGGTCCCAGCCTCAAGCTCCTGACCAGGAGCTCGGAGCTGCCCAGCGAGGCCGAGGTGGCCGCCAATCCGAGGGCGGCCTCGGTGAAGTTGCGCGCGGTGGAACGGATCGACGAGCAGGAGCAGGTGAGGAATTCGGACAGGGCGTTCGGAGCCGGCCGCGAGCGGCCCCGGACGACCGGGCGTCCCCGGCGGGGGAAGCCCGAGTAGCACCGAGTTCCCAACGCATGGGGGACCACGGCGGTTACGCCTCGGGGGCGAACAGAAGAGGGGGAGGGAAGAGCATGAGCGAGCGATCCGAAGCGTCGCGGTCGGGGGGCCGTACGCAGACGCGCGGTACGGCCGGGGGGCCGCAGCGCCGGGTGAGCCGCGATGCCGACACCGGGACCGGTGCGCGGGCGGCGCGCCGATCCGAGGGGGCCGACACGCGCCGGTCAGGGATCCGGGGCGGGGCGGGCCGGGAGACGGTCGCACCCGTCGACGGCGCCACCGCGCTCTCCATCGAGGTGACCGGCGACGCCGCACCGGCTCCACAGGCCCGGCCCCGCCTCTGGGTGGCGCCACCACTGCCGATCCGGGCACCCCGCGCCACCTTCGCCGCCGCGATCATCGCCGTCGTCCTGATCGGGGTCGTCGGCATCCTGCTGGTCAACACCAAGACCATGGAGCAGTCGTTCCGGCTGAACGCCCTCCGCGAGGAGAAGGCCGTCCTCGACAAGCAGCAGCAGGAACTGCAGCGGCAGCTGGTCGAGGCCTCCGGGCCGGGCAACCTGACCGCCGCGGCCCGCCGGCTGGGCCTGGTCCCGGCCGAGGACCCGGCGGTCCTCTGGCTGCCGGACGGCACCGTCGTCGGCCCGCTCAACCCGGCCAAGGGCCGGACCTCCCCGACCACCCGGGACGGCCTGGGTGAGAAGGCCGCCGACGGCGGGACCACCGCGGGTGGCGGCGACTCAGCCACGGCGGGTGGCGGCGACGCGGCCAAAGCCGGTGGCGGCGACCCGGCCACGGCGGGTGGCGGCGACGCGGCCACCGCCGGTGCCGGCGACGGGAACGCCGCCGGGGAGAAGACCCCCGGTGCGGTCGGTGCGGAGCCGGGCACGATCGTCGGGGAACTCACCCCGGCGCAACGGTAGGCCATCGTGTCGCCGCGAGACGACGAGACACCGCGCCGGGGGAATCAGCCCCGGCGCGGTTCGTCACGTGACCTGACCGGAGACGAGCCGGGCGACGGCCGTGAGGTCCGCCGGGGCCGCACCAGCATCGGCGACGCGCGGGCCTACACGCCGCGCGGGCGGACCGTGGCCGAGCGCGGCCGGGTGCCCCGTGACTCCGGCCGCAACGCCGACCCGTTCCGGCCCGCGCTGCAGGTGCTCGACGGTGGCGACGGCGCCCCGCGCGCCACCCGGGGCCGGGGCCGGGCCACCGAACAGCCTCCGGCCCAGCGCGACAGCGAGCAGCCACGCGCCCGGAGCCGCGCCAAGGAGACCGACGAGCCGCGTACCCGTGGGCGGGCCAAGGACAGCGACGAGCCGCGTACCCGTGGCCGGGCCAAGGACACCGGGGAACCACGCGGCCGTGGTAAGGCCCGGGAGACCGCGGAACCGCGGAGCCGCTCGACGGCGCGGGACCGGGAGGACGGCCGTACCCGGGACAGCCTTGCCCGGGACAGCCTTGCCCGGGACAGCCGCGCCCGGGAGAGCCGGCCGAACCGGGAGACCAGGGAACGGCGCGACGATCGGGAGCGGCGCTCCGGCCGGCGCGAGCGCCCCGAGTCCCCGAGTGGTGGCCGCCGGGTCACCGACCGGGGGCGGGGCCCCTCCCCGCGTACGGCGAAGGAGAGAAGGCCGGTCCCCGCCGAACCGCCGAAACTCGCCAACAGCAACCGTCGCCTGCGTCTGGGCACGGTCTTGGCGCTCTCGCTCTTCGTCACCATCGGTGTGCGCCTGGTGGTGCTGCAGGTGGCGACCTCCCCGGCCGAGGCGGCGAGCCTGATCGAACTGCGGGAGAAGCGGCTGAGCAGCGTGACGCTCCCGGCGCCGCGCGGCAGCATTCTGGACCGCAACGGCAACGTGCTGGCGCACAGCGTCGAGGCGCGGTATGTCTACGTCGACCCGGAGAACCTGGAACTGCAGAAGGACATCCCCGGTACGGCCGCCAAGCTCGCGCCGCTGCTCGGGGTGGCCCAGTCCGAGCTGGTCGCGGACATGCAGCGGACCAAGCTGGTGGAGGGCTGGCTGAAGTTCCGCTACCTGGCCCGCGGTGTGAACGTGGCGGTCGCCGACAAGATCGACGCGTTGAAGCTGCCCGGCATCTACACGCACCTGGACGAGCGCCGGGACGTGCCCGGCCGGGACCTGGCGTCGAACCTGATCGGTTTCACCGGCGCCGGTGACGAGCAGCGCGGTCTGGAGGGGCTGGAAGCACGGTACGACGACCTGCTGCACGGCACCGACGGCAAGCGGGTGTTCGAGGTCGGCGCCGGCAAGGGCCTGTCCAACAAGCCGATCCCGGGCGGGTTCCAGCAGGACACCGCGGCCCGGCCGGGCAGTTCCCTGCAGCTCACCATCGACCAGGACATCCAGTACGAGGTCCAGCGGGTGCTGGACGCCGAGGCCAAGAAGCGCAGCGCGACGATCGCCGGCGCGGTGGTGCTGGACGTGCGGACCGGTGAGGTGCTGGCGCAGGCGAGCTATCCGTCGTACAACGCGGCGAACTGGCAGAAGGTGAAGTCCTCGGACCGCATCGACGTGCCGTCCAGCGTGGTCACCGATCCGGGATCCACGCACAAGGCGTTCATCTTCGGGGCGGCCCTGCAGGAGGGGCTGACCCAGCCGGACGAGCTGATCACCATCGGCCGGGGGATCAAGAAGGGGGACACCACCTTCACCGACACCCACCCGCAGGACAACGGCACCCGGATGACCCTGCCGGGGCTGCTCGCCTACTCGTCCAACGTGGGCACGATCCTGCTCGCCGACCGGCTCGGCAAGGAGAAGGTCTACCAGTACCAGCAGAAGTTCGGGCTGGGCCAGGCGACCGGGGAGGGCATGCCCGGGGAGGCGTCCGGTCAGTTGCTCAAGCCGGAGGACTGGAGTGGATCGTCGCACGGGTCGGTGCCGATCGGCCACAGTGTCGCGGCCACGCTGATCCAGATGGCCGCCGGGTACGGCGCGATCGCCAACGACGGCGTCTACATCCAGCCACACCTGATCAAGGCCACCATCTCCGGCGAGGACGGCGAGGTCACCCCGGCCACCGCGCCGCGTACGCACAAGGTGCTGGATCCCGAGGTGGCCGCCCAGCTGCGCCTGATGATGGAGGCGGTGATCGACGTCAAGGACGGCACCGGCAAGGCCGCCGCGGTGAACGGCTACCGGGTGGCGGGCAAGACCGGCACCGGTGACCTGCTCATCGAGGGGCAGTACACCAGCCACGACGCCGGTTCGTTCGTCGGGATGGCGCCGGCCGAGGACCCGCGGTTCGTGATCGCGGTGACGATGGACACCAGCAAGGGCGGCGGCGGTGTGGTGGCGGCTCCGGCGTTCAGCGAGATGATGTCGTACACCCTTCGTCATAACCATGTGCCACCGTCCGGTAGCACGCCGCCTACCTTCAAGATCAAGGAATGACACCTGCCGCATGGCGTTGACAGCAAGCTCCCAGAGACGGGGTAGGGTCTGACGCCGTGTCCGGCATTCCACGTCCCGAGACCGTGGAGCCGTGCCTGGTGGCGCGGCTCGCGGTGCTGTTACCGGCAGATCTGACCGGCGGTGACGTCCCGGTCACCGGTGTCACTCACAGCAGCCGAGAGGTTCGCCCGGGTGACCTCTACGCCGCCCTGCCCGGTGCGAACCGGCACGGCGCCGAGTTCATCGCGGACGCCGCCCGCTCCGGTGCGGTGGCCGTCCTGACCGATCCGGCCGGGCGCGACCGCGCGCTCGACGCCGGGCTGCCCGTCCTGGTGGTGAACGACCCACGGGCGGTGCTCGGTGCGGCGGCGGCGGCCGTCTACGGCGAGCCGTCCCGGCGGCTCACCATGATCGGCATCACCGGCACGGCCGGGAAGACCTCCACGTCGTATCTGGTCGAAGCCGGCCTGCGGGCCGCCGGCCGGGTCACCGGCCTGGTCGGCACGGTGGAGACGCGGCTCGGTGACCTGGTGGTCAAGAGCGTGCGCACCACCCCCGAGGCCACCGACCTGCAGGCCATCCTCGCCGCCGGGGTGGAGCGCGGCGTCCAGGCCGTGGTGATGGAGGTGTCCAGCCACGCGCTGGTGATGGGCCGGGCCGACGGCATCCGGTTCGCGGCCGGCGGCTACACCAACTTCGGCCAGGACCACCTGGACTTCCACCCCACCTCGGAGGACTACTTCGAGGCCAAGGCCCGGCTCTTCGACGGCCGGTCCGCGGTGGAGGTGCTGAACTTCGACGACCCGGCGCTCCGTCCCCTGTTCCGGGAGGGCACGGTGTCCTACTCGGCCGCCGGCGCACCGGACGCCACCTGGTGGGCCGCCGACATCCGGCCGTCCGATTTCGGTCAGCGCTTCACCGCGCACGGCCCGGACGGGCTGACCGTCGACACCGGCGTCGCCCTGCCCGGCCTGCACAACGTGGCGAACGCGCTGCTGGCGCTGGCACTGCTGGTCGCCACCGGGGTGGACCCGGCCGTCGCCGGCCAGGGCATCGCGGCCTGCCGCGGGGTGCCGGGCCGGCTGGAGCAGGTCGCGGCGCCCGGCGACATCCTCGGCGTGGTCGACTACGCGCACAAACCCAACGCGATCGTCGCGGCGCTGGCCGCGCTGCGGGGCCTGGCCGACACCCGCGGTGGCCGGCTGATCTGCGTGATCGGCGCCGGTGGCGACCGCGACCAGGGCAAGCGCCCGCTGATGGGGGAGGCCGCCGCGCACGGTTCCGACCTGGTGATCGTCACCGACGACAACCCCAGGACCGAGGACCCCGCTCATGTACGGGCGGCGGTGCGCGCCGGAGCCGAAGCCGCCCACACCGCCTCGGCGTCGGCCGGCAAGGTCATCGAGGTCGCGGGGCGCCGCGCGGCGATCGACGAGGCCGTCCGGATGGCGTCCGCCGGTGACGTGATCGCCGTGCTCGGCAAGGGCAGCGAGCAGGGCCAGGAGGTGAACGGCGAGGTGCTGCCGTTCGACGACCGCATCGAACTGTCCGCCGCACTGGAGGCCCGCGCATGATCCCTCTCTCCCTGGGCGAGATCGCCGAGATCACCGGCGGCCACGTCGTCGGCGACCCGGCCCTGACCGTGACCGGCGGTGTCGAGTACGACTCCCGCAAGATCGGCCCCGGTGGGCTGTTCGTGGCGTTCCCCGGCGAGAAGGTGGACGGGCACGACTTCGCGGGCACCGCCGTCGACCTCGGCGCGGCCGGGATCCTCAGCACCCGCCGGACCCCGTTCCCCGGCGTGGTCGTCGAGGACCCGCTGGCCGCCCTGGCCGCGCTGGCCCGGGTGGTGGTGACCCGGCTGGACAAGCTGACCGTGGTCGGGCTGACCGGCTCCTCCGGCAAGACCACCACCAAGGACTACATCGGGCAGCTGCTGGCCCGGCTCGGCCCCACCGTGGCGCCGGCCGGATCGCTCAACAACGAGCTGGGATTCCCGTACACCGTGCTCCAGGCGACCGAGGAGACACGGTTCCTGGTGCTGGAGATGGGTGCCCGCGGTCCCGGGCACATCAGGTACCTGACCGACATCGCCCGGCCGTCGATCGGCGTGGTGCTCAACGTCGGTGCCGCGCACCTGGGCGAGTTCGGTTCCGTGGAGGGGACCGCGCTGGCCAAGGGTGAGCTGGTCGAAGCGCTGCCGCCGGACGGGGTGGCGATCCTGAACGCCGACGATCCGTTGGTGGCGGCGATGTCCACGCGTACGGCGGCGTCGGTGGTCCTGACCGGTCTTGCCGGTTCGGCCTCGGTCCGCGCTACGGATGTGGATGTTGATAACTACGGAAAAGCCTCATATTCTCTGATCTCCGGCGAAAAGGTCGGCCAGGTGCGACTCGCGGTAGCGGGCGAACACCAGGTGGCGAACACCCTCGCCGCCGCGGCCGTCGCCCTCGTCGCCGGAATGGAGTTCGGTGACCTGGTCGTCGCACTCGGCCAGGTCGGCATCGTCTCCGGCCGCCGGATGGACGTCGTCACCCGCCCCGACGGCGTCGTCCTCATCGACGACTCCTACAACGCCAACCCGTCGTCGACCGCCGCCGCCCTGCGCGCGCTGGCCGCGATGGGAACGCGACGACGCACCACCGCCGTGCTCGGCTACATGGCCGAGCTCGGCGAACACGAGACCAGCGGGCACGCCGAAGTCGGGCGGCTCGCCGCCGAACTGGGCGTGGACCGGCTGATCGCGGTCGCCGAGAACGCCCGGCCCATCCTGGACGGCGCCGCGAGCGTGCCGGACTGGACGGGCACCGCCCGATTCGCCGCCGACCAGGCCGGCGCCATCGAGATTCTGCAAGCCGACCTGCGCGCCGACGATGTCGTGCTGGTCAAGGGTTCCCGGTACCGCACATGGGACGTCGCCGACTGGCTGCGGCGTTCCGAGGAGGTTTGAGCCCGTGAGGGCAGTAATCGTCGCGGCCGCGGTCGCCTTTCTCATCTCGCTGTTCGGCACCCCGATCGCGATCAAGGTCTTCTCGGCGCTCAAAGCCGGCCAGCCGATCCGCACCATCGGACCGCAGACGCACCTCGGCAAGCGGGGCACCCCCACCATGGGTGGCGTGGCGTTCATCATCGCCACCGTCTTCGCGTACGTGGCCGGTCACCTGGCGCTGACCACCCTGCCCGAACGGCAGATCGCCCAGGAGAAGCCGACCATGACCGCCCTGGTCCTGCTCGGTCTCTTCGTCTTCTGCGGCGCCGTCGGCTTCCTGGACGACTTCCTCAAGGTCCGCAAGAAGAACTCGGACGGCCTCAGCGCCAAGGGCAAACTCCTCGGCCAGCTGCTCATCGGCACCGCGTTCGGCATCGCCGCGCTCAACTTCCCCAGCACCAACGGCCAGACCGTGGTCAGCGAGAACATCTCCTTCATCCGGGACGTCGACTGGCTCAACGTCGGCAAGGTCGGCTCGGTCATGGTCTTCGTCTTCGTGATCATGGCGATGTCCAACGGCGTCAACCTCACCGACGGCCTCGACGGCCTCGCCACCGGCGCGTCCATCCTGGTCCTCGGCGCGTACTCGCTGATCGGCTTCTGGCAGTACCGGCACTGGTGCGGCGACGACGACTACGTGGGCGAGGCCGGCTCCCTCACCGCGCAACACTGCTACCAGGTCCGCGACCCACTGGAGATCGCGATGATCGCCGCAGCGGCGGCCGCCGCCTGCGTCGGCTTCCTGTGGTGGAACACCAACCCGGCCCGGATCTTCATGGGCGACACCGGAGCGCTCGCCCTCGGCGGCCTGATCGGCGGCCTCGCCGTGGCGACCCGCACCACGCTGCTGTCGGTCATCATCGGCGGCCTGTTCGTCATCATCACGATGTCCGTGGTCATCCAGATCATCTCGTTCAAGACCACCGGCAAGCGCGTCTTCCGGATGTCCCCCCTCCAGCACCACTTCGAACTGGCTGGCTGGAGCGAGGTCAACATCGTGGTCCGCTTCTGGATCATCGCCGGCATCTGCGCCGCGATCGGCCTGGGCCTCTTCTACAGCGAACACCTGGCGGTCATGGGCTGATGATTGATTTTGCCCTGTAAGGACGCGATTCGTTCCTAGTCTGGCGATGACTGCTGACCAGCAGTCATCGCCAGACTTTTGTTAGGACGAACCTCCGATGATGCGAAGTGCACTGGTCACCACGACCGGGGTGGCCGCGCTGGCGGTGGTACTGACCGGCGCCTCCGCCGCGATCGGCTCCAGCCGAGGCGCCGAGCCGGCTCCCGGCGCCTCGCCCCAGCCCGGCCTCAGCCCCGGCGCGAACGCGATCAAGGCGGCCGCCGACACCGACGTGATCACGGTCTGCGTGACGGCCAAGGGCGGCGTGGTGCGCTGGGTCCTGCCCAGCACCACACAGTGCCGTCCGGGCGAGGTGCTGCGCTCCTGGATCGACGGCACCCAGCCCGGCCCGCCCGGCCCCACCGGCGAACCGGGCCCCGCCGGTCCACAGGGCACCGTCGGCGAACCCGGCCCCGGTGGCCCGGCCGGTTCCGCCGGACCGCTCGGCCTGCAAGGGCCGCCCGGCCCTGCCGGGCCTGCCGGTCCCCCCGGCCCGTCCGGAGCACCCGGTCCTTCGGGATCGCCCGGTGCGGCCGGCCCTCCCGGCATGATCGGCCCTCCCGGCATGATGGGCCTGCCCGGGATGCCGGGCCTTCCCGGGCCTGTCGGTCCAACCGGTCCGTCGGGTCCGGCCGGACCCTCCGGGCCCGCCGGCCCGTCCGGCCCGGCCGTGGCCCAGTTGATCTATGCCCTCGTTCCGGCGCTGCCGGGCACGCCCACCATCGTGCTCTCCTGTCCAGGTCCCGGCCTTCGGGTGGTGGGAGCGGGCTACGAACTCGGTCTGATCGATGCCGGGAACCCCTCGCTTCGTTTGGTCAGTAGCGTGCCGGATTTGAACGGGACTACGTGGATCATGACCTTCAGCGGCAACCTGAACATCGATTCCACCGGACACGCGGTCTGTGTGCGTGGACAGGATTACGTGCCCTGACCAGGACGGGCGCGGTCGGGCCGGCTCAGCGGAACGCGTTCGGCCGGCCCGGCCGGGCCGCACCCTCACCGGAGGCTCCCGGGGGCCGATATCGGGTCGGCCGTTATGCGGATTTCGGCCCGAGCGAGATTGGTTCGTCCCTAGGCTCGGGGTGACTGAGGGTGATCTCGCCGCAGTCTCAAGACTCGCGAAGGATTAATCTTTCATGATCTCTCGTACCCTGCTCGCGTCCACCGGGGTGACGGCGGCGGTCTTCGCGGTGGCCGGTGTGGCCACCGCGGCCGCCGGTGCCGTCGGCAGCTCACCGGAACCGAAAGTCGCTCCCAGCCCGACACCGGACGCGGTCCAGGCGGCCGCGGACCCGGAACTCATCAAAGTGTGTGTGCTCGCCAAGGGCGGCACGGTGCGCTGGGTCCTGCCCAGCACGACCACCTGTCGTCCCGGTGAGGTGCTGCGCTGGTGGAACGCCGCCGGCGAACAGGGGCAGGACGGCCCCGAGGGCGCTGAGGGCTTGCCGGGCCCGGCCGGTCCGGTCGGTGCGCCCGGTCCCGCCGGGGCGGTGGGTCCCGCCGGCCCCATCGGCCTGGTCGGCCCGCCCGGCCCGGCCGGACCCGCAGGACCCGCCGGCAACGGCTCTGCCGGTCCGTCGGGTCCGGTCGGTCCGTCGGGTCCGGTCGGTCCGTCGGGTCCGGTCGGCCCCTCCGGTCCGGTCGGCCCCTCCGGTCCCGTCGGCCCCTCCGGTCCAGCCGGCCCGGAGAACCTGATGCCGATGAGCGAGTGGCTGCCCACCGCCATGCCCACGGTCACAGCGTCGTGCCCGACGGACTGGGCCGCCATCGGCGCTGCTCACAAGGTGTCCCCGACCGAGACGGTCGGCGTGCTCGGCAGCTCGCAGAATCCCGCCGTCTCCAGGGAGTGGATCGTCACCATCGACAGTCCCGGCTTGGCCGCCGACCAGGAGTCGTATCTGACCGTGTACTGCGCGGCGCCCGGAACCACGCCGCCGATCGTTCCGTAGGTCGGCAGACAGGTGTGACCGGAGACCGGTGGGCGGGGAACCGTCCGCCGGTCTCCGGTTTTTGGTGTCGTACGTGACAAAGGCTCGTGCGACACGCCATCGACGGTGAGTGGCGTCGTGTGGGTGGGCGGCGATGATAAGGGCATGGCGGACGACCGAGCGCAAAAGGACCGCCCGTCGCTGAGCCGGCAACTGTTGCCCGCTGTGCACGGGATGCTGGCACGGCCCCTGTCGTCGTACTACCTGCTGATCGCCAGTTGTGCGCTGTTGCTGCTCATCGGGCTGACCATGGTGTTCTCGGCGACGTCGGTGAAGTCGTTCGCGGCGAACGGGAACGCGTTCACCGACATCAGCAGTCAGTCGGTGTACGCGTTGCTCGGCCTGGTGGCGTTCTGGGTCTGTCAGCGGCTGCCGGCGGTGAGTCTGCGGATGCTCGGCCGGGTGCTGCTGGTGGTGTCGCTGCTGCTGCTGACGTTGCTGGCGGTGCTGACCGCTCTCCAGTCCGCCGGTGTGCTGCCCAGCGGCAAGATCGGGCCGGTCGAGGCGTACAAGGGCAACTGGCTTCTCTTCGGTCCGGTCAGCATGCAGCCCGGTGAGCTGGCCAAGCTGGGCATGGTGTTGTGGGGGGCGGAGGTGCTGGCCCGGAAGGGGCCGGCGCTGGGGCACTGGCGGGAGCTGGCGATGCCGCTGTTCCCGGTGGTCGGGCTGCTGTTCCTGCTGGTCGGCTACAACGACCTGGGCACCATGCTGGTGCTGCTGGCGCTGATCGTCGGTCTGCTGTGGGCGGCCGGGGTGCAGATGCGGGTGTTCGGCGCGCTGGGGGTGCTGGGCCTGGCCGGTGTGGGCCTGCTGATCGCGGCGGCGTCCCGGGGCGCCGGGTCGGGTACGGCCGGTGAGGCGAACTACCGGTGGATGCGGTTGACGGCGTTCACCCAGAAGCTGGAGGACTGTGACACCACCAGTCTGGCCGGCCAGTACTGCTATCAGCTGGTCCAGGGGCGTTCGGCGATTTTCGAGGGCGGCTGGTTCGGGGTCGGCCTCGGTAAGAGCGCGCTGAAGTGGGGCTGGGTGCCGGAGGCCGGTAACGACTTCATCTTCGCGATCGTGGCCGAGGAACTGGGCGTGATCGGGTGCGCGGTGGTGCTGGCGTTGCTGTCGGTGATGGCGTACTCCGGGTTCCGGATCGCCCGCCGGGTCGGTGACCCGTTCCGGCGGCTGGCGGCCACCGCGATCACCACATGGCTGGTCGCCCAGGCCGTGATCAACATGGGTGGCGTGGTCAAGCTGCTGCCCATCACCGGGCTGCCACTGCCGTTCATCTCCGCTGGTGGAACGGCCCTCGTGGTGACCATGGCGGCGATCGGCATGCTGGCCTCGTTCGCCCGTGCGGAGCCGGATGCGGCGCGAGCCCTGAACGCCCGTCCGACCCCTCGATGGGTACGGCTAGTCTGGGCCCCGCTGCCGCCGGTCCCCCCGCCGAGGCGGCCGGGACAACCGCGTTCTTCCTCTTCCCCGAAGAAGGCGCCCGCTGACTCCGGGGTGGGAAGGAGACGGTGATGGCACCGCTGCGGTCGATCGTTCTCGCCGGAGGGGGGACCGGCGGACACATCTATCCGCTGCTCGCCTTCGCCGATGCGCTGCGGCGTCACTTCCCGGACATCCGGATCACCACGCTGGGCAGCCCGAAGGGCATGGAGAACCAGCTGATCCCGGCGGCCGGCTACGACCTGCGGGTGATCCCGGCGTTCCAGCTGCCCCGCTCGCTGAATCTGGATCTGCTGCGCACCCCGGACCGGATGTACAAGTCCGCGGCCGCCGCGGGTGAGATCATCGACGAGACGCAGGCCGAGGTGGTCGTCGGGTTCGGCGGCTACGTGTCGGTGCCGGCCTACCTGGCCGCCTGGCGGCGGGAGATGCCGATCGTGATCCACGAGGTGAACGTGCCGCCGGGTGTCGCGAACCGGATGGGCATGAAGTTCACCAAGCGGGTGGCCGTCGGGTTCCCGCACCAGCTGGAGCAGTCCGAGGCGCTGCGTAACGCGCGCCTGGTCGGGGTGCCGCTGCGGACCGGGATCACCCGGATGGACCGGCCGGCGTTGCGCCCGCAGGCGCTGTACCACTTCGGGCTGCGCCCGGACCTGCCGGTGCTGTTCGTCTCCGGTGGCTCGTCCGGGGCCCGCACGATCAACCTGGCGGTGGCCGCGGCGGCGAAACGGCTGGCGCACGCCGGCATCCAGGTGCTGCACGTGCAGGGTGGGCGCAACGATCCGTTCGATGTGCCGAACGACCTACCGGTCCCCTATGTCGTTGTGCCCTACCTGTCGGACATGCAGCTCGGCTACGCTGCCGCCGACCTGATGCTGTGCCGGGGCGGCGCGATCACGGTGGCCGAGACGACCGCGCTCGGCATGCCGGCGATCTACGTGCCGTACCCGTTCAGCAATCAGGAGCAGCGGCGTAACGCGCTGCCGGTGGTGGAGTCCGGTGGTGGCCTGCTGGTGGACAACAGCGAGCTGACGCCGGAGTGGATCGAGCAGAACATCATTCCGCTGGCCCGCGACCGGCAGCGGCTGGCCGCGATGGGTGGCGCCGCCGCCCAGTACGGCCGCCGGGACGGTGACGAGCAGTTGCTGCGCTTCGTTGTGGAAGCCGTGAGCTGATGATCTTTATAGAGGGAGTGGAACTGTGAACACGGCGGAGCTGACGCCGGCCGGTGTAATGACCGCCGAGGACCTGGGCAGTGTGCACCTGATCGGGATCGGCGGGGTCGGCATGGCCGGCCTGGCCCGGCTCCTGCTCACCCGGGGCGTGCCGGTCTCCGGCAGCGAGCTGCGGGAGTGGCCGGCGCTGGCCGCGCTGCGCGCCCTCGGCGGCACGGTGCACATGGCCCATGAGGCGTCCAACCTCGACGGCGTCGACACGGTCGTCTACTCGACGGCGATCCCGCGCGACCACGTGGAGATGGTGGAGGCGCGCCGCCGCGGGCTGCGCGTGCTGCACCGGTCCGAGGCCCTGGCGGCGGCGATGACCGACCGGCAGACCATCGCGGTGGCCGGCACCCACGGCAAGACCACCACGACGTCGATCATGACGGTGATCCTGCAGCACGCCGGGCAGGATCCGTCGTTCGTGATCGGCGGCGAGATGTCGGCGGCCGGGTCGAACGGGCACCACGGCACTGGGCCGCACTTCGTGGCCGAGGCGGACGAGCACGACCGGACGTTCCTGATCTACCGGCCGCATGTCGCGATCATCACCAACATCGAGGGTGACCACCTCAACAACTGGGGTGACCTGGACACGCTGAAGGCCGGGTTCCTGGAGTTCGGTTCGCTTGCCGACGGGTTCGTGGTGACCTGCGCGGACGGTCCCGGCACCGAGGAGCTGATCGCGGGGCTGAGGGCGGCCGGCAAGACCGTTTACACGTACGGCGAATCGGCGGGGTCGGATCTTCGGATCTTCGATGTCACCTCCTCGACCAGTGGGGTCCGCTACCGGGCCGAGCTGCACGGGGAGCCGCTCGGCGAGTTCAAGCTGGCGCTGCCCGGCACCCACATGGGCCTGAACAGCGCGGCCACCGTGCTGACCGCGATCAAGCTGGGCATCGACGTGACGAAGGTGGGCGAGGCCCTGGAGTCGTTCCCGGGGGTGCGCCGCCGGTTCGAGCGCAAGGGGGTCGCCGCGGGCGTGCGGGTCTACGACGAGTACGCCTACCACCCGACCTCGGTGAAGGCCGCGCTGCGCACGCTGCGCGAGGTGGCCGGGGACGGGCGGCTGCTGGTGGTGTTCCAGCCGTACCGGGTGTACCGCACCCGGGATCTGCAGGCCGAGCTGGCCGACGGGCTCGCGGTCGCCGACGAGGTGATCTGCATGGAGGTGTTCGGTCCGGGGGAGACCCGCGGGCCGGGTGAGGGCGGCCGGGCGCTGACCGCCGCGATCGAGCTGCCGGGCGAGCGCAAGGTCTTCGTGCCGGACTGGGAGGACGTGCCGGCCGAGGTGGTCCGCCGCAGCCGTCCCGGTGACGTGGTGGTGACGATGGGCGCGCCGCCGATCTCGCTGATGGGTGACGAACTGCTGGCCGCGCTCGCCGAGGCGGATCACCAGCCGGGCCTGGTGGAGTAGCACCGGTGGCGGGCGGGGGCACGCGCAACTGGCGGCTGGTACGCGCCGACACCGACGCGGTTCCGCCGTCGGCCCGGCGGTTCATGGCCCGGGCCCGGCAGCGGCGCCTGCGGGCCGCGATGCCGTGGCTGATCGGCGCCGGCGTGCTGCTGGCGGTCGGCGGTCTGACCTGGATGGTGTACGGGACGGCGGTGCTGGGTGTCCGCGAGGTGCGGGTGGTCGGCACCGAGATCCTGACCGCCGATCAGGTACGCGGCGCGGCGGCCGTACCGCCGAAGCTCCCGCTGGCCCGGGTGGACCTGTCCGGGGTGGGCGCCCGGGTGCGCGGCCTGCCCGCGGTGGATCACGTGGTGGTGAGCCGGAGCTGGCCCTCGGCCGTGGTGATCGAGGTGGTGGAGCGGACCCCGGTGGCCGTGGTGCCGGTGGGTGAGCAGTTCCTGCTCCTGGACGGCGAGGGGGTGGGGTTCCGGACGGTGGCGACCCCGCCGGCCGGCCTGCCGCTGGCCCGGCTGTCCACGCCGGGCGGGGCGGACGCGAACACCGTGTCGGCGCTGACCGTGCTGGCGGCGCTGAGCGACGAGCTGCGCGATCAGCTGGTGGCGATCTCGGTGGAGTCGGCGGTGAAGATCAATCTGGAGCTCCGCAAGGGGCGGACGGTGATCTGGGGCGACGACACCGAGAGCGAGCGCAAGAGCATGGTCGCCACCGCGCTGTTGCGCCAGACGGGCGACGAGATCGATGTGAGCGCGCCGTCCGTGGTGACGATTCGTTGAGTTCGGTGTGGCGGATCCGGGGGATTCGCCACATGAACCCGGACCGCCCGGAGCGCGACTTCCGGTTAAACGGACATAGCGTGATGAACGCTACAAACGGTACGAGGTTACGGGTGAGTCGGATACTCACTCGGTTAGCGGACGCGACACGCCGCCTCGGGTCTTTGGCTGAGGCGGCATGTCCGCATACGTTGCCTCGAGAGGTTCGAATGGTTGACATAACTCTGAACCTCTAGTAGAGGGTGAGGGTTTCCTCGCCCTCCCTTGTACGGCAGCGGATGTCGAAGTGCGGTTCCCGGGACCGCAGGGGCCGTCGACATCCGCCAACCCCGGAAGGGAAGGCTGAGCCCGATGACACCTCCGCACAACTATCTTGCGGTCATCAAGGTCGTCGGCATCGGCGGTGGCGGCGTGAACGCTGTCAACCGCATGATCGAAGTTGGGCTCAAGGGTGTGGAGTTCATCGCGATCAACACCGATGCCCAGGCGCTGTTGATGAGCGACGCCGACGTCAAACTGGACGTCGGCCGGGAACTCACCCGTGGGCTGGGCGCCGGCGCCCAGCCCGAGGTCGGCAAGAACGCCGCCGAGGACCACCGGGACGAGATCGAGGAGGTCCTCAAGGGGGCCGACATGGTCTTCGTCACCTGTGGCGAGGGCGGCGGCACCGGCACCGGCGGCGCGCCGGTGGTCGCCAACATCGCCCGCAAGCTGGGCGCGCTGACCATCGGCGTGGTGACCCGCCCGTTCAACTTCGAGGGCAAGCGCCGCCAGGTGCAGGCCGAGGCCGGCATCGACGAGCTGCGCAACCAGTGCGACACGCTGATCGTGATCCCGAACGACCGGCTGCTCGCGCTCGGCGACCGCGGCATCAGCATGATGGACGCGTTCCGCCAGGCCGACCAGGTGCTGCTCTCCGGTGTGCAGGGCATCACCGACCTGATCACCACCCCCGGTCTGATCAACCTGGACTTCGCCGACGTGAAGAGCGTCATGAGCAACGCCGGCAGCGCCCTGATGGGCATCGGCAGCGCGCGTGGCGACAACCGGGCGGTGGAGGCCGCCGAGAAGGCGATCTCCAGCCCGCTGCTGGAGCAGAGCATGGACGGCGCCCGCGGTGTCCTGCTCTCGATCGCCGGCGGCTCGGATCTCGGCCTGTTCGAGATCAACGACGCCGCACAGCTGGTGACCGATGCCGCCCATCCGGACGCGAACATCATCTTCGGTGCGGTCATCGACGACGCTCTCGGTGACGAGGTGCGGGTCACGGTGATCGCGGCGGGCTTCGACGGGGGCTCGCCCTCCTACAAGCCGGCCGAGACGGTGCGTTCCAAGGTTCCGGCGCCGTCCACCGGTGGCACCACGCTGCCGCCGGTGCCGCCGCCGGTCACCCCGCCGCCGGTGGCCACCACCCCGCCGCCGCGCAGCCGGGTGCTCTTCGACGACGTCGACGTGCCGGACTTCCTGAAGAACGGTTCCTGACGACGTCATCCGCGCCCGCGCGCGTTCTCCCCTCGTACCCCTCAAGAAGGTTGAACCTTGACCGACTCCGGACGGCGCGCTGAGCTCGCCGCCTCTCTCGAACGGGTGCGGGAACGCATCACGCGCGCCTGCGTGGCGGCCGGCCGGCCGCCGGACGCGGTCACCCTGACCGCGGTGACCAAGACCTACCCGGCGAGCGACGTCCTGTCGCTCGCCGGGCTCGGCGTCACCGACGTGGCGGAGAACCGGGACCAGGAGGCGTCCGCCAAGGCGGAGCTGGTGCGGGCCGAGGGGGTACGCCTGCGCTGGCACTTCGTCGGTCAGCTGCAACGCAACAAGGCCCGGTCGGTGGCCGGGTACGCCGACGTGATCGAGTCGGTCGACTCGGTGCGGCTGGCCGAGGCGCTGGGCCGGGCCGCGGCCGCTCGGGAGACACCGATCGACGTCCTCCTCCAGGTGAGTCTGGACGGTGATCCGGCTCGCGGTGGCGTGTTCGGAGACGATCTCTGGCGGGTATCCGACGCGGTGACCTCATCGGAGGGTCTGCGCCTGGGCGGGGTGATGGCCGTCGCACCACTCGGCGAGGACCCCCGGCAGGCGTTCGCTCGTCTGGAGGTCCTGGCTGGTCAGATGGCCGTCCGGTATCCCGGCGCGACCACCGTCTCGGCGGGGATGAGCGGGGACCTGGAGGCCGCCGTGGAGCACGGGGCGACACACGTACGGATCGGTACATCTTTACTCGGGATGCGAAACTCGCTGCGGTAGCCTTGCGGCGGGCAGCAAACTACACAGGTGTTGTTTAACGCGACGCGCCGAGCGGGGACATTCGCATCGGCGCGGGCGTGTTCGATGACGCGGCGTCGCAGCGGGTCGAGGGTCCGAAACGGATCCCTTCGACCCGTGTAAGGGGGGACGCGGCACGCCAGGGGGCGCGGGCCGCACAGCGGACGGAGGTGGGGGCATGGACTCTCGACAGGGAGAGGTGGCATGAGCGGCGGCGCGTTTCGCAAGGCGGGCGTCTGGCTCGGCCTCGTCGAGGAGGACGACGACCGCGGGTACGACGACCGCGGTTACCGGGAGAGCTCCTACCGCACCCGGGAGCGCGAGCGTGACCGCGACCGGGATCGTGACCGGGATCGCGACCGTGACCGCTACTCCACCGACCGGTACTCCGACGAGTTCGCCGACGACGAGGACGAGGACGAGCGTTCCGTCCCGCGGGCCCGTGCCGAGCGCCGCGACCGCGACCGCCTCGCCGGCTCCCGCGCCGACCACCTGGACCGCGACCACCACGACCGGGACGAGAGCGAGCGCCACGATCGGGCGAGCGTCCGCTCCATCACCCGGCCCACCACGGCGGCCGAGCAGTCCAACGCGCTGACCTACCCGACCCGGGACAACGTGGCCCTCAAGCCGGAGCCGGTGCGCCCGCAGCCGGTGGTGCACCAGCGCCCGGCCGAGGAGGAGCAGCGCTACCAGATCACCACGCTGCACCCGACCACCTACCGGGAGGCGCGGACCATCGGCGAGCACTTCCGCGACGGGGTGCCGGTGATCATCAATCTCACCGAGATGGACGAGTCGGACGCGCGCCGCCTGGTCGACTTCGCCGCCGGGCTGGCCTTCGGCCTGAGGGGTACGATCGAGCGCGTCACCAATCGGGTCTTCCTGCTCTCTCCGGCGAACGTCCAGGTCACCGCGGAGGACAAGGCCAAGATCGCTGAGGGTGGCTTCTTCACCCAGGGCTGACCGGGCTCTGGGCCGCCTTCGACCGTGATTGACCCGAACGAGGGATCCACCTGACGTGCTGTCGATCGTGTTACAGATCCTCTACATATTGCTGTACCTCTTCACCATCGTGCTGCTAACCAGGTTCGTGCTGAGTGCGGTGCTCCAGTACGGACGCCGTTGGCAGCCGGGCCGGGGCGCGTCCGCCGCCCTGGAGACCGTGTGGAGCGTCACGGATCCACCCCTCAGGGCGTTGAGGCGTGTGATCCCACCGCTGCGCATTGGTAACGTGAGTTTGGACCTGGCTTCCATCGTGCTGCTGGTTATCCTGTTCGTGCTCACGGATCTGGTTCTGGCACGACTGATCCTGCGGCAATAGCGCTAGACAGCAGCCTCAACCGCGGCCGCGACTGACCCGAGGAGTTTCGATGCCGCTGACCCCGGCCGACGTTCATAACGTCGCCTTCAAGAAGCCCCCGATCGGCAAGCGGGGGTATGACGAGGAGGAGGTCGACGCCTTCCTGGACGAGGTGGAGCGCGAGCTCGCCCGTCTGATCGAGGAGAACAACGAGCTGCGCGCCCAGGTGGAGCGCGGCGGCCGGGGTGGCGCGCCCGCCGGTCCCGGTGCCGACCCCCGACTCGCGGCCGAGCTCAACGACCTCAAAGCCCAGCTGGACCGTGTGCAGCGGGACAAGACCGCCGCCGAGCAGGCGGCTCGCCAGATGCAGGCCGAGCTGGAGCAGGTTCGTGCCCAGGGCCCCGGCCCCGGTGCCGGCCCGGCCGGTGCGGACGGCGAGCAGCAGGCCCTGCGCGTGCTGATGATGGCCCAGCGCACCGCCGACGACCACGTCGCCGACGCCCGGCGCGAGGCCGACAAGCTCCTCTCCGACGCCCGCTCCAAGGCGGAGGAGGTCACCCGGGAGGCCCGGGCCAAGGCGGATGCCCTGGAGCGCGACGCCCGTCAGCGTCACCAGGAGGCCATGGGCGGCCTGGACGCGAAGCGGACCGCGCTGCAGAAGCACATCGAGGAGCTGAAGCAGTTCGAGCGGGAGTACCGCACGCGGCTCAAGGCCTACCTGGAGAGCCAGCTCCGCGACCTGGACGGTCGTGGGCAGGGCCTCGAGGCCGAGCTGACCCGCGCCGACTCCAGCCGTGCCGTGGGCGGCTCCGGTGGTCTCGCCGCCGCCGGGCTGGCGAGCTCCTACAGCGGCGGCCGCACCCCCTCCATCGAATCGGGTCGCTGACCACAGCCCCCCGCACCGCGACGAGGATGAGCCATGATCGTTGCTAGTCTCCTGCTCATCCCCGTCGCGGTTCTGTTTCTCGCGCTGGGCCTGGTCAACGGGTCGAGCAGCCTTCTCATAACGTCGATCGTGGTCAGCCTGCTGGCCGCGGTCGCCCTCGTCATCGGCACCCGTCAGGCCGCCGCCCGCCGTGTGGACGCCGACTCCGGCGCCCGGTCCGGCCGCCGTGATCCCGAGTTCGACGAGCCGGTCGTCGCCGAAGATTCTGCCTTCGCCCCGCCCGGCCCCGCAGGTGAATACCGCAGGTGGAAAGAGCCCTCCGAGGCCGAGGTGGCGCGGGCCCGCGCGGCCGGCGCCCGGGACGCCACCACCCGGACGGGTGACCGCCGGGAGCCCGCCGCAGACTATGCCGATTCCGACTCCGCGCCCGATTCCGGCCCGGCCGCCCCCGCTCCCGCCCCGGCCCCGGCCGGTGAGCCGGTGCGGTCCGATTCGGACGAGCAGGCCTGGCGCGCCGCCACCGCGGACACCACCGAGCAGCCGGACGAGTTCGACGAGCCGGACGACGACGATCCCGACGACGAGCCGTTGCCGCAGTCGGTGCGGCCGGCCGACGCGGTGCTGGTCGCCCGGCTGGACACCGAGGTGCTGGTGGTCGACGGGCGGCCGCGCTACCACATGGCCGACTGCCCGCACCTGGTCGGCCGGCTGACCGAGCCGCTGCCGGCCAACGAGGCGGTCGAGCTGGGTTTCAGCCCGTGCGGGCTGTGCCGGCCGGTGGACCGTCTGGTCGCCGCCGTGGCCCAGCAGCGTTGAGCGCCCGCCGTCCGGCGTCGTCCGGAAAGGGCGCGGAGGGGACGTCGGTGGTGGTGCGGGTGCGGCCGGGCGCCGGGCGGACCCGGGTCGGTGGCCGGTACGAGGGCCCGCACGGTCCCGCGCTGATCGTCGCGGTGGGTGCGCCCGCGGTGGACGGCAAGGCGACCGAGGCGGTGCGCAGGGCGCTCGCCGAGGCGCTGCGGGTGCGGCCCGGTGAGGTGTCGCTGCGGCTCGGCGCGACCAGCCGGGACAAGGTGTTCACGGTGACCGCGCCGGCGCCCCAGTGGCAGCCGCGGCTCACCGAACTCCGCGACAGCGCCGGGTGACTATACGGTCACGACGGGTTTATCCGTGGTTATCCGGCATAATCTCGGGTGGTTTACGACGTTCTGCCGCTTCTACCGTCCCGCGTAGGTTGTCGGTGTACTTCACGTTCCGTATCCTTGCCACCCTCGCCCGCCGTTCCCGCTGGTGGGCACCAGTTGACGACCGACCAGGGGACACGACGGACGGCCCGGCGAGCCGCCCGGGAGGTCCCGCAGACCGCTGATCGCCGCGCCCCACGCGCGGCCGAGGGAGCGACGATGGCCAAGGCATCCGACATCCGGCCCGGAACGACCACCGCCGCGGATCGCGACCGCAGCCCGGCGGAGACCGAGGAGATCCGCGTGGCTCTGGTCGCGCGGCTCGACGAACTGCAGGCCGAGTACGATCAGGCGCTCAGCGAGATCACCGAGTTGCAGCGCGAGCGGGTCATCGACTCGGCCGGGGACGACCAGGCCGACACCGGGACCAAGACGTTCGAGCGGGAGCAGGAGATCACGCTGGCCAACAACCTGCTCGAGCGGATCAATCAGGTCGAACGTGCGATCGATCGGCTCGGGTCGGGCAATTACGGTTGGTGTGAGCGGTGCGGTGAGCAGATCCCGGTCGAGCGGCTGGCGGCGTTCCCCTCCGCCACCCTCTGTGTCTCGTGCAAGCAGTTGGAGGAACGACGCTGAACGCCGACGAGCAGGCCGCCCCGCGGGGGTTCGCGCCCCGTGCGGTGGCCGTCCTGGCCACGACCATGCTGGTCGCCGTGGCCGTCGACCAGTGGACCAAGCACCTGTCCACCGAGAACCTGGATCCCGGCGAGCCGGTCCGCATCCTGGGCGGGCTGGTCTACCTGTCGCTGCTGCGCAACCCCGGTGCCGCGTTCAGCATGGGCAGTGACTACACCTGGATCTTCCCGGTGATCACCCTGGTGGTGGTGGGTGTGATCGGGTGGATGGCCACCCGGCTGCGCTCGGTGCCGTGGGGGGTGTCGCTCGGCCTGGTGCTGGGCGGCGCGATCGGCAACCTGATCGACCGGCTGTTCCGCGCGCCCGGTCCGCTGCACGGCCACGTGGTCGACATGATCAGCGTGTTCGGGCCGCGCGGGGAGTACTTCGCGGTGTTCAACATCGCCGACAGCTGCCTCTCCGTCGGTGTGGTGCTGGCCGTGCTCCTGGAGCTGACCGGCCGCCAGCGCGACGGCACCCGGCTGACCAAGGAGAAACCGGTCGAGACCGGTGCGAAAGAGGAGACGGCGTGAGCGGGCAGCGATCCCTTCCGGTGCCGGACGGGCTGCACGGCATGCGGCTGGACCAGGCGGTGTCCCGGCTGTTCGGGCTGTCCCGGACGGCGGCGGCCACCCTGGTCGAGTCCGGTGACGCGATGGTCGACGGGGTGCCCCGGCTCAAGTCCGAGAAGGTGGTGGCCGGCTCCTGGCTGGAGGTGACGCTGCCGTCGCCGGTGGCGCCGCCCACGGTGGTCGCCGAGCCGGTGCACGGCATGGGCATCATCTACAGCGACGACGACATCGTGGTGGTGGACAAGCCGGTCGGCGTGGCCGCCCATCCGAGCCCCGGCTGGACCGGCCCGACCGTGATCGGCGGGCTGGCCGCGATGGGGCAGAACGTGGCGACCAGCGGCGCGGCCGAGCGGCAGGGCGTGGTGCACCGGCTGGACGTGGGCACCACCGGGCTGATGGTGGTGGCCAAGAGCGAGGTGGCGTACACCTTCCTGAAACGCGCTTTCAAGGAACGTGAGGTGGAGAAGCGCTACCACGCCGTGGTCCAGGGGCACCTGGACCCGCTGCGCGGCACCATCGACGCGCCGATCGACAGGCACCCGACGGCCGACTGGAAGTTCGCGGTGATGTCGAGCGGCAAGCCGAGCGTCACCCACTACGACACGCTCGAGGCGTTCCGTTCGGCGAGCCTGGTCGACGTGCGGCTGGAGACCGGGCGGACGCACCAGATCCGGGTGCACATGTCGGCGATGCGGCATCCGTGCGTGGGTGACACCGCGTACGGTGCGGACCCCACCCTGGCCGCCCGGCTCAAACTGGACCGGCAGTGGCTGCACGCCCGGGAGCTGGCGTTCCTGCATCCGCGTACACACGATGGGGTCCGGTTCGTCAGCGACTACCCTGACGATCTGGCATACGCGCTGGACGTCCTCCAGGACGCCGGCTGACGGTCGGGAGTGACCCGTGGACCCCGCGCACCGCATGCGGGCTGTCCTCGTCCGGTTCGGGGGCGGCTCGCTCCGGTTGCAGGTGATGACCGGAGTGGCACTGGCCGCCACCCTCGTGCTGGCGCTGCTCGTCTTCTGGGTGGACCGGGAGGTCCCGGCCGGTGACGAGGCCGGCGACGTGCTCCGGGTGGGCGTGGTCGAGGGGCAGTCGGTCAACGGCTATCTGCGGTCGTCCCAGGACGAGCTGGACCGGCTGGCCGACCCGTCCGGCCCGACCGCCGGGGAGACGTGGGCGCTCGTCGCGTTCCACGCCTACACGGCCGCCGGGCGGTTGCCGGAGATGCTGACCGGCAGTCAGGTGGCCCAGGTCTACACCCGGGTTCCGCTGTCCGGCGCCCGTACCCCGGTGACCCGGATCCCGGTCTTTCAGCTGCCGGCCGATGTGACCGCGGGCATGCTGGCCGCGGCCGCCGCCCGGGACCGGGAGCGGGCCGACTATCTGCGGCTGACCGAGGGGCTGACCGGGGAGGGGCGCAACCAGGCGCGGCTGCGGACGGCTTACGCCGACGCGGCGCGGGTGGCCGCCGAGGAGGCGGCCGCCTACCGGGCCGGCTGCGAGTGCGTCTTCGCCGCGGTGGTCCGGGCCACACCCGACGTGCTGGACGGCATCTCGGCGCGGCCCTGGATCCGGGTGGTGGACCCGGCCCCGGAGGTGCGCACGCTGGACCGGACCGAGTTCCGGCCGCCGCTGCCGGAGGAGGTGGACGTGGTCTCGCCGGACCCGTCACCGGCGGTCGTGCCATCCACCGTGGTGAGCGTTGCACCGGGCACCCCGGCACCGTTACCGTCGTCGATCGAGACCGGTGTGACATCTGCCTCACCCACGAGTTCGGGCGCCACGCCGCCGGCTGCCGTATCCCCCTCCGAGGGGCGGGTTGCCGTACCCTCGGCAGCAGACGCGAGTCCTGCTCATGAGGGGTCGAGTGAGTCGCCGGGAGTGTCCAGCAGCGGCGCTGACCGGTGAGTTTCTCCGTCGCTGGAACGCCCGGTCGATTGCACGTGCACGACCGGGATGTCGTCATGTGATCAAGAACGTCCGGGGGATGGGCGCCGGGCCGGTGGCCCGAATAGGGTTCTCATCCGTAGCCTGTCAGGTGCGAGCGAGACCGACGCCCGCGATTGACATCGGGTAGGCGCAGAAAGGACGAGCCGTGGACGGGACCGAGACCGGCTGGGGCCGGCCTGCGGAACCAGCCCCGCGCTGGCGGGCGCTGCTCGACCGTGCCCGGCATGGTGGCCGCAGCGAGGAGCCCGACGAGGCTTCGCAGCAGGCGGAGACGCCTCAGCAGCAGTGGAACCAGCAACAGCAGCAGCCGACCCGTGGCTCGGCCCAGGTGGGCCGCCCGGTGAACCCGCTGGACCAGCGGCAGCCCCGCCAGGACGGCTTCGGTCGCCGCGGCCCCGAGCAGCAGCCCCCGGCCGAGCAGCGCGCGGTCCCGCAGCGGCCGATCAACCCGCTCGACCCCCGGTGGCAGCACCGGGAGGCGGAGCAGCAGCCGCACAGCTTCTTCGACCCGTCGCCGCGGGCCACCCCGCCGCAGCCGCCGGCCCCACAGCCGCAGCAGTACGGCGGATATCCGCCGGCGCCGGCCCGGGAGTACCCGCCGAACGGCTACCAGCAGCCCCAGCAGCCGCCGGCCAACGGGTACGCCCAGCCCGCCCCGGCGTACCCGCCGCAGGCGCCGGCCTATCCGCCTCCGGTGGCGCCGCAGTCCGCGCCGCCGACGATGGCCCCGCCGCCACTGCCCACTCGGACCCCACCGTCCGCGCCGCCACTGCCCACCCGCACCCCGCCGGCGCCACCGATGCCACCGGCGCCGGCTCCCGCACCGCTGGCCTCGCCGGCCCCGGTCTCCCCGGCGCCGTCCCCGGCCACCACCGGCGCCCGCATCGAGTGGCGGCAGAGCCGCACCGAGGACGGCATGGACCGGGCCGTCTCGATCATGCGGCGCAAGCTGGGCAAGCCACGGGTGCTGGCGTTCGCCAACCCCAAGGGCGGCGTGCACAAGACCACCGCGACCGTGCTGGCCGCGGCCACCATCGGCAGCGTCCGCGGCCGTGGCGTGCTCGCCTGGGACGACAACGAGCTGCGTGGCACGCTCGGGCTGCGGGCCGGCAGCGCCCGGCACGCCCGGACGATCAAACACCTGCTGGCCGATCTGATGCGGATCGAGAGCCTGCACGGCGACGACCTGCTCCAGGAGCTGGACGCCTACCTGCGGCACGCCTCCGACGGGTCGTACGACGTGCTGGCCGGCGAGGAGAACCCACGCTTCGCCCAGCGCCTCGACCAGGGCACCGTGCGCCGGGTGATGGACCTGCTCCGGCGTACCCACGATGTGATCTGTGTCGACACCGGCAACAACGTGGAGAGCGTGAACTGGCAGACCGTGATGCGGTCGGCCGACCAGCTGGTGATCACCACGGTGCCCCGGGAGGACGCCGCCTTCACCGCCGACTGGATGCTCGACGTCCTGGAGGAGAGTGGGATGGGCGACATGGTGGCCAACGCCGTGACGTTGATCTCCTGCCCGTCGCCGGGTCATCTCCCGCTGCTGGGTGACTTCCAGAAGCACTTCGCCACCCGGACCAGGGCGGTCGCCGTGGTGCCGTACGACCCGGCCCTGGAGGTCGGCTCCTCGATCGAGTACGGCGACCTGCAACAGGAGACCCGCCAGGCGTGGCTCCGCGCGGCGTCGGTGATGTTGGAGCCCTTCGCGGAGTAGGTTCGATCGGGCTAGGCTTCACGGCGCCGTCGGCGATTAGGGGGTTCCGGGTGTCTGACTCGTTCGTGCATCTACATGTGCACACAGAGTATTCAATGCTCGACGGGGCGGCCCGGATCAAGGAACTTCTCGCCGAGGCGAAACGGCTCGGCATGCCGGCCGCGGCGATCACCGACCACGGCAACATGCACGGTGCCTACGACTTCTACACGCAGGCCACGAAGGCCGGCGTGACCCCGGTGATCGGGGTCGAGGCCTATGTCGCGCCGGAGTCCCGGCTGGACAAGAAGCGCATCAAGTGGGGCCGTCCGGAGCAGAAGTCGGACGACGTCTCCGGTAACGGTGCGTACACGCATATGACCATGTGGGCGCGTAACGCGGTCGGTCTGAAGAACCTGTTCCGGCTCAACTCGCGCGGCTCCATGGAGGGCCAGCTCGGCAAGTACCCGCGGATGGACTTCGACATCATCGCGGAGCACGCCGAGGGGATCATGGGCACCACCGGCTGCCCGTCCGGCATCGTGCAGACCCGGCTGCGGCTGGGCCATTTCGACGAGGCGCTCAAGTCGGCCGCGCGCTACCAGGAGGCGCTCGGTAAGGAGCACTACTTCCTGGAGATCATGGACCACGGCCTGTCGATCGAGCGGCGGGTCCGCGACGGCCTGCTGGAGATCGGTAAGAAGCTCAACATCCCGCCGCTGGTGACCAACGACTCGCACTACGTGCACGAGGAGCAGTCCGCGGCCCACGACGTGCTGCTGTGCGTGCAGACCGGCAGCAACGTGGCCGACCCGAACCGGTTCCGCTTCGACGGATCCGGCTACTTCGTGAAGTCGGCCGACCAGATGCGTGCCGTGGACTCCTCCGAGGCCTGGCAGGAGGGCTGCCGCAACACCCTGCTGGTGGCCGAGAAGGTGGACACCGAGGGGATGTTCACGTTCAAGAACCTGATGCCCCGGTTCCCCATCCCGGACGGCTTCACCGAAGAGGAGTACTTCCGGCACATGGCGTTCGAGGGGCTGCGCAAGCGGTTCCCGGACGGCATCCCGGAGACCCACGTCAAGCAGGCCGACTACGAGCTCGGCGTGATCATCTCGATGGGTTTCCCGGCGTACTTCCTGGTGGTCGCCGACTTCATCCAGTGGGCCAAGGACAACGGCATCGCGGTCGGTCCCGGCCGTGGCTCGGCGGCCGGTTCGCTGATCGCGTACGCGATGGGCATCACCGACCTCGACCCGCTCCCGCACGGGCTGATCTTCGAGCGGTTCCTCAACCCCGAGCGTGTCTCAATGCCCGACGTCGACATCGACTTCGACGACCGGCGCCGCGCCGAGGTGATCCGCTACGTCACCGAGAAGTGGGGCGAGGACAAGGTCGCCCAGATCGCCACCTTCGGCACGATCAAGGCCAAGGCCGCCATCAAGGACTCGGCCCGGGTGCTGGGTTACCCGTTCGCGGTCGGCGACAAGATCACCAAGGCGATGCCGCCGGACGTGATGGGCAAGGGCATCACCCTCGGCGGCATCTTCAACAAGGACGACAAGCGGTACAACGAGGCGGGCGAGGTCCGCGGCCTGTACGAGACCGACCCGGACGTCAAGAAGGTCATCGACACCGCCCGCGGCATCGAGGGCCTGATCCGGCAGACCGGTGTGCACGCCGCCGGCGTCATCATGTCCGCCGAGCCGATCATCGACCACATCCCGCTGATGCGCCGGGCCAGCGACGGTGTGATCATCACGCAGTTCGACTACCCGACCTGCGAGACGCTCGGCCTGCTGAAGATGGACTTCCTCGGCCTGCGCAACCTGACCATCCTGGACGACGCCAACCGCAACGTCGAGATCAACCACGGTCAGAAACTCGACCTGCTCAAACTGCCGCTGGACGACCCGAAGGCGTACGAGCTGCTGGCCCGCGGCGACACCCTGGGCGTGTTCCAGCTCGACGGCGGGCCGATGCGCTCTCTGCTGCGCCTGATGAAACCGGACAACTTCGAGGACATCTCCGCCGTCCTGGCGCTCTACCGCCCCGGCCCGATGGGCGTCGACTCGCACACCAACTACGCGCTGCGCAAGAACGGCCTCCAGGAGATCACCCCGATCCACCCGGAGCTGGAGGAGCCGCTGCGGGAGATCCTGGAGCCCACCTACGGCCTTATCGTCTACCAGGAGCAGGTGCAGCGCGCCGCGCAGATCCTCGCCGGCTACAGCCTGGGCCAGGCCGACCTGCTGCGCCGCGCCATGGGTAAGAAGAAGAAGGAGATCCTGGACCAGGAGTTCATCCCGTTCCGGGACGGCTGCCGCGAGCACGGCTACTCCGACGAGGCCATCCAGGCGGTCTGGGACGTGCTGGTCCCGTTCGCCGGCTACGCCTTCAACAAGGCCCACTCCGCCGCGTACGGGCTGGTCTCCTTCTGGACCGCCTACCTCAAGGCGCACTACCCGGCCGAATACATGGCCGGCCTGCTCACCAGCGTCGGCGACGACAAGGACAAGATGGCGATGTATCTGGCGGAGTGCCGCCGGATGGGCATCCAGGTCCTCCCGCCCGACGTGAACCAGTCGTCCGGCCCGTTCACCCCGGTCGGCAAGGACATCCGCTTCGGCCTCGGCGCGGTCCGCAACGTCGGCGGCAACGTGGTCGAGGCGATCGTCCGCTGCCGCAAGGAGAAATCCGAGTACAAGGACTTCTACGACTTCCTGTCCAAGGTCGACGCGGTCGCCTGCAACAAGAGGACGATCGAATCGCTGATCAAGGCGGGCGCGTTCGACTCGATGGGGCACAGCCGCAAGGGCCTGCTCGCCGTGCACGCCGAAGCGATCGACGCGTACGCGGACGTGAAGAAGAACGAGGCGGCCGGCCAGTTCGACCTGTTCGGGGCGTTCGGCGACGACACCGGTGGCACCGGCTCAGCCGCCGTCACCATGCCCCCGATCGGCGACAGCGAGTGGGACAAACGCGACAAACTGGCCTTCGAGCGGGAGATGCTCGGCCTGTACGTCTCCGACCACCCGCTCGCCGGCCTGGAAGCGATGCTGGCCAACGCGGCCGACACCTCGATCGCCGCACTCAACGAGGAGGGCTCCGTCCCGGACGGCGCGGTGGTCACCCTCGCCGGCATCCTGACCGGAGTGCAGCGCCGCATCACCAAGCAGGGCAAATCGTGGGCGTCGGCCACCCTGGAAGACCTGGCCGGCGGGGTCGAGGCACTGTTCTTCCCGAACACGTACGAACTGGTCGGGCAGTACATCGCCGAAGACGCGATCGTGGTCGTCAAAGGCCGGATCGACAGGCGCGACGACCAGGCCCGGATCATGGCGATGGACATGTCCATCCCCGACATCTCGCACAACCCGGACAACAAGCCGGTCACCCTGACCATGCCGATCACCCGGTGCACGCCGCCGATGGTCGACCAGCTCAAGGAGATCCTGGTCAGTCACCCGGGCGAGACCGAAGTGCACGTCCACCTGCAGAACGGCAGCCGCACCACGGTCATGCGGCTCGGCGCCTTCCGGGTCGCGGCGACGCCGGCCCTGCGCGCCGACCTCAAGATGATCCTGGGCCCGGCGGCCGTCGCCTGACCGAGCATCCGGATCTGGAAGGATCGTAGGGTGGCGTACCCGCATGAGCAGTCGGCGCCGGCCGAACCGGCCCCCGCCGGCCCTGTTCCGCCCGGCCCCGCGTTCTTCGGCGCCGGGCCGGAATGGCAGCAGTGGTTCCGGATGCGCCAAGGCAGCCGGCGGCCGTTGCGGCGCAGCCTCGCCGTCGCCGCCGGCAGCGCGACCGCGATCAGCGTCCTCGGCGTCCCGCTCGGACTCCTCTGGGCATGGCTGACACCGTCCGTGCCGGTGGTCAACGCCGGCCAGTCCAGGATCCTCGTCACCGACCCGTCGCCGGAGCAGTACATCGCCGCCGACGGCTGGTTCACCCTCCTCGGCCTCGGCTTCGGGCTGATCGTGACGATCGTGGCCTGGCTGGTGATGCGCCGCGACCGGGGGCCGTTCCTGCTGCTCGGCGTGGTCGGCGGCACACTGCTGAGCGGGTTCCTGGTGGCGCCGATGGCCGGTGAGTTCCTCGGGCGCGGCGCCTACGACCAGTGGCGGGCCACCGCGGCACAGGGGGCGACCTATCTGGCGCCGCCCGAGGTGCAGGCGCTCGGGCCGAAACTGGTGCCGGCGTTCGTGGCCGCGATCGTGCTCACCCTGCTGGCCGGCTGGTCCAACGACCCCGACCTGGACCATCCGGGCGCGATGCCGGGCTATGCCGCCAACCACCCGGAGACCGGCATGACCGACCATCCGGGGTACGGCGGTGCGGTCGCGTCCGGGGCGGAGACGGACTTTCCGCGGTACGGGGGAACCACCACCGGGTTCGGGCCGGAGCATGGATTCCCCGGGCAGCCGCCGAGATCACCCGACGTGCTCGGTAACCCGGACGGGACACCCACCGGGGATCGGTGACCGCCGCATTCGGCCCGGCGGTCGCGGGCCGGTCCCGCGCCGCGCCCACCTCGCGGGGTGGACGCGGTAGGTGTGGATCGGCGGGGGCCGACGATCGTACCGGCTAATTGGGGCTTGCGGGTCTGGCCAGGTCGGACAGTGGGACCGGGACCGCTCGGACCCGCGCCAGCAGGCCCGCCTCGCGGTTCAGCAGGCGCAGCTCGGCCCGCAGCCGGGCCGCCGTGTCGGGGCTGGACAGCAGCATCTGGCGTTCCTCGACGGTGAGCTGGGCGGTCGCCGCGACCAGATGGGACAGCACGGTCGGATCGTCCGGCACCTGGTCGAGGACCTCGCTGTTGGGGCGCAGCAACTCCAGGTAGGAGCGGAACGCGGTCAGCACCCGCGGCGCCAGGATCTGCGCGGTCTGACTCGGCTCGTCCTCCTCCGGCAGCCACTCGACACGCGCCGTCAGGTACGGCTCGGCGCCCTGCTCGACACCGAGCACACTGAACCGGCGCCGCCCCACGGTCATGATGTCGAACCGGCCGTCCGGCAGTTCGGTGACATGCCGCAGCTCGGCGGTGCAGCCCACGTCGTAGAGATCGTCGGCGCCGACCGGGGGAGCGGGGGGGACCGCACCGTCCTCCCCGGGGTCGGGCGCGACCTCGCTGCCGTGGCGCAGCGTGACCACGCCGAACTCGTGCGGTGTCGTCCCCTCCGGCCGGGCCACCAGCTCACGCACGAGGGCGCGGTAACGCTCCTCGAAGATGTGCAGGGGCAGGACCAGGCCGGGGAAGAGCACCGTGCTCAGCGGGAAGACCGGTAGCCGATCGCTCACGCGTTCAGCCTAGTCGTCCGACGACCTTGGTCAACCCGCCGACATCCCAACGCCTGGGCCGGGTCACTCGGCGCGGAAACCCGGTTGGCCGGGCGCATAGACTGGGCGGGTGCTGAATCGGATCGACCTGCGCAGCTCCACCGACGGGCTCAGCTCCACCGACGGGCCCAGCTCCACCGAGGGGCACGGCTCCGGCCGGGACCCGCGCGGACTGCTGCCCCGTGCCCAGCTCGACGTCTCCGTGGCCGTCGAGAGGATTCGACCGCTCGTCGAGGCGGTCCATGAGCATGGGTTCAGCGCGATCCGGGAGGCGACGGAGAGGTTCGACGGTGTCACCCTGGAGCGTCTGCGGGTGCCGGCCGAGGCGATCGCCGCGGCCGCCGAGTCGCTGGAGCCGGAGGTGCGCGCCGCCCTGCTCGAGGTGATCAGACGAGCCCGCAAGGTGCACGCCGACCAGCGCCGCACCGACGTCACCACCCAGGTGGTGGACGGCGGCACGGTCACCGAGCGGTGGGTTCCGGTGCGCCGGGTCGGGCTGTATGTCCCGGGTGGCCTGGCCGTCTACCCGTCGACCGTGGTGATGAACGTGGTGCCCGCCCAGGAGGCCGGCGTCGAGGCCCTGGTGGTCACGTCGCCGCCGCAGACCGCCAACAACGGCCTGCCCGACTCGCGGGTTCTCGCCGCGTGCGCCCTGCTCGGGGTGACCGAGGTCTACGCGGTCGGCGGCGCGCAGGCGATCGCCATGCTGGGCTACGGCTCGGACGGCGCCGGCGAGGGCGACAGGTGTGAGCCGGTGGATGTGATCACCGGGCCGGGCAACATCTGGGTGACCGCGGCCAAGCGGCTGCTGCAGGGCCGGGTCGGCATCGACGCGGAGGCCGGCCCGACCGAGATCGCCATCCTGGCCGACGACACCGCCGACCCGCGGCACGTGGCCGCCGACCTGATCAGTCAGGCCGAGCACGACCCGCTGGCCGCCAGTGTGCTGGTCACGCCGTCGGTGGAGCTGGCCGACGCGGTCGAGATCGAGCTGGCGAAACAGGTGGCCGCCACCCGGCACGACGAGCGGGTGCGCACCTCGCTGACCGGTGAGCAGTCCGGCATCGTCCTGGTCGACGACCTGGAGCAGGGCTTGCGGGTGGTCGACGAGTACGCCGCGGAGCACCTGGAGATCCAGACCCGGGACGCCCGGGAGTGGGCGATGCGGGTGCGTAACGCCGGTGCGATCTTCGTTGGCGCGTGGGCGCCGGTGTCGCTGGGTGACTACGCGGCCGGGTCCAACCACGTGCTGCCGACCGCCGGTTGTGCCCGGCATTCGTCGGGGCTGTCCGTCCAGTCGTTCCTGCGGGGCATCCACGTGGTGGAGTACACCGAGGACGCCCTGCGTGACGTCGCCGGCCACGTGGTGGCCCTGGCGAACGCGGAGGATCTCCCCGCCCACGGCGACGCGGTGCGGGCCAGGTTCTCGTGACCACCGTCGACGACCTTCCGATCCGGGACGACCTGCGTGGCCAGACCCCCTACGGCGCGCCGCAGCTCGACGTGGCGGTGCGGCTGAACACCAACGAGCACGCCTTCGCGGTGCCGGCGCCGGTGATCGAGGAGATGCGCAAGCGGCTCGACGCCGAGCTGCCCGAGCTGAACCGCTATCCGGACCGGGACGCGGTCGGGCTGCGCACCGATCTGGCCGGCTATCTGGGTCACGGCCTCGGCTTCGAGCGGGTGTGGGCGGCCAACGGGTCCAACGAGGTGCAGCAGCAGCTGTTGCAGGCGTTCGGCGGCCCGGGGCGGACGGCTCTCGGGTTCGGCCCGTCCTACTCGATGCATCCGCTGCTCGCGGCCGGCACCGGCACCCGCTGGATCGGTTCGCTGCGTGACCCGGACTTCGGGCTGCGGGCCGACGCGGCGGTCGCCGAGATCCACCGGCACGACCCGGATCTGGTGTTCCTCTGTTCGCCGAACAACCCGACCGGCACCGCCCTGGACCCCGCGGTGATCGACGCGGTGCTGGGGGCGGCGCGCGGCATGGTGATCGTCGACGAGGCCTATTTCGAGTACGCCCGGGTCGGCACCCGCAGCGCCATCGAGTTGCTGCCGGGGCACCCGCGCCTGGTGGTGACCCGGACGATGAGCAAGGCGTTCGGGTTCGCCGGTGGGCGGCTGGGCTATTTCGCGGCCGATCCGGCGGTGGTGGACGCGGTCCAGCTGGTGCGCCTGCCGTACCACCTTTCGGCGTTGACCCAGGCCGCCGCCCGGGCCGCGGTGTCGCAGAGCGCGGCGTTGCTGGCCACGGTCGAGAAGATCAAGGTCCAGCGGGATCGCATCGTTGACACCTTCCGCGAGTCCGGCATTCCAGCGGCGGAGAGCGATGCGAATTTTGTCCTTTTCCGTGTCGACGATGATCAGAAAGCCGTCTGGCAGCGGTTCCTGGACCGGGGTGTGCTGATCCGGGACGTCGGGCTGGCCGGCTGGCTGCGGGTCACCGCGGGCACCGAGGAGGAGACCACCGCCTTCCTGAACGCCGCCGGGGAGATCCTCGGCGAGCGGGGCGAGACCAGTGAACACAGTGCGGCGAAGTCGGCTCGCGGCACTGACGAGCGAAGCGAGGAAGCGCTGTGAGCCGTGTCGGCCGCATCGACCGTGTCACCAACGAGACCAAGGTGCTCGTCGAGATCGACCTCGACGGCACCGGCAAGGGCGACCTGCACACCGGGGTCGGCTTCTACGACCACATGCTCAACCAGCTCGCCAAGCACGGCGGTTTCGACCTGACCGTGCGTACCGAAGGCGACCTGGAGATCGACTCGCACCACACCATCGAGGACACCGCGATCGCGCTCGGTGAGGCGTTCAGCCAGGCGCTCGGTGACAAGCGGGGCATCCGGCGGTACGGGTCGGCCACCATCCCGATGGACGAGGTCCTGGTCCGGGCCGCCGTCGACCTGTCCGGCCGGGCCTACGTGGTGCACGACGAGCCGCTGCTCGTGCCGTACATCGGGCCGGTCTACGCGACCAGCATGACCCGGCACATCTTCGAGGCGTTCGGGCACGCGGCCAGGGTGACCCTGCACGTGGACGTGCTGCGGGCCTGCCGTCCGGGTGGGCACCCGGACGCCCACCACGTGGTGGAGGCACAGTTCAAGGCGTTCTCCCGGGCGCTGCGCGAGGCCGTCGAGATCGACCCGCGCAACGCCGGCGCGCTGCCCTCCACCAAGGGGGTGCTGTGATCTCCATGGTGCTGTTCGCGCTGGCCGGTCTGCTGATCGGCGGCGTGCTCCAGCTCGTCAGATCGCAGGCGACGAAGTTCAGCATCGGGATCACCGCGGTGCTCGCGGTGCTCGCCGCGGCGGGCGGGTTCGCCTGGTGGCCGTCGGGGGAGGCGTGATGAACGTCGTCATTCTGGACTACGGATCCGGCAACCTGCGGTCGGCCGAACGCGCCGTGGCCCGGACCGGTGTGACGGTGACCGTCACCAGCGATCTGGGCCTGGCGGCCGAGGCGGACGGGCTGGTCGTGCCGGGTGTCGGCGCCTATGCCGCGTGCATGGCCGGGATCGAGGCGCTGGACGCCGGGCCGGTCATCGCCGCCCGGGTCGCCGCCGGTAAGCCGGTGCTGGGCATCTGTGTGGGCATGCAGATCCTGTTCGAGTCCGGGGTCGAGCACGGTGTGGAGACCAAAGGGCTGGGGCTGCTGCCCGGTTCGGTGACCCGGCTGTCCGCCGAGCGGATCCCGCACATGGGCTGGAACACGGTGGCGGTGCCCGACGGGTCGGCGCTGTTGGCCGGCCTGGCGCGGGACGCCCGGTTCTACTTCGTCCACTCGTACGCCGCCCAGGATCTCGATCTTTTGAACGGTGCCCTGGTGACCACCGCCAGCCATGATCAGCCGTTCGCCGCGGTGGTGGAGGCGGGCGCCCTCAGCGCCGCGCAGTTCCACCCGGAGAAGTCCGCCGATTCCGGGTTCGCGCTGCTGAAGAACTGGGTGGCGACCCTCCGGTGAGCCTCCGGTGAGCCTCCAATGAGCAAGGAGCGCGCTAGGCGGCGGGCCGAGCGGCTCGCCGTCCTGGAACGGGAGAAGGCCGGCCGGGCCCGTAAGGCGGCCCGGCACGACCGGCTTCAGGCGCTCCGGAAACGCCTGACCCCGCGGTTCGGGCGGGACGGCCGGATCTATCTGCGCAGCCTGCGGCAGCGGATCGGGATCGCGGGCGCCACGCTGGCGGCCATCATCCTGGTGTGGACGTTCGTCCCGGAACTCGCGCTCCGGATCATTCTGACCGCCATCATCATCCTGGCCGTGCCGGCCCTCGTCGTCGTGGTGCTCGGACGCCGTGCCTCATGAGCCGTGCCTCGTAAGTAAAGCTTTCCAAGGAGACAGATGACCCTGCAACTGCTGCCCGCCGTGGATGTCGCCGACGGTCAGGCGGTCCGCCTGGTCCAGGGCGCCGCCGGTTCGGAGACCGCCTACGGCGACCCCCTCGACGCCGCGCTGGCCTGGCAGAACGACGGCGCCGAGTGGATCCACCTGGTCGACCTGGACGCCGCGTTCGGCAAGGGCTCGAACGCCGAACTGCTCGCCGAGGTGGTCCGCCGCCTGGACGTGAAGGTGGAGCTGTCCGGTGGCATCCGCGACGACGAGTCGCTGACCCGGGCGCTGGCCACCGGCGCCCAGCGGGTCAACATCGGCACCGCCGCGCTGGAGGACCCTGAGTGGTGCGACCGGATCTGTGGTGAGTACGGCGACCGGGTCGCGATCGGCCTGGACGTGCGCGGCCGCACCCTGTCCGCGCGCGGCTGGACCCGGGACGGCGGCGACCTCTACGAGGTGCTGGCCCGGCTGGACTCCGCGGGCGCGTCGCGGTATGTCGTCACCGACATCACCAAGGACGGCACCATGCGCGGCCCGAACCTGGATCTGCTGCGGGAGGTGTGCGCGGCCACCGACAAGCCGGTGATCGCCAGCGGTGGCGTCTCCACGCTGGACGACCTGCGTGCCCTGGCGACGCTGGAGCCGATCGGGGTGGAGGGTGTGATCGCGGGTAAGGCGCTCTACGCGGGGGCGTTCACCGTACGAGAAGCGCTTGCCGTTCTCGGTTGATCTGCCAGGCCTCACGTAGCGCCTGTTCGGCGGCCCGGATCGCGGGCCGGGCCGCCGAGGAGTCGCGCCAGGCGAGCACCACCCGGCGGGTAGGTGCCGGATTTATCCGGACGATCCGCGTCCCGGCCGGCAGGTCGCCGCGCGCCAGCCGCGGGATCAGCCCGACCCCCAGCCCGGCCGCGATCAACGTCAGCTGCGTCTCGAACTCGCCGACCTGGAAGTCCGGCACCACCCCGGGCAGGCTGCGGATCAGGTATTCGTAGCAGACGTCACCCGCGCGCACGCCGATCCAGCGCTCGTGCCGGGCGTCCTCCAGGGTCGCCTCGCCGACGAGACGATGATCATCGGGGACCACCAGATCTGCATGATCCTCACCGATCTGGATTTTTACTACAAAATCCGGATACGTGAGGGCGACCTCCGGCCAGTCGTCCAGCACCGCCAGATCCACATGCCCCCGGCGCAGCAGCTCCAGACCCTCGTGCGGATTCACCTCGATCAACCCGGTGGTCAACTGCGGATGCTCAGTGGCCAGACGGCGCAGCGCGTGCGGCATCAACGCCCGGCACGCGGTGGCGAAAGCGGTCATGGTCAACCGCCCGGTGACCGTGTCCCGATGCGCGGCCAGTGCCGTCTCCGCCTCGTCCAGGCTGCTCAGCACCCGTTCGGCGTGACCGGCGAGGACCCGCCCGGCCTCGGTCAGGCGCAGCCGGCGGCCGTCCTTCTCGACCAGCGTGGAACCGGTCTCCCGCTCCAGCTTGCTGATCTGCTGGGACACCGCCGACGGTGTGCAGTGCAGGGCCTGCCCGGCGGCCAGAACGGTCCCATAGCTGGCCACGGCATGGAGGGCGCGCAATCTCCCCACGTCGATCATGTAGCGATGCTACATCGTCGGTGTAGAACATTTCGCTGGTGCTTAACGGTCCCGCCGGGTCAGGCTGACTGCCATGAGACCGCGTGACCTCCTCATCGCCGTCGGCGTGGCGGCCGTCTGGGGATTCAACTTCGTCGCCATCGACGCCGGGCTGCGGCACTTCCCGCCACTGCTCTTCTCGGCGCTGCGGTTCGCGCTCGCCGCCTTCCCCGCGCTGCTGTTCGTCGGCCGCCCCCAGGTCGCCTGGAAATGGCTGATCACCGTCGCGCTGGTGCTCGGCGTGTGCAAGTTCAGCCTGCTCTTCATCGGCATGCACGCCGGGATGCCGGCCGGCCTCAGCTCCCTGGTGCTGCAGAGCCAGGCCATCTTCACCATGCTGTTCGCGGTGCTGTTCCTGCGGGAGCGCCCCCGGCCCGTACAACTCGCCGGTCTCACCGTGGCCGTCGGCGGCATCGCCGTGGTCGCCACCCGGATGACCGCCAACCTGACCGCCTTCCTCCTGGTCGTCGCGGCGGCCGCGTGCTGGGGAGTGGCCAACGTGGCGACCCGTAAGGCCGCCCCGCCGGACACCCTGCGCTTCATGGTCTGGGTCAGCGCGCTCGCCACCGGCCCGCTGCTGATGCTCACCCTGATCGTCGACGGGCCGTCCACCGGCCTGGCCGCACTGCGCGCCGTCAACACCGAGGCGGTCCTCGCACTGCTCTACATCGCCCTGATCTCGACACTCGCCGGCTTCGCCGGATGGGGCCACCTGATGCGGCGGTACGGTGCCGCCACCGTCGCGCCGTTCTCCATGCTGGTGCCGTTCTTCGGCATCGCGTCGGCCGCCGTCCTCCTGGGCGAGCGGGTGCACACCGTCGACGTGATCGGTGGCGCGCTGGTGGTCGGCGGAGTGCTCCTGGGACTGGTCCGGGCACGCAGGCCCGCCCTGGTTAGGGTGGGGGCATGACGGTCGCGGTGCGTGTGATTCCCTGCCTGGACGTGGATGCCGGACGGGTGGTGAAAGGGGTCAACTTCGTCGACCTGCGCGACGCCGGCGACCCGGTCGAGCTGGCCGCCGCCTACGACGCGGCCGGTGCCGACGAGCTCACCTTCCTCGACGTGACCGCCTCCTCCGACGATCGCGGCACGATGCTGGACGTGGTGCGGCGTACCGCCGAAACGGTCTTCATCCCGCTCACCGTCGGCGGCGGCGTCCGCTCCCCGGAGAATGTGGACGTGCTGTTGCGGGCCGGCGCCGACAAGGTGGGCGTCAACACCGCCGCCATCGCCCGGCCAGAGCTGATCTCCGAGATCGCCGAGCGGTTCGGCAACCAGGTGCTGGTGCTCTCGCTGGACGTGCGCCGCTCGGCGGAGCAGCCCAGCGGCTGGGAGGTCACCACCCACGGCGGGCGGCGCAGCGCCGGGCTGGACGCCATCGACTGGGCGGAGCGGGTCGCCGCGCTGGGCGCCGGGGAGATCCTGCTCAACTCGATGGACGCCGACGGCACCAAAGCCGGCTTCGACCTCGACCTGATCCGCGCGGTCCGGGCCGTCGTCGACATCCCGGTGATCGCCAGCGGCGGCGCCGGCACCGTCGGCCACTTCCCGCCCGCCGTCGAAGCGGGCGCCGACGCGGTCCTCGCGGCCAGCGTCTTCCACTTCGGTGACCTGGCCATCGGCGAGGTCAAGGAGGGTCTGCGCACCGCCGGACACCCGGTGCGGTAAGAGAGGTCAGCGACCGTCGGCCAGCCGCAAGCTGTACTCCCGGACCGCCGCGTTGTAGGCCTGCTCGTCCAGATCCCACTCGCTGTAACCCGGCTCGGCCACCCGGTTGAGCTGGGTCTGCAGGGTCATCACCGCCGACGACAGGCCACTGAACGGGCGGGTCCGCCACAACTGCTCACCGGGCGGGGCCACCTGGATCAGATCCTCGTCCACCCGGATCAGCCCGGCCCCGGCCAGCCGGCGCACCGACTCCTCCAGGTCCTCCCGGGACGGCACACTGTGGTGCAGGAAATCGGCCGCGGCGATCACGTCGGCCAGCGTCGCCCCGGTCACCGGCAGCGCTGCGTGCAGTGCCCGGTCGCGCTCCAGGCGCTCGGCGATGACCGCGGAGACGAAGATCCAAGCGTCGTTCCAATTCCAGCCACCGGCCCCCATGCCGCAATGATGCCGTGCGTTCCGGTCACCGGGAAGCGAATGTGTCCGGAAGATCAATGCGGGACCGGTCCGGCACCGTCAGCCGCGGCAGGAACAGGTGCACCAGCGGGCCGATCGCCACCGCGTACGCGATCGTCCCCACCCCGACCGTGCCACCCAGCAGGAAGCCCGCACCCAGCACCAGAAGCTCGATCCCGGTCCGGATCACCCGCAGCGACACCGTCGGGAACCGGCCGGCCAGCCCGGTCATCAGCCCGTCCCGCGGCCCCGGCCCCATCCGGCTGCCGATGTAGAGGCCTGTCGCGAACCCGTTCAGCAGGATCCCGCCGACCAGCAGACCCACCTTCGCCGGCAGCGACTCACCGGCCGGCAGCAGGCGCAGGGCGGCGTCCGCGGCGAAACCCACCACCACCAGATTGGCCACCGTGCCGAACCCGGGCCGCTGCCGCAACGGAATCCACAGCAGCAGCACCGGCACACCCACCAGCAGCACCACCACGCCGAAACTGATCCCGGTCACCTCGGACAGTCCCTGGTGGAAGACGTCCCACGGGTTCAGGCCGAGACCCGACTCGACCATGAGAGCCGTGCTCACGCCGTATAGGACAAGGCCCACAAACAGCTGGACCACACGCCGAAACAGGTTCATGCTGCCACTCTTGATGCCAATCTGAGGATGTTAAAGTGCCAATCGCCGGGAGGTGGCTATGACGACATCGGTTCGTGGAGACCAATTGGCCCGTCTGCTGGGGCGGTGGCATGCCCTGCCCGGCCGACGGCGCAGCCCCGACTACGCCGCCCTCGCCGCCGCCGTCCGCGGCCTCCTCGCCGACGGCCGCCTCGCCCTCGGCGTCCGCCTGCCCGCCGAACGCGAACTCGCCGAAGCCCTCGCCGTCAGCCGCACCACCGTCTCCGCCGCCTACCGGGCACTCCGCGAAACCGGCCACCTCACCAGCCGCCGCGGCGCCGGCAGCTGGACCACCCTGCCCAACGGCCACCGCGTCGCCTCCTCCGGCCTGTGGACCCCCGAAGACGACCTCGACATGATCGACCTCGGGGTGGCCGCCTCCGCCGCCCCCGTCGAACTGGTGCCCGCCGCCCGCGCCGCCGCCGACGACCTGCCCCGCCACCTCGGCACCGCCGGCTACCTCCCCACCGGCCTGCCCGAACTGCGCGCCGCCGTCGCCGACGGATACACCGCCCGCGGCGTACCCACCTCCGCCGAACAGATCCTCATCACCAGCGGCACCCAGCAGGCCCTCGACCTGGTGCTACGGCTGTCCGTCCCGGTCGGCGCACCCGTCCTGGTGGAAACCCCCACCTACCCCAACGCGCTCGCCGCCCTCGCCGCCCGCCGCGCCCGGATCACCACCAACGGCCTCGACATCGAAACCGGCTGGGACGCCGAGATGCTGCTCGGGGCACTGCGCCAGACCCGGCCCCGGATGGCGTACATCATCCCCGAATTCCACAACCCCACCGGCCATCTGATGACCGCCGACCTGCGCGAACGCCTCGTCGCCACGGCACACTCCACCGGCACCGAGCTGATCGTCGACGAATCCTTCGTGGACCTGCCCCTCGACGACCCGGCCATGCCACCACCGGTCGCCGTCTTCGACAGACACTCCCGGGTCACCTCGATCGGCGGCATGAGCAAGCCCTACTGGGGCGGCCTGCGAATCGGCTGGGTGCGGGCCTCCGCCCCACTCGTCCAGCGGCTCGCCGCCATCCGGGTCGGCGTCGACATGTCCAGCCCCGTCCTCGACCAGCTGGTCGCCGTCCACCTGCTCCGCCAGTCCACCGAGATCGTCGCCGCCCGCCGCACCCAGCTGCGCTACCGCCGCGACGCGCTGATCGAAGCCCTGCGCACCGAACTCCCCGAATGGCGGTTCGTGATCCCCGGCGGCGGCGTCACCCTCTGGGCCGAACTCGACGGCCCGATCTCCAGCGCCCTTTGCCGCGCCGCCGAGGACGTCGGTGTCCGCCTGGCCCCCGGCCCGCGCTTCGGCCTGGACGGCACCCTGGAACGCTTCCTGCGCCTGCCGTTCACCCTGCCCGCCGACGACCTCACCGAAGCGGTCCGCCGCATCGCCTCGGTCCGCCACGACCTCGACCACACCCCACGCCCCGCCTGGCGAACCCCCGCCGTGATCGCCTGACCGACGATCAAGACCCGGCTCCGGTACGCCCGGCACCTCCCGCCGAACCACACCTCCCGTGGCTACAGCGCGAGGTTCGATCGCCCCCAGACCGCCCGGCGACTGCGCCACTCACCAAACACCCCCCGATTGGCGGCTAGCCGTACCTCAGCGGTCAAATACGGCTCCCATTACCTGCCTGAGGTACGGCTGAGGTTGCCCGGCTGTACCTCAGACAGGTAATGGGCACTCCGAAACCTGTCTGAGGTACGGCTAGCCGCCAATCGGGGTGTCTGCGCTACGGCTCGCCGGCCTGTGGGTGCGGGGGTGATCAGGTGCCGTACCGGAGGGTGTTCTGCCGGGAACAGTACGGCCGGCGAACCCGTGAGGGGTTCGCCGGCCGTGACCGGAAGGACGGGTCAGATCTGGGCGAGTGAGCCCTCGTACATCTTGTCGATGTGGTCGGCGAAGTTGGATTCCACGCTGCGGCGTTTGATCTTCATCGACGGGGTGATCTCGCCGGATTCGATGGTGAGGTCGCGGGGGAGGATGGTGAATTTCTTGACCGTCTCCCATCGGTTCAGCTTCGCGTTCAGTTCGGCGATGTAGCCCTCGACCAGCGCGTGCGTCTCCTTGGCCGCGATGATCTCGGCGTAGGATCTGCCGGCGAGCGGGCCGGTGGCGGCCCAGCCGACGATGGCCTCCTCGTCGAGGGCGATCAGCATGGTGACGAAGTTGCGGTTCTGGCCGATCACCACCGCCTGTGAGGTGTACGGGCAGACCGCCTTGAACGCGCCTTCGATCGCCGACGGGGCGACGAACTTGCCGCCGGACGTCTTGACCAGGTCCTTCTTCCGGTCGGTGATCTTGAGGTAGCCGTCGGCGTCGACTTCGCCGATGTCGCCGGTGCGCAGGAAGCCGTCTTCGGTGAGTGCCTCGGCGGTGGCTTCGGGCAGGTTGTGGTAGCCGCGCATCACCGGCGCGCCGCGCAGCAGCACCTCGCCGTCGCTGTCGATGCGGACCTCCAGGTCGCCGAGCGGCTGGCCGACCGAGCCGATCTTGAGCTTGCCGCGCCGGTTGACGAAGTTGGCGGCGCACGACTCGGTCAGGCCGTAGCCCTCCAGGATCGGCAGGTTGGCCGCGGCGAAGAACTCGGAGATGTCCTTGCTGAGCGCGGCCGAACCGCTGACCAGCACCTTGATGTTGCCGCCGAGCCGCTGCTGGAGCTTGCTGAAGACCAGTTTCTCGGCGATCGAGTACTGGAGGGCGAGGAGTCCGGGGACCGGCTTGCCGGCCTGCTGCAGGGCGACCCGCTTCTTGCCGGTGGCGACCGCCCAGCTGAAGATCTTCGGCTTCAGGCCGGTGCCGCCGAGGCCGCTGGTGACGGTCTTGTTGTAGACCTTCTCGTAGATGCGCGGCGGGGCGCACATGAGCGTCGGCCGGATCACCGAGAGCAGGTCGATCAGGCGGTCGACCCGGCCGTCGACGTAGGTCGGGACGCCCACGTGCACGATGCCGCAGAGCAGCGTCTTGCCGAACGCGTGCGACATCGGCAGCCACAGGTAGTGCAGGTCCTGCGGGGAGAACAGGCCGAGGTCCTCCTGTGCCACACCCTCCCAGGTCCAGCCGCGGTGCAGCAGCTCGACGCCCTTGGGGCGGCCGGTGGTGCCGGAGGTGTAGATCAGCGTGGCCACGTTCTCCGGGCCGAGCTGGGCGGTGATGTCGTCGATCAGGGTGGGTTCGCGGGTCAGCGCCTCGGCGCCGAGCTTCTCCAGCTCGGTGAGGGTGATCTGCGGCGGGGTGGCGCCGGCGTCGGCGGGCCCGTCGATCAGCACCACCTTGGTCACCGCGGTCTGCGCGCCGGCCAGTTTGAGGGCCTGTTTGGCGTTCTCCGCGATCAGCACCTTGGAGCCGGAGTCGGACACGATGAACGCGGTGTCCTCCGGCTCGGTGGTCGGGTAGACGGTGGTCGCGGCCGCGCCGGCCACGTTGATGCCCAGGTCGGCGAGGATCCACTCGAGCCGGGTGTTGGAGAGGATCGCGACCCGGTCCTCCACGCCGACGCCCAGTTCGCGCAGGCCGGCGCCGATGGCCTTGACCCGGTCGCCGACCTGGCGCCAGGTCAGCCAGTCGGCGCCGGTGTCGGTGGAGTTGGGACCGGCGAAGGCGCGGGCGTCCGGGGTTTTCGCCACGCGCTGGAAGAGCATGTCAGGGATCGACCGGTAAGGAACCTGGAGAGCCATATCGGGCGCCGCCTTAAACCATCAACGGGGGGTACGTAACTGAAGTGTTACCGCACAGTAATGGAGGTGCGGCACCACGGCTAGGGTTCTGATCTTCCCCATCGTAGTTCGTCGCCTGCCCGGGGCCTACGGTGAGCTGCGGGAGGGTGGTGCCGTGGAGCTGATCGTCGAGGAGTCCGGGGAGCGCACCGCGGCCGTCTACCGGGCTCTGCGGGCGGCCATCGTGGACGGCCGGGTGCCGCCCGGGTTCCGGTTGCCGGCCACCCGGGTGCTCGCCGCCGACCTGGGCATCTCTCGGGGGAGTGTGGCCGGGGCGTACGAGCGGCTGGCCGCCGAGGGTTTCCTGACGGCGCGGGTGGGTGCGGGGACGTTCGTGTCCGGTGAGGTGACCGTGCCGCGGGCGCGGCGGGCGGCCGCCGACCCGTTGCGCCCGCGGGACGGCTGGGCGCTCACCCCGTTGCCGGCCAGTGGGGAGGTGCCGGCGCCGCGGTTCGATTTCCGGACCGGGATTCCGGACGCCGGGTTGTTCCCGTTCGACACGTGGCGCCGGCTGGTCGGCGCCGAGCTGCGGCTGGGGGCGAACCGGCCGGGCACGTACGCCGATCCGGCCGGCCATCCGGGGTTGCGGGCCGCGATCGCCCGCTATCTGGGGTTCGCCCGGTCGGTGCGGGCCGGTGCGGACGAGGTGGTGGTCACCAACGGCACCCAGCATGCCCTGGATCTGATCGGCCGGGTGCTGTTGCGTGCCGGTGACGTGGTGGCGGTGGAGGAGCCCGGCTATCCACCGGCCCGCCGGCTGTTCACCGCGATGGGTGTCCGGGTGGCCGGGGTCCGGGTGGACGCGGAGGGCCTGGTGGTGGCGGAGCTGCCGGACCGGGCCCGGCTGGTGTACGTGACTCCGTCGCACCAGTTCCCGCTGGGCCGGACGATGAGCCTGGCCCGCCGTCAGGAGTTGCTGGAGTGGGCGCGGACCCGGTCGGTGGCGATCGTCGAGGACGACTACGACAGCGAGTTCCGGTTCTCGGCCCGCCCGCTGGAGCCGCTGCGCACCCTGGATCACAGTGGCCGGGTGCTCTATGTGGGGACGTTCTCGAAGAGCATGATGCCGGCGATGCGGACCGGGTTCGTGCTGGTGCCGCCGGGTCTGCGGCCGGCGGTGACGGCGGCCCGGCAGCTGGGTGACGGGCACGGGCAGACGGCGGTGCAGGCGGCGCTGGCCCGGTTCATCGAGGAGGGGCTGTTCGCCCGGCACGTGCGCAAGGCGGGCCGGGTGTACGCCGCCCGGCACGCCCGGGTGGCCGCCGCGCTGGCCGCGATCCCCGGTCTGGACGTCCTGGAGTCGGCAGCCGGGCTGCACGTGACGGCGTTGCTGCCGGAGCCGGCCGGCCGGATGGTGCGGGCCGCCCGGCGGCAGGGGGTGGTGGTGGAGGATCTGGCGGCTTACGCGGGGGAGGAGCAGTCGGCGTTCTCCGGGCTGGTGGTCGGGTTCGGCGCGGTCGCCGACGACCGGATCGAGGAGGGGATCGGTGTCCTGGCCCGGCTGATCGCCTGGTAGGCCACCGCCCCGCCGGCCACCACCAGGCTGAACAGGGCGGGCCAGCCGTTCAGCCAGAGCAGTGCGACGACCGGGACGAACGCGGTCGCGGCGATCATCCGGGCGCCGGTGCCGGGCAGCAGGCGCAGCGCGGCGGCCGTGCCGATCACGTAGACCAGGGTGAAGCAGCCGGTGGTGAGCAGGGCGGCGGTGTGCAGGTCGATCGGCAGCAGCACGCAGCCGATCGACGCGACCAGGACGAACGTCAGCGAGCGGCGCGGGGTGCGGAGTGCGCCGGGCAGCGCGCCTTCCCGGGCCAGGGCCGCACCGAGCCGGCTCGACCCGGCGAAGTAGGCGTTCACCGCGCCGAGCGTGAGCACCACCGCGATCACCGCGGTGACCAGCCGGACCGGGCCGCCCAGCCCGATCGCCAGCAGGTCGGCGAGCGGGGCCCGGCTGCCGGCCAGCGCCGGGCCGAGGGCGAGCACGCTGACGACGGCGACGGCCAGGTAGAGGACACCGACCACGCCGACCGCGATCAGGGTGGCCCGGGGCACGTCGCGGCGCGGGTTGCGGTATTCGCCGGAGAGTGAGGAGAGCGCCTCCCAGCCGGCGAAGCCCCAGACCAGCAGGGCCGCCGCCGCGCCGACTCCGGTCCAGCCGTGCGGTGCGAACGGGGTCAGGTTGTCCCACCGGGCGTGCGGCAGGGCGGCGAGCACCGTCACCACCAGCATCGTGGCGAGCGCGATCGACATCGCCACCTGCACCCGGCCGGAGACCCGCAGACCGAACCAGTTCATGGCGTACGCGGTACCGACGATCGCCAGGAACGTGGCCAGTTCGGTGGCCCGGCCGCCACCGAGGACGTCGGAGACGTACCCGCCGGTGAATCCGACCGCGACCGGGGCGCCGAGCGGCACCGCGAAGTAGAAGGTCCAGCCGACCGCGGCGGAGATCCGGGGGCCGAAGGCCATCGCGGCGTACGTGGAGACGCCCCCGCCGTCCGGATAGCGCGCGCCGAGGGCGGCGAACGTCCAGGCCAGCGGGGCGGACAGGACGATCAGGGCGAGCCAGGCGAGCAGGGCGGCGGGCCCGGCGGCGCCGGCGGCGAGCGCGGGCAGGGAGATCAGCCCGGTGCCGAGGACGGCGCCTACGGAGAGTGCGGCGCCCTGGGCGACGGACAGGTCGGTGCGTGCGGTCATGAGCTGAATCTAGGTGCGGATCGGACCACCCTCCGAGCCAATTCCGGCCCGATCGGGTGGGCCAATCAGATGCCCAGGCGGGCGGTGCGCAGCCGCTCGGCGACCGCCGGATCGCCGTCCACGGTGACCCGGGTGGCGCGCTGCCGGCCGAAGAAGAACATCGCCAGCTCACCCGCGTCGCCGGTGACCCGGACCCGCGGGCCGGCGCCGTTGCGGACCGCGGTCAGCCCGGTGGCCTCGATCTCGGCGGTGACCCCGAGCCGGCGCAGCGAGGCCCGTGCCACCAGTTTGACGTTGCTCCACAGCGCCGCCTCGAACTCGGCGCCCAGCACCCGCGGCTCCCACGGGCCGGCGCCGCGGCGCACGTCCTCGTGGTGGACGTAGAACTCCATGGTGTTGGTGAACGGCTCCACCAGCGGGTTGCTGACCGGGCTCCAGGCCGGCGGGTGGCGCAGCTGGGCGATCAGCTCCGGGTAGGGCAGTGCGGCCCGGGCCAGCCGGACCCGCTCACCGTGCCCGGCCAGTGGTTTGACCAGCATCCCGATCGCCGAGTCCGGCCGCCGCTCGCGGACCACGATGTGCGCCGCCAGGTCACGGGTGGTCCACCCCTCGCAGAGGGTCGGCGCGTCCGGGCCCTCCCGCAGCAGCAGGTCGGCGAGCAGGTCCCGCTCGACGCGGGCGAAGTTGGTCATGCATCGATGGTATGCCGCGATGTAATCGTGGCCACGATGTAAACACGCATCGGAGTGGGGAAGGATGGGGATGTAAGGTCGGCCAAGCCGACGAATGCTTACCAGTCAGGTAGGTAATGTGAGCAGCAGTACCGGCAATGACGTGCTGGGACGGGGACTGCGAGTGCTCGGCCAGGCGATCCGGACGGAGCCTCGGCTCTTCACCGTCAGCGTGCTGGGAAGCAGCCTCTTCGGTCTCTTGATCGTGGCGAACTCGTACGTGGTGGGCGCGGTGATCGGCCGGGTGGTGGTGCCGGCGCTCGCCGAGGACCGGATCAGCACCGGCGGCCTCGCCCTGGTGGTGGCGGTCTTCCTGGGGATCAGCGGCCTGCGGGTGGCGAGCATCTTCGCCCGCCGGCTGGCCGCCGGGTTCATGCAGTTCCGGATGCAGGCCCGCTACCGGCGGGCGGTGACCCGCCGCTATCTCTCGCTGCCGCCGGAGTGGCATCAGCGCAACGCGACCGGGGAGCTGCTGTCCAACGCCAGCTCCGACGTGGAGGCCTCGTGGTCGCCGATCGCGCCGCTGCCGTTCGCGGTCGGCACCATCGTGATGATCCTGGGCGCGCTGGGCGCCCTCTTCGCCACCGACTGGGTTCTCGCCCTGGTCGGGGTGGCGCTGTTCCCGGCGCTCTTCGCGCTGAACTACTTCTACTCGCGGCGGATGTCGCCCCGGCAGATCCACGCCCAGCGGATGCGGGCCACGGTGGCCGCGGTCGCGCACGAGAGCTTCGACGGCGCGCTGGTGGTCAAGACCATGGGCCGGGAGGCCGACGAGTCCCGCCGGTTCGGTGTCTACGTCGCCGACCTGCGGGACGCGCTGGTCGCGGTGGGCCGGCTGCGCGGCGTCTTCGACCCGCTGATGGAGAGCCTGCCCAGCGTCGGCACCCTGGCGGTGCTGTTGCTCGGCACCTGGCGGCTGCAGACCGGCGCGGTCACCGTGACCGAGGTGGTCAGTGTGGCGTTCCTGTTCACCGTGCTGGCGTTCCCGGTCCGGGCGATCGGCTGGGTGATCGGTGAACTGCCGCGCAGCGTGGCCGGCTGGGAGCGGGTGCAGGCGGTGCTGACCGCCGAGGGCGACCTGGCGTACGGCGCCGGCGCCCTGCCCGGTGACGGCCCGGCCGAGCTGCGGTTCGATCGGGTCGGCTACCGCTACGGCGACGGCCCGCCGGTGCTGACCGACGTGTCGTTCACCGTCCCGGCCGGGCGCACGGTGGCCCTGGTCGGGGCGACCGGCTCCGGCAAGTCGACGATCGCCGCCCTGGCCGTCCGGCTGTTCGACCCGGAGTCCGGCGTGGTCTCCGCCGACGGGGTGAAACTGCCCGACCTGTCCGGCCCGGCCCTGGCCGGCGCCACCGCGCTGGTGCCGCAGGTGCCGTTCGTGTTCGACGACACGGTCCGCGGCAACATCGCCCTGGACCGGCCCGGCATCGACGACACCCGGGTGTGGTCGGCGATCGAGCTGGCCCAGGCCGGCCGGTTCGTCGACGGGCTGCCGGAGAAGATCGACACCCCGGTCGGCGAGCGCGGCACCTCGCTCTCCGGCGGGCAGCGGCAGCGCCTCACCCTGGCCCGCGCACTGGCCGGGCGGCCCCGGCTGCTGGTGCTCGACGACGCCACCAGCGCGGTCGACCCCCGGGTGGAGGCGGCGATCCTCGGGGCGCTGCGCGAATCCGGCACGTCGCTGCTGGTGGTGGCCTACCGGCGGGCCAGCATCGCGCTCGCCGACCAGGTGGTCTACCTGCATCGCGGCCGGGTGGTGGCGACCGGCACACACGCCGAGCTGATGGAGTCCCAGCCGGGTTACCGGGAGCTGGTCACCGCGTACGAGAAAGAAGGCAAATGAGCGACGCAGGAGCCCTGGTCACGCTGCGGCGTGGCCTGTCGCTCTCCCCGGAGCTGCGCACCGGCCTGGCCGGCACCCTCGGGCTGGCGATCCTCCAGATGGCCGGGCGGGTGGCCGTGCCGGTCGCCGTGCAGCAGGGCATCGACCACGGCATCAACGGCCCCGGCGGCCCCGACCCCCAGGTGGTCCTGGTGGTGGTCGCCCTCACCCTGGCCGCGCTGGTGATCTCGACGATCTGCGGCTATCTGATGACCCGGCGGCTGTTCACGGTCAGCGAGAACGCGCTCGGCGGCCTGCGGTCCCGGACCTTCCGGCACATCCACGACCTGTCGATGCTGCACCAGCAGTCCGAACGGCGCGGCTCGATGGTGTCCCGGGTGACCGGCGACGTGGACCAGATCTCCCAGTTCCTGCAGACCGGCGGGGTGCAGCTGCTGCTCTCCCTCGGCCAGCTGATCGTCTCCGTGGTGGTGATGTTCGCCTACTCGTGGCAGCTCACCGTGGTGGTGCTGCTCGCCTTCGCGCCGGCGATCGCGGTGATCCGGCTGTTCCAGAAGCGGCTGGCGGCGGTCTACCGGACGGTCCGGGAACGCAGCGGGCTGATGCTCGGGGCCATCGCGGAGAGTGTGGTGGGGGCCACGGTGATCCGGGCGTACGGGGTGTCCGAGCGGACCGGCCGGCGCCTCGACACCGCCGTCGACGATCTGCGGACCGCCCAGCAGCGGGCCATCCGGGCCAGCGTGACCAGCTTCTCCAGCGGCGAGATCGCGGCCGGCCTGGCCCTGTCCGGGGTGGTCGTGGTGGGTGTCCTGCTCGGCGCGGACAACGGGATGACGGTGGGCCGGCTCACCGCGTTCCTGTTCCTGGTGACGCTCTTCATCCAGCCGGTGCAGATCGCCACCGAGCAGCTCAACGAGGCGCAGAACGCGGTGGCCGGCTGGCGGCGCATCCTCGACGTGCTGGATGTCGAACCGGACGTGGCCGACCCCGACGACCGGGGTGTGGACCTGCCGGCCGGGCCACTGTCGGTGCGCTTCGACCACGTGTCGTTCCGCTATCCGGGCGGCCCGATCGTGCTCGACGACGTGGACCAGACGCTGGCGGCCCGGAAGAAGTACGCGGTGGTCGGCGAGACCGGCAGCGGCAAGACCACGTTCGCGAAACTGCTCACCCGGCTGATGGACCCGGTCGACGGCACGGTGCTGCTGTCCGGGGTGCCGCTGACCGAGGTGCGGTTCTCGTCGCTGCGGTCGCGGGTGGTGATGGTGCCGCAGGACGGGTTCCTGTTCGACGCCACCATCGCCGGGAACATCCGGTTCGCCGAGCCGTCCCTCACCGACGAGCAGCTGCGGGACGCGTTCACCGAGCTGGGGCTGGGGGACTGGCTGGCCGGGCTGCCGGCCGGGCTGGAGACCGCGGTGGGCGAACGCGGGGAGGCGCTCAGCGTCGGCGAGCGGCAGTTGGTGGCGTTGGTCCGGGCGTACGTCGCCGATCCGGACCTGCTGGTGCTGGACGAGGCGACCAGTGCGGTGGACCCGGCCACCGAGGTGCGGCTGCAGCACGCGCTCGATCTGGTGACCCGGGGCCGGACCACCGTCGCCATCGCGCACCGCCTGTCCACGGCCGAGGCCGCGGACGAGGTCCTGGTAGTAGAAGCGGGCCGCGTCGTTCAACGCGGCCCGCACGCCCTCCTCGTCGCCGAGGAGGGTTCGATCTACAACAAGCTCTACGCCAGCTGGTTGGAGCAAACACGCTGACCGGCAACGTTCGCCGGTGAGATAAGCAAGTCGCTCGCAGCGGCCGCGGTCAGCCGTGACCGCTGCGAGAGGCCCGCCATTTCAGCGATTCAAGAGCCTGAACTACTTATCGCGCGTAGTACTCGACGACGAGCTGCTCGTCACAGAGGACCGGGACCTCGGAGCGCTGCGGGGCACGGATCACCGTGGTGCGCAGGTCCTCGAGGACGGTCGACAGGTACGGAGCGGTCGGGCCGTCGATGTGGGTGCCGGTCGCCGCGATCTGGAACGGCGGCTTCTGCCGGCTCGTCTCCTTGACCTCGATGACCTGGCCCGGCTTGAGCTTGTAGCCGGGGCGGTCCACCTTCTTGCCGTCCACGGTGAAGTGACCGTGCACGACGAGCTGGCGGGCCTGGTAGATGGTCCGGGTGAAACCGGCCCGGAACACGGTGGCGTCCAGCCGGCGCTCGAGCAGCGTGACCATGGTCTCGCCGGTCTTGCCCTCGGCCTTGTGAGCGGCGTCGTAAGCCGCCCGCATCTGGACCTCGCTGATGTTGTACTGGTGGCGAAGGCGCTGCTTCTCCAGCAGTCGGACCTGGTAGTCCGAGCTCTTGCGGCGTCCACGGCCGTGCACGCCCGGCGGGAACGGGCGACGCTCGAAGTACTTGACGCACTTACGCGTCAGAGGGATTCCGAGGGCGCGCGAGAGCTTCGCCTTGGGTCGGGAGTTGTTCAACTGCGATCTCCTGTTACGGTAAGCCTTGCCTTACTTAGGTAAGCCTAACTGGTGCCCGGAGGTGCTCGATCATGCAACCCAGTCCCGCCGAGATCGCACGAACGCTTGCCGCCGGCCACCTGCCCGCAGTCGCGCACATCGCTTGCCGTCCCGGACCGCTTCCGGTCCGGCACGTCACCGATGCGCAGGGACGCGTGCTTTTGCTAGTGCCGTCCGAGGGTACCCTTGCGGTCGCACTGCGCCCACAGGACGGTGCCGAAGACGCCGCCCTGGTGCTGGACATCAGGGATGTGCCGCCCATGGCGGTCTCCCCGTCCCTCGGTCGCGTGTGGGTCTCCGGCTGGGCCCGGAGGCTCGACGGAGACGACGCACGCGCTGCCGCCCTAGACTACGCCGACACCGACGCGTGCGGCGACCTGCTCGACATCGGCGAGAGCCAGGCCATCTTCCGGATGGAGATCGCCGAGGTCCGCTGGGAGCGCAACGACAAGCTGGTCGAGGTCGACCCGGACGACTACGCCGAGGCCACCCCGGACCCGCTGCGCGCCGTCGAGTTCGACCTGATCGCCGACCTGGCCGACCACCACATGGCCGAGATGAGCGACTACGTGCGCCGTCAGCTGGGCGAGAACGCCCGCCCGGACGACGACCCGAAGGTCGTCCGGATGGACCGGTACGGCTTCCTGGTGCGGATGGGCACCCGTTCGGCCCGGCTGGCCTTCCCCCGGCCGGTCACCGACCGGCACGACCTGGCACATCTGCTCCACCCGATCCTCTGCCGCCGCTGCTGCAACAGCACCGCCGCCTGAGGATCACCTGATCGAGGCGGGATCCCGCGGCGACCTTCTGCCGCCGTCATGCCGCGGGATCCCGTCCTCTGCCCTGCCACCCGGTGCCGCGGGTGGCAGGGCTCACTAATTTTCTCCTGCAATACGGATCACAGGGCCGTCCGCGTCGCGCGGGCGGCCCTGTGATGGTCACAGCGAGAGGATGCGCTCCAGGTACTCCCGGTAGCCACGCATCGCCATCCGCATGCTCTCGGTGTCCGGCGTGCCGTTACCGCGCAGCGGGTCCAGCTCGTCCCGCTCGGCCAGCAGCACCTCGGTCAGCTCGTTCACGGCGTCGGTGAGCAGATCGTGCGCCCGGGTCAGCGCGGTGACCGGGTCGTCGACGAACTCCGCCTTCACCTCGTGCCAGGCCGCCCGGAAGTGCCGGGCCGCGTCCTCGTCCCACACCGAGCGGCCGATCACCGGGTCATCGGCGTGCGGCTCGGCCACCGGCACCACGGCGGGCGCCGCCGCGGAGACCGGAGCGACGGCCGCGGCGGAGACCGGGGCGGCCACCGCGGCGGAGACCGGCGCGACCACCGGGGTGATCAACGGGGTGATCGCCGGAGCCGGTTCCTCCGGCGCCGCCCGGCGGCCGGTGCGGTGTCCCGTCCCGCCGTCCTCCGGGGCCACCGGCCGGCGGCCCGGCTCGGGGCGGGCCGGCACGTCGATGGTGAGAGACGTCTCGGCGCCCAGGAACGTCGGCGGCGTCGGGCCGGCCGGCGCCGGGGTGACCGACGCCATGCCGAAGGCCTCCGACGGGCGGGTGAGCGCCTCCGAGGGCCGCCCGAGCGGCTCCACCGGACGGCTGCTCGGCTCCGCCGGGGGCCGGCCCAGGCTGAAACCGGCCGGGGCGAAGCCGTAGCCGCCCTCGGCGGCCGGCGGCAGACCCGGGTAACCACCGGTGGCCGGCTCCGCGGCCGGCTCGGCGACCGGGTCCGACGGGGGCCGGGTGGCCGGGATCTGCACCGCGGCCCGCTCCGGCGCGGGCGCCGCCGACACCGGGGCGCTGCCGGCCGGGTCGGCGGGCTCCTCCACCGGGGCCGTGGTGGCCGCCACCGGCTGCCCGGAGACCGGGGCCGGCGACAGCGTGCCGGCCGGGTGGTCCGGGGTGAAGTCGGCGACCGAGTACGGGTTCGGCGTGTAGGCCGGCGACACCGGCATGCCGGAGACCGGACCACCGGAGATCGGCCCGCCCGAGATCGGCGTGACCGGCCCGGCCGGGACCGGCACCGAGGCCCAGCCCGCGGCCGGGCGCACCGGCTCGGACGGCGTCTGCGGCTCGTCGGCCGCGTCGCCCGTCCCGTCCGGGCCGGCCTCCCCGGTCTGCGCGTAACCGGGCGCCCCTGCCCGTCCGTTCATATCGTCACGTCCGTTCTCGTCGCTGTGTCCCGCCACCTCGGCGGCGTCCTGGCCGCTCGCCGGCGAGATCTGTTCCGCCGTGCCGGCGGAGTCCTCGTCGGTCGGCTCGTCACCGACCTGAGAATCGCCCGCCGCGGCCCCGGGAGTATCGCCGGTCCCGCCCTCGGGCGCCGCCCGCTCGTCCCGGTCACCGGGATCGTCCCCGGTGGCGAAGAACCGGCCGGCGCGCCCGCCGAGGCCGAAACCGGCGGCGGGGGAGTCCCCGGGTTCCTCGGACTGTACGTCCTGACCGGCGCCGGGCTGATCCTCCGAAGGCACCGAGTGATCAGGATCGCCGTCCCGCTCCGGGGCTGGTGGACCGGAGTCCGGTGGGGCGGTGACGGGTGGGCGCGGGCCCCGCGCGGCCGCCCGGTTCAGCCCGAACGGGTCGGCGCCGGCCGGATGCCGGGCCGCCGAGGCGATCGGGGCCAGCGGCGGGATGGGCAGGCTGCGGAAGGTGCCCAGCGGCGAGCCGTGCAGCAGATCCGCGGGTGTCTCCGGCTCGGCCGGCTCCGGCACGTCCGGGTCCGGGAGGACCTGCCAGAACCGGGACAGGCCGGGGGACGGGCGGGTGTTGTCGGGGCTGGACGTCGGCTCCATCTGGGTTCACCGCTCCCGTTGCGAGGTCGCACTCGCCGCCGATGCCGTCCGCGGGCACACCGGGCGGCGGGCGCCGGGCAGACTGGCACGTACCGCGCTTCCCGGCGACGGTACCGCTCCGCCCCGGCGAGCACACCCCCGGTTACCGGATCGTGGGCCTCGGTTCCGGGTGGCGGGCGATGGGGGAGAATCGTCGGCGTGTCCGTACCCGATGTAGAGACCACCCTGGACCCGGCGATCGCGGCCCGGCTCAAGCGCACCCCCGACGGCCTGGTCGCGGCGATCGTGCAGGAGCGGGGCACCGGCGACGTCCTGATGCTCGGCTGGATGGACGACGAGGCGCTGCGCCGCACCCTGACCACCGGCCGGGCCACCTACTGGTCGCGCAGCCGCCGGGAGTACTGGGTGAAGGGCGCCACCTCCGGCCACTTCCAGCACGTCCACGGTGTCGCGCTGGACTGCGACGGCGACGCGCTGCTGGTCACCGTGGAGCAGGTCGGCGCGGCCTGTCACACCGGGACGCACACGTGCTTCAGCACCGAGCTGCCGGTGGTGACCCCATGACCAGCGGCGTCACCGTCCCCGGCGAGGCCGAGTTCGTCGCCGTCCGGCGCCGGGTGGTGCCGGTCACCCGCAAGCTGCTGGCCGACGGGGAGACCCCGGTCGGCGTCTACACCAAACTGGCCGGTGGGCCGGGCACCTTCCTGCTGGAGTCGGCGGAGCAGGGCCTGGCCTGGTCGCGGTATTCGTTCATCGGCGTGCGCAGCCTGGCCACCCTGGTCGAGCGGGACGGCGAGGCCACCTGGCTGGGCACTCCGCCGGAGGGCGTGCCGTCGGCCGGCGACCCGGTGGTGGCGCTGCGCGAGACGGTGGCGGCGCTGACCGGTGGCGGCGCGCCGGACGCCGGCCTGCCGCCGCTGACCGGGGGCATGGTCGGCTATCTGAGCTACGACCTGGTGCGCCGGTTCGAGAGACTGCCGTCCACCACTGTCGACGATCTGCGCCTGCCCGAGCTGGGCATGATGCTCGCCACCGACCTGGTGGTGCTGGACCACCACGAGGGTTCGGCGCTGCTGGTGGCCAACGCGGTGCTGGCCGAGGACGCCGACGACGCGGCGCGCCGGGCCGCGTACCACCAGGCGGTGGGCCGTCTCGACGCGATGACCACGGCACTGTCCCGGCCCACCCCGCCGATGGTCTCCACGGTGGACCGGCGGCCGCCCGGTGAGCCGGTCAGCCGCACTCTTCCGGGGGAGTACCAGAAGGCGGTGGAGGAGGCCAAGGAGGCGATCCGGGCCGGCGAGTGCTTCCAGATCGTGGTGGCGCAGCGGTTCGAGCGGCCCACCGACGTGGACGCCCTGGACGTCTACCGGGTGCTGCGGGCCACCAACCCCAGCCCGTACATGTATCTGCTGCGCTTCGACGACTTCGACATCGTCGGCTCGTCGCCGGAGGCGCATCTGAAGGTGAGCGCGAACCGGACGGCACTGCTGCACCCGATCGCCGGCACCCGCTGGCGGGGCGCCACCCCGGAGCAGGACGCCGCGCTCGCCGCCGAGCTGCTCGCCGACCCGAAGGAGCGGTCCGAGCACGTGATGCTGGTCGACCTGGGCCGCAACGACCTGGGCCGGGTGTGCGAGCCGGGTTCGGTGGAGGTGCCGGAGTTCGCCCGGATCGAGCGGTACAGCCACGTCATGCACATCGTGTCGACGGTGGTCGGCCGGCTGCGGGCGGACCGGTCCGCGTTCGACGCGCTGGCCGCGACCTTTCCGGCCGGGACGCTGTCCGGCGCCCCGAAGGTCCGGGCCATGGAGATCATCGAGGAGCTGGAGCCGACCCGGCGCGGCCTGTACGGCGGCACCGTCGGCTACTTCGGGTTCGCCGGTGACATGGACATGGCGATCGCCATCCGGACCGCGCTGCTCAAGGACGGGGTGGCCTACGTCGGCGCGGGTGCCGGCATCGTGGCCGACTCGGATCCGGCGGCGGAGGAGCAGGAGACCCGGAACAAGGCCGCCGCGGTGCTCGCCGCGATCGCCGCCGCGGAGACCCTGCGCGCGGCCCGATGAGGCGGGGTCCGGCCACCGCCGTCCTGGCCTGTCTGGCCGGCGCGGGCGTGGCGCTGCTCGCGGTGACCCGGGTGTGGGTGGTCGAGGTGGAGCACCGGCCCGGCCTGTCGGATCTGCGGACCGAGCAGACCGGCGCCCAGGCGCAGCCGTGGCTGATCGGGCTGGCCCTGATGGCGCTCGCCGGGGCCGGGGCGCTGCTGGCCACCCGGGGCACGGTCCGGCGGGTGCTGGGCGGCCTGCTGGCCCTGACCGGGGTGGGCCTGGTGGTGGGCACGGTGCTGGCCTGGGCCGGCGCCGACCCGGTGTGGCCGGCGGTGACGGTGGTGGGCGGCCTGGTGGTGGCGGCGGGCGGTGTGCTGGCCGGGTGGTACGGCCACACCTGGGCGGCCATGTCGTCCCGCTACGAGCGCAAGCCGGAGGCGACGGCGGCGCCGGAGGTGCAGAGTGTCCCGGACAGCCGCGCTTTCTGGGACGCGCTGGACCGGGGTGAGGACCCGACCCGCTGAGGCCGGTTTCAGCCGGCCCGGCGGGGGTAGATCAGTGTGTGCCGGCCAGTCGCTTACGGGTTCCGGAGCGGCGCGGCCGGCTGTCGGCGGTGGGGCCGGCGGCGACCAGGGCGGCCACGGCACGGGCCGTCTCGGCGCGGGCGGCCTCCCGGGCACGATCGGCCTGAATGGCGTCCCACGCGTTCTCCCGGGCGGTGCGGACGTTGTCCGGCCCGACGACGGCGCGCTGCACTCCGGTGGCGACCTCGGCCGCCACCGAGACCAGGACCCGGGAGACGGCGGCGAAATTCATCGGCTGGGGTAGGTCGGTGGCCATGGGTCGACTCCACATCATCGTCCGGCTGGCTGAGGCGTCGGAACAAGTTTGCCCGAGTCACATGATGGTGGAGTCCTATTTCCGCACGGTGACACTCGTGTCACCACGACGTGGTATCGGCCGAACGGGGGAATAAGCCCAGCCCAGCGCGGTGCGGGGCCTCGGCCGGGTGTGAGCGACGAGACACCCGCGGCGGGCCGGTCGGCATTATGCCGCAGTCCATTCCGTGAGGCGCGCCATACCCCCAGGAGGCCGTCACCCGCTGTCACCTCCTAGCATCAGGCCGAAGACACCCGTGAGAGGGGAGTCATTAGGTGACATCCGATCAGCAGGCGGAAGCGGGCGGTGGCGGTCCCGCCCGCGCGGCATCGCAGAACGTTCTCGAGGAGATCCTCGCCGGCGTCCGGGAGGACGTGGCGGCACGGCAGGCGGCGTTGCCCCTGGAGAAGGTCCGGGAGCTCGCGGCGGCGGCTCCCCCGGCGATCGACGCCTACGCGGCTCTACGCAAGCCCGGTGTGGCGGTGATCGCCGAGGTGAAGCGGGCGTCCCCGTCGAAGGGCGCGATCGCCGACATCCCCGACCCGGCCGAGCTCGCCGGGGAGTACGCGGCGGGCGGTGCCCGCTGCATCAGCGTGCTCACCGAGGGCCGCTGGTTCGGCGGTTCGCTGGACGATCTGGCCGCGGTGCGCGCCTCGGTGCGGATCCCGGTGCTGCGCAAGGACTTCGTGGTCTCCAGCTATCAGGTGCACGAGGCCCGCGCGCACGGCGCCGACCTGGTGCTGCTGATCGTGGCGGCGCTGGAGCAGAACGTTCTGGTCGGCCTCCTGGAGCGCATCGAGTCGCTGGGCATGACCGCCCTCGTCGAGGTGCACAACGAGGAGGAGGCGGACCGGGCGCTGGAGGCGAACGCGAAGGTCATCGGGGTCAACGCCCGTGACCTGCGCACCCTCGAGGTGGACCGGTCGGTGTTCGAGCGGATCGCGCCCGGCCTCCCGCAGAACGTGGTGAAGATCGCCGAGTCCGGGGTGCGCGGCCCGCACGACCTGATCCGTTACGCGTCGGCCGGTGCCGACGCGGTGCTGGTCGGCGAGGGCCTGGTGACCCAGAAGTCGCCGCGGGACGCGGTGGCCGAGCTGGTCAACGCCGGCAACCACCCGGCGACGCCGAGGCCGGTGCGGTGACCACTGTGCAGACGGGAAGAACCATGAAACCAGCCCGGGGCGGCCACACCACGCCTCCGCCGCGCTCCGGAGCGGCATGACCGCCCCGAGCTTGCCGGACCTGGCCGGACATTTCGGCAGGTACGGCGGACGTTTCGTGCCCGAGGCCCTGATCAAGGCCCTCGACGAGCTGGACGCGGCGTACCGGTCGGCGAAGCAGGACCCGGAGTTCCAGGCCACCTTCAAGGACCTGCTGCTGAACTACGCGGGCACCCCGTCGCTGCTCTACCGGGCGACCCGGCTGTCCGAGGCGCTCGGCGCGGAGATCCTGCTGAAGCGGGAGGACCTGAACCACACCGGCGCCCACAAGGTGCGCAACGTGCTGGGCCAGGCGCTGCTCGCGAAGCGGATGGGCAAGCCCCGGGTGATCGCCGAGACCGGCGCCGGCCAGCACGGGGTGGCCAGCGCGACCGCCGCCGCCCTGCTGGACCTGGAGTGTGTGGTCTACATGGGCGAGACCGACACCCAGCGGCAGGCGCTGAACGTGGCCCGGATGCGGATGCTGGGCGCCACCGTCATCCCGGTGACCAACGGCTCCCGCACCCTGAAGGACGCGCTGAACGAGGCGTTGCGGGACTGGGTCTCCACCGTCGACACCACCCACTACCTGCTGGGCACCGCGGCCGGGCCGCACCCGTTCCCGGAGCTGGTGCGCGACTTCGTCGGCGGCATCGGCGTCGAGGCCCGGGCCCAGTGCCTGGAGCAGCTCGGCCGGCTGCCGGACGCGGTGGCGGCGTGTGTCGGTGGCGGGTCGAACGCGATCGGCATCTTCCACGCCTTCGTCCCGGACGAGGGGGTCCGGCTGTTCGGTTTCGAGGCCGGCGGCGACGGGGTGGAGACCGGCCGGCACGCGGCGTCGATCACCGGCGGTTCGGTGGGGGTGCTGCACGGCAACCGCACCTATCTGCTGCAGGACGGCGACGGCCAGACGATCGAGTCGCATTCGATCTCGGCGGGCCTGGACTACCCGGGTGTCGGCCCGGAGCACGCGTGGCTGCACGACAGCGGCCGGGCGGTCTACGAGCCGGTCACCGACGCCGAGGCGATGGCCGCGTTCCAGCTGCTCTGCCGGACCGAGGGGATCATCCCGGCGATCGAGAGCTCGCACGCTCTGGCCGGCGCCGCGAAGATCGCGCCCCGGCTGCGCGCGGAGCTGGGCCGGACGCCGACCATCGTGATCAACCTGTCCGGCCGGGGTGACAAGGACGTGCACACCGCCGGGGCGTACTTCGGCATCCTCGACCAGAACGAGACGGTCGTCCCGGGGGAGAACACGTGAGCATCGCCGAGACGTTCGCCACGGCGCGGGCGGAGAACCGCTCGGTGCTGGTGGGCTGCATGCCGGCCGGGTTCCCGACGGTCGACGACAGCATCGAGCAGATGATCGCGATGCACGAGGCCGGCTGCGACGTGATCGAGGTCGAGCTGCCGTACTCGGATCCGGTGATGGACGGCCCGGTGATCCAGAAGGCGAGTGACATCGCCCTGGCCAACGGGGTCCGCACCCGGGACACCCTGAAGATCATCGACGCGGTGTCGTCGGCCGGGGCCACGGTCGTGCTGATGACCTACTGGAACCCGATCGAGAAGTACGGTGTCGACGCGTTCGCCCGTGACCTGGCCGCGGCCGGGGCGACCGGGCTGATCACGCCGGACCTGATCCCGGACGAGGCGGCCGAGTGGATCGCCGCCTCGGACGCGCACCGGATCGACCGGACGTTCCTGGTGGCGCCCAGCTCCACCGACGAGCGGATCGCGATGACTCTGGCGAACTGCCGGGGCTTCGTCTACGCGACCGCGCTGATGGGTGTCACCGGCGCCCGCGAGACGGTCTCCTCGCAGGCTCCCGACCTGGTGAAACGGATCCGGGCGATCGACCCGGGGATGCCGGTCGGGGTGGGCCTGGGGGTGGGGAACGGGACGCAGGCCGCCGAGGTGGCCGCGTTCGCCGACGGGGTGATCGTGGGCAGCGCCCTGATCCGCTGCGTGCTGGAGGCCCCGGACCGGGCCGCCGGCCTGGCCGGTCTGCGGGCCCTGAGCAGCGAACTGGCCGAGGGCGTGCGCACGCGCCCGCTGTGATCACGCTGAGGGCATCGGTGAAAACAGCCGGTGCCCTGGGCATCACAGATCGGCGTGTCGGCGGTAGCGTGTGCACCCGTGAACTTCGCTGCCATCCCCAGCCCCACCCAGTCGGTGTGGGATCTGTTCGGGTTCCCGATCCGCGCCTACGCGCTCTGCATCATCGCCGGCATGGTCGCCGCCACCCTCCTCACGGAGTACCGGTTGCGCAAGCGCGGTGTGGCGCCGTGGGTGTCGCTGGACGTGGTGGTGTGGGCGGTGCCGTTCGGCATCGTCGGCGCCCGCATCTACCACCTGATCACCTCGCCGGAGGCGTATTTCGGCGCCGGCGGTGACCCGGTCCGGGCGTTCTACATCTGGGAGGGCGGCCTCGGCATCTGGGGCGCGGTGGCCGGTGGGGCGGTCGGCGCGTGGATCGGCTGCCGGCAGATCGGCCTGCCGCTGAGTGTCTTCGCCGACGCGCTGGCTCCGGGCCTGCCGCTGGCGCAGGCGATCGGCCGCCTCGGCAACTGGTTCAACAACGAGCTGTACGGCAAGGTCACCACCCTGCCGTGGGGTCTCGAGGTGCACGAGATGGATTCGGCGAACCCGGGCCACGCCACCATGATCGACGGCGAGCCGGTGACCAAGCCGGACCTCTACCACCCGACGTTCGCGTACGAGCTGATCTGGAACCTGGGCGTCGCCGGCCTGGTCTGGCTGCTGGACCGGAAGTTCAAGTTCGGCCGTGGCCGGGCCTTCGCGCTGTACGTGATGGCCTACACCGCCGGCCGGGTGTGGATCGAGATGCTGCGGGTCGACGAGGCGAACACGTTCTTCGGCGTGCGGATCAACGTCTTCGTGTCGATCGTCATCTTCCTGCTGGCGACCGCCTACTTCGTGGTGGTGAAGGGCCCGCGCGGCTACGTGGTGCCGGCCGACGCGCCGGACACCGCCCCGGAGCCCGCCGCCGAGAGCGACGTCTCCCAGGTGGACGTGGAGGACACCGCGAAGAGCGCCGCCGCCAAGCAGCCGGCCGGCTACCAGCTGGTCAGTGAGGAACGCTTCGAGGAGTACCAGAGGACCGGCGTGCTGCCGCCGGCCGAGGTGCCGGCCGAGCCCGCCGAGCCCGTTGCCGTCGTCGCGGCCGGCGACGACGAGAAGAAGAGCTGACCCCTCTCATGCGTACGGCCGTGGTGGTGGGCGCGGGAACGGCCGGCCTGGCCGCGGCCGGGGCGCTGTCCCGGTCCGGCTGGCGGGTGACCCTGCTGGAGCGGGCCGAGCGGATCGCCGCGCCGCCGACCGCGGTGGTGCTGTGGCCCAACGGCATGCGGGCCCTGCAGTCCCTGGATCCGGACGGCGGCTGGACGGCGATCGCGTCGGCGCTGCCGGACGGCGGGGTGCGCCGCCCGGACGGCCAGTGGCTGGTCACCCCGCGGGCGCGGGCCGGCGCGGGCCCGGCCCCGGCGGTGGCGCATCTGGAGGACGTCCACGACGCGCTGATGGCCGGCCTGGGTGACGTGGAGATCCGGACCGGCTTCGACGCCCTCCGGATCCGCACCGGGCTGCGGACCCGCCCGTCGGTCAGTGACGGCCGGACCACCGTGGAGGCGGATCTGCTGGTCGGCGCGGACGGCATCGACAGCCGGGTGCGTGCCGCGGTGGCGCCGGAGTCGGTGGCGGTGGGTTCCGGGTTCGCCGCCTGGCAGGCGGTGATCCCCGGGTTCCGGGTGCCGCGGCCGGCCGAGGACCGCTGTGTGGGCGGGGAGACGCTGGGCGCCGGGTACCGTTTCGTGGCCATGCCGCTGGGTGAGCACGCGGCCGGCCGGGGTGGGGTCTACTGGGTGGCGACCGCCGCCGGGGCGGCCCGCCCGGAGTCGCCGTCCACCCAGCTCACGCTGCTGCGGCGATGGTTCGCGGGCTGGCACGAGCCGGTCGGCGAGCTGCTGGCGGCGACCCGTCCGGAGGATCTGGTGCCGCAGGGGGTCCGGGAGTTGCGGCCGCTGCCGCGCGCCTACGGGTTCCCGGCCGGTCCGGGTGGGGTGGTGCTGATCGGGGACGCCGCGCACGCCATGCCGCACCATCTGGGCCAGGGCGCCTGCCTGGCGTTCGAGGACGCGGCGACGCTGCGGTCGGTGGTGGCCGAGGCGGAGCCGGGCGCCGAGCTGAACGCCGCGGTCGAGGCCTACAGCCGGATGCGGCGCCCGCGGACCGCCACGGTGGTCCGGCAGAACCGGCGGATGTCGGCGGTGGTCCAGGCCCGCGGCCGGCTCGCGCTGCGGGCCCGGGACGCGGCCCTCAACCACATGCGGCCGCGGATGCTGGCCCGCTCCCTGGATCCGGTTCACGACTGGACACCGCCGGAATAACCCCTTTCTGCGGTACGCCCCACGGCCCCACAGAAGCAGCGGACCGCCCCGTGCCGTCCGCGCGAGGTGGGCGGCCGGTTCGGGCCGTGCCGCGGCCGCCGGGCTTGAGCGTGCCCCACCGGCGGGCAAGATCACATTCCGGGACGGCCCGGATGGAGAACCTCACAGTGGAGATTCCCCACCCGGAACCGGTGGTGTGCTGCGCGTGGAACCGATCCTGGTAAGGACTGAAACCGGTTCTGATGCTTACCCCGTACCAAATCCTGGGAATGTGATTAATCGCTGACCTAGAGAGGCGCGGCAGCCGGTTCGGCGATGCAGGCCGTGCCGACCCGCCGGAAACCGACCCGGGTGTAGAGGCGGGCCACGTCGTCGTCGCCGGCCGACAGGAACACCAGGTCGACGCCGTCGGCCAGCAACCGCCCGGCCAGCGTCGCGGTGAGCTGCGAGGCGTACCCGCGCTGCCGCGCCGAGGGCAGCGTGGCCACCCCGACCACCTCGGCCACGTCCCCGGCGCGCTGGCCGGTCGCGGTGGCCACGATGCCCTCGGCCGGCGACTCGGCGAGCACGGCCAGGTAGTCGCCGGAGCCGAACAGCTCCCGCGCGTGCCGCACCGCCTCCGCCGACAGCATCTCGCCGGCGTCCCGCTCGGCCGGCCCGGCGGCCTCGATGACCAGCGTCTTCTCCATCGCGGAGGCCAGCGGCGCACGGTGTGCCGGGGCGGCGAACGCGAGCCGCGCCACCGCCCGGGAGGCGCGCACGTCGGCCGGGAAGGTGGGCGCCCGCGGATCCAGCCAGCGGGCCTCGGCGTCCCGCAGCGGCAGGTCCGGCACCAGGGCCGCCGGGTCCAGCACCAGGAGGGGTGCCAGCAGCACGTCCAGCCCCGCGGACCGGGCCACCGCCAGCATCCCTGGTGAGGTCTCGTGCACCCACTCGAACGTCTCCGGCAGGCCGAGATCGCGCTGGCGGGCCCGCACCTCCAGGATGTCGGCGGCGGAGGGGGTGTGCGAACCGAGGCTCGGGCGGGCATAGTAGGGCCAGCCCTCACCCGCCCGGATGAAGAGAACGAGAGACCCGATCTCCTCGATCCGGGACCATGGGCGGGGCAGAGCGTCGTAGAACCGTTCGAGCCGGTCGAAAAGGCCGGAATCCGCTGGCGCCATCGCGCGAGACTACCGGTCACCGCACCGGCTGTGCTATTCAGTTCGTCCGCGCTGCGGCAAGAGGTGTGATCAATCCGCATCTGGCGGAGAGCAGAGGCTCTTACCGTAGACTCAAGAGACTTTGCAGGGCCGACGTCGTCCCGACCTCAGAATGAAACACCAGTGACGACAGGAGGCCCGGTGGCATATCCGCACCCCCAGGGGCTTTACGACCCTCAGACGGAGCGAGACGCCTGTGGTGTCGCATTTGTCGCTGACATTCACGGCCGTCGTTCCCACGATGTGGTGGCCAAGGGTCTGACCGCGCTGATCCGGCTGGACCACCGGGGCGCGCGTGGCGCCGAGCAGAACACCGGTGACGGCGCCGGCATCATGATCCAGGTTCCGGACGAGTACTACCGCGCCGTGGCCGGCTTCGAGCTGCCGCCCGCCGGGTCGTACGCGACCGGCCTCGTCTTCCTTCCCACGGACCCCGACGACGCGGCCCGTGCGACCAAGATCTTCGAGAAGTACGTGCTGGTCGAGGGCGGCGAGGTGCTCGGCTGGCGGGACGTGCCGGTCGACCCGGCCGACCTGGGCGCCACCGCCGAGGACGCCCGCCCGTCGATCCGCCAGGTGTTCCTGGCCGCCGACCGGCTCAGCGCCTCCGACGCCGGCCCGGCCGGCCAGCGGCTCTCCGGCATCGAGCTCGACCGGGTCGCGTTCTGCATCCGCAAGCAGGCCGAGCGGGAGACCTCCCAGCGCGGCATCGCCGCCTACTTCCCGTCGCTGTCCTCCCGGACGATCACCTACAAGGGCATGCTCACCCCCGAGCAGCTCCCGGCGTTCTTCCCGGACCTGACCGACGAGCGGGTCTCCTCGGCGATCGCCCTGGTGCACTCCCGGTTCTCGACGAACACCTTCCCGTCGTGGCCGCTGGCCCACCCGTACCGCCTGATCGCCCACAACGGTGAGATCAACACCATCCGGGGCAACAAGAACTGGATGGCCGCCCGCGAGGCGCTGCTGTCCTCGCCGAACATCCCCGGCAACATCAAGCGGCTGTTCCCGATCAACTCGCCGGAGGCCTCCGACTCGGCCGGCTTCGACGAGGTCCTCGAACTGCTGCACCTGGCCGGCCGCAGCCTGCCGCACGCGGTGCTGATGATGATCCCGGAGGCGTGGGAGAACGACCCGGACATGGATCCGGCCCGCCGCGCCTTCTACAAGTTCCACGCCAGCATGATGGAGCCGTGGGACGGCCCGGCCGCGGTCGCCTTCACCGACGGCTCGATCATCGGCGCCGTGCTGGACCGCAACGGCCTGCGCCCCGGCCGCTGGTGGCACACCAAGGACGGGCTGGTCGCGCTCGGCTCCGAGGCCGGCATCATCGACGTCGACCCGGCCGACGTGGTCGCCAAGGGCCGGCTGCAGCCCGGCAAGATGTTCCTGGTCGACACCACTGCCGGCCGCATCGTGCACGACGACGAGATCAAGGCCGAGCTGGCCGCCGCCGAGCCGTACGCCGACTGGCTGCACGCCGGGCTGATCGAGCTCGGTGACCTGCCGCCGCGTGAGCACGTCGTCTACACCCACGACTCGGTCACCCGCCGGCAGCAGGTCTTCGGCTACTCCGAGGAGGAACTGAAGATCCTCATCGCGCCGATGGCCCGCCTCGGCGCCGAGCCGCTCGGCTCGATGGGCACCGACACCCCGATCTCACCGCTGTCCACCCGGCCGCGGCTGATGTTCGACTACTTCCACCAGCTGTTCGCGCAGGTCACCAACCCGCCGCTGGACGCCATCCGGGAGGAGCTGGTGACCAGCCTCTCCTCGACGATCGGCCCGGAGGGCAACCTGCTCAAGCCGGGACCGGCCAGCTGCCGGCAGATCACCCTGCCGTACCCGGTGATCGACAACGACGAACTCGCCAAGATCCTCAGCATCGACGAGGACGGCGACCTGCCCGGCTTCAAGGCGGTCCGGGTCTCCGGGCTCTACCCGCTGCGCGACGGCGCGGCCGGCATCAAGGCCCGGCTCACCCAGATCTGCCGGCACGTCTCCGAGGCCATCGAGGACGGCGTGCGCATCCTGGTGCTGTCCGACCGGGACTCCAACGCCGACCTGGCCCCGATCCCGTCGCTGCTGCTCACCGCGGCCGTGCACCAGCACCTGGTGCGCGAGCAGACCCGCACCCAGGTGGCCCTGGTCGTGGAGTCCGGCGACTGCCGCGAGGTGCACCACGCGGCCACCCTGATCGGGTTCGGCGCGGCCGCGGTCAACCCGTACCTCGCCTTCGAGAGCGTCGAGGACCTGATCGCCACCGGAGCGCTGGTCGGGGTGGAGCCGCGCAAGGCGGTCCGCAACTACGTCAAGGCGCTCGGCAAGGGCGTCCTGAAGATCATGTCCAAGATGGGCATCTCGACCGTCTCGTCGTACTGCGGCGCCCAGGTGTTCGAGGCCGTCGGCCTGGACACCAAGCTGCTCCAGCGCTACTTCGCCGGCACCTCCGGGCGGATCGGCGGCGTCGGCCTGGCCGGGGTGCACGCCGAGATCAAGGCGCGGCACGACAAGGCGTACCCGGCCAACAAGGCCGAGCGCGCGCACCGCCGCCTCGAAGTCGGCGGGGAGTACCAGTGGCGCCGCGAGGGTGAGCTGCACCTGTTCAACCCGGAGACGGTCTTCCTGCTCCAGCACGCCACCCGCAGCAAGCAGTACGACGTGTTCCGCCGCTACACCGCCAAGGTCGACGAACTGTCGGCGGCGGCCGGTCACCTGCGTGGCCTGTTCCGGTTCGCCTCCGACCGCACCCCGATCAGCATCGACGAGGTCGAACCGGCCGCCGAGATCGTCAAGCGGTTCTCCACCGGCGCGATGAGCTACGGCTCGATCTCCGCCGAGTCGCACGAGACCCTGGCCGTCGCGATGAACCGGCTCGGCGCCAAGTCGAACACCGGCGAGGGTGGCGAGGACGTCGAGCGGCTGTACGACCCGCAGCGTCGCTCGGCCATCAAGCAGATCGCCTCCGGCCGCTTCGGCGTCACCAGCGAATACCTGGTCAACGCGGACGACCTGCAGATCAAGATGGCGCAGGGCGCGAAGCCCGGCGAGGGCGGCCAGCTGCCCGGCAACAAGGTGTGGCCGTGGATCGCCAAGACCCGGCACGCCACCCCCGGCGTCGGCCTCATCTCGCCGCCGCCGCACCACGACATCTACTCCATCGAGGACCTGGCCCAGCTGGTCCACGACCTCAAGATGGTCAACCCGCAGTCCCGGGTGCACGTCAAACTGGTCTCCGAGATCGGCGTCGGCACCGTCGCCGCTGGGGTGGCCAAGCTCAAGGCCGACGTCATCCTGATCTCCGGCCACGACGGCGGCACCGGCGCGTCCCCGCTCAACTCGCTCAAGCACGCCGGCACCCCGTGGGAGCTGGGCCTGGCCGAGGCACAGCAGACGCTGCTGCTCAACCGGCTCCGCGACCGGGTCACCGTGCAGGTCGACGGCCAGCTCAAGACCGGCCGGGACGTGGTCATCGCGGCCCTGCTCGGGGCCGAGGAGTTCGGGTTCGCCACCGCGCCGCTGATCGTCTCCGGCTGCATCATGATGCGGGTCTGCCACCTGGACACCTGCCCGGTCGGCATCGCCACCCAGAACCCGGTGCTGCGCGAGCGCTACACCGGCAAGCCCGAGTTCGTCGAGAACTTCTTCATGTTCCTCGCCGAGGAGACCCGGGAGATCTTGGCTGAGCTGGGCTTCCGCAGCATCGACGAGGCCATCGGCCACGCCGAGGTGCTCAACGTCACCGAGGCCGTCGACCACTGGAAGGCCAAGGGCCTCGACCTGGCCCCGGTCCTCTACGTGCCGGAACTGCCCGAGGGCGCGTCCCGCCGCGGCATCGTCGCCCAGGACCACGGCCTCGAACTCGCCCTGGACAACCAGCTGATCGCGCTGGCCCAGCCGGCCCTCACCGACGGTGAGCCGGTCCGCGCCGAACTGGTCGCCACCAACGACCAGCGCAGCGTCGGCGCCATGCTCGGCGGCGAGGTGTCCCGGCGGTACGGCGGCAACGGCCTGCCCGACGACACCATCTCGTTCACCCTGCGCGGCACCGGCGGCCAGTCGTTCGGCGCCTTCCTGCCGCGCGGCGTCACCCTGCGGCTGATCGGCGACAGCAACGACTACGTCGCCAAGGGCCTCTCCGGCGGCCGGGTGATCGTGCGGCCCGCCGAGGACGCGCCGTTCACCGCCGAGGACAACACCATCGCCGGCAACACGATCATCTACGGCGCCACCGGCGGCGAGATCTTCCTGCGCGGCAAGGTCGGCGAACGGTTCGCGGTCCGCAACTCCGGCGCCGCCGCCGTCGTCGAGGGTGTCGGCGACCACGGCTGCGAGTACATGACCGGTGGCACCGTCGTCGTGCTCGGCCGGACCGGGCGCAACTTCGCGGCCGGCATGAGCGGTGGCAAGGCGTTCCTGCTCGACCTGGACCAGTCCCTGGTCAACCCGGAGCTGGTCGACCTCGGCCCGCTCACCGACGACGAGCGCGACCTGCTGCGCTCGCTGGTCGAGAAACACCACGCGGAGACCGACTCGGCCATCGCCGGCCGGCTGCTCAAGGACTGGCCCACCGCCGTCGAGCGCTTCACCGCGGTGGTCCCGCGCGACTACAAGCGCGTGATGGAACTGATCAAGACCGCCGAAGCCGCCGGTCGCAACGTCGACGAGGCTGTCATGGGGGTTACCAGTGCCTGACCCTAACGGTTTCCTCCGCTACCAGCGGCAGGTCCCGAAGCGCCGCCCGGTGCCGGTGCGCATCCTGGACTACAAGGAGGTCTACCCGCCCGCGGGTGAGGCCCTCATCCGGGACCAGGCCACCCGCTGCATGGACTGCGGCATCCCGTTCTGTCACGACGGCTGCCCGCTCGGCAACCGCATCCCGGACTGGAACGACCTGGTCCGGACCGGGGGATGGGCCGCCGCGTCCGACTCGCTGCACGCCACCAACAACTTCCCCGAGTTCACCGGGCGGCTCTGCCCGGCGCCCTGCGAGGCGGCCTGCGTCCTCGGCATCGCCGACGACCCGGTCACCATCAAGCAGGTCGAGGTCGAGATCGCCGGGTACGCCTTCGGCGCCGGGCTGATCCCGCAGCCGGCCCCGTCCGCCTCCGGCAAGTCGGTCGCGATCGTCGGCTCCGGCCCGGCCGGTCTGGCCGCCGCCCAGCAGCTCGCACGGGCCGGCCACGCCGTCACCGTCTACGAGCGCGACGACCGGATCGGCGGGCTGCTGCGCTACGGCATCCCCGACTTCAAGATCGAGAAGCACGTGATCGACACCCGGCTGGCCCAGATGGCGGCCGAGGGCGTCGAGTTCCAGACCGGCGTCACCGTCGGCACCGACATCACCGCCGACGACCTGCGCGACCGGTACGACGCGGTCCTGCTGGCCGCCGGAGCACTCGCCGGACGGGACGTCACCGACACCCCCGGGCGCGAGCTGAACGGCGTACACCTGGCGATGGAGCACCTGGTCCCGGCCAACCGGATCGTCGCCGGCCTGCAGGACACCACGCCGATCGACGCCAAGGGCAAGCACGTGATCATCATCGGCGGCGGGGACACCGGCGCCGACTGCCTCGGTGTCGCCCACCGCCAGGGCGCCGCCTCGATCACCCAGCTCGACCAGTACCCGCTACCCCCCGAGCTGCGCGCCGGCGTCAAGGACCCGTGGCCCACCTGGCCGCTGATCCTGCGCAACTACGCCGCGCACGAGGAGGGCGGCGACCGGGTCTTCGGCGTGGCCGTCCAGGAATTCGTCGGCGACGCCGAGGGCAACCTGACCGCCATCCGGATCGCCGAGGTCAGCGTCCAGCGGGTGGACGGCGTCCGCACCGTGGCCGTCACCCCCGGCACCGAGCGTGAACTGCCCGCCGACCTGGTCCTGCTGGCCATCGGCTTCGAAGGCACCGAGGACCAGCCGCTGCTGGCCCAGTTCGGGCTGACCCGCAACCGGCGCAACGTCCTGGACGCCGGGCTGGACTGGCAGACCGGGGCCGAGGGCGTCTTCGTCGCCGGTGACATGCACAAGGGCGCGTCCCTGATCGTCTGGGCGATCGCCGAGGGGCGGGCCGCCGCGGCCGCCATCCACCAGTACCTCGGCGCCGCCGGCGAACTGCCCGCACCGGTCCGGTCGGACTCGCAGCCGCTGTCCGTCTGACACCATTCGCCTAATGCGCCCCCGGATCGTCCGGGGGCGCATTAGGCATTGTCGCTTATCGATCGATGCTGGGCCGGTGGAGGCGATTCCCGCTCACCTTCCGCGCCTCGCCCTCCGCTCGCCCGGTGCGTCACCGCCCGTCATCCGGGCCCGTCACCCCACCGTCCGGGCTCATCACCCCGCCTGGCGCTTTCCCGGCTGCCGGCCCCTGCCCGCAGTCGTCCGGCCTGTCCATCCGCGGTCCTTCGCCCTGTCGCTTCACGGTCCTTCGCCCGGTCGTTCCACGGTCCTTCGCCCTGTCGTCCGACGGTCCTTCGCCCTGTTCGCCCGCGGTCCTTCGCCCTGTTTCGTGCCCCGCTCCGGGCCGTCCGGTGCCGTCAGTGGCCCCACGGCCCGGCTCACCTGGTGATCCCGGACACCCTTGTGCCCGAATTGTTCTTTTTCGCGAGGCGGGCTGAACCCCGTACACAAGCCGGTTTTGTCTCTCCTGCCGTGCCTTTCCGCTGCCTGAGCCTGGGTTGGGGCATGTGCCGACGGGCGCCGGAACGCGAACGCTAGGCTGATCCGGCGGTCGCTGAAGCCCGCGGACGACGCAGCGCACCTCGCTACCGCACAGCGGGTTGACCTCGCCGTCGACACCCGCATTTCATGCCGAAGACGGGGGTCGGCCGCCAGGCCGCCCCGAAAGAAGGACTAGCCTGATGGCCGTGACACGCCGCGCAAAGATCGTCTGCACGATGGGCCCCGCCACCAAGTCCCCGGAGCGCATGCTCGGACTGGTGGAAGCGGGTATGAACGTGGCCCGGATGAACTTCAGCCACGACACCCAGGAGAACCACCGGGAGATGTACGAGCTGGTCCGCGCGGCCGCCGCCCAGGCCGACCGCCCGGTCGCCATCCTCGGTGACCTGCAGGGCCCGAAGATCCGCCTCGGCAAGTTCGCCGACGGCCCGCACCGCTGGGAGACCGGCGACCGCGTCGTCATCACCAGCGAGGAGATCCTCGGCACCAAGGACCGGGTCTCCTGCACCTACAAGAAGCTCCCGCACGAGGTCAAGGTCGGGGACCGCCTCCTGATCGACGACGGCAAGGTCGCCATCGAGGTCACCGAGGTGGAGGGCGAGGACATCCACTGCCTCGTCACCGAGGGCGGCCCGGTCAGCAACAACAAGGGCGTCTCCCTGCCGAACGTCGCGGTCAGCGTCCCGGCCCTGAGCGACAAGGACGAGGCCGACCTGCGCTTCGCCCTGTCCCTCGGCGTCGACCTGGTCGCGCTCAGCTTCGTCCGCGCTCCCGAGGACATCGACCTCGTCCACAAGATCATGGACGAGGAGGGCCGCCGGGTCCCGGTCATCGCCAAGGTGGAGAAGCCCGAGGCGGTCGACCACCTCGAGGCCATCGTCCTCGCCTTCGACGGTGTCATGGTCGCCCGCGGTGACCTCGGCGTCGAGCTTCCCCTCGACCAGGTCCCGCTGGTGCAGAAGCGCGCCGTCCAGCTGTGCCGGGAGAACGCCAAGCCGGTCATCGTGGCCACCCAGATGCTCGACTCGATGATCGAGAACTCGCGGCCCACCCGCGCCGAGGCCTCCGACGTCGCCAACGCGGTGCTCGACGGCGCCGACGCGGTGATGCTGTCCGGCGAGACCTCGGTCGGCAAGTACCCGGTGCTCACCGTCAGCACCATGGCCAAGATCGTCACCACCACCGAGGCCGGTGGCATGGGCGTGCCGCGTCTCCAGCACGACCCGCGTACCCACGGTGGCGCCCTGACCGTCGCCGCCTCGCAGATCGCCCGCAACATCGGCGCCAAGGCCCTGGTCGCCTTCTCGCAGACCGGTGACACCGTCAAGCGTCTCGCCCGCCTGCACTGCGACCTCCCGCTGTACGCGTTCACCCCGGTCGCCGAGGTCCGCAACACCCTCGCCCTCAGCTGGGGTGTGGAGACCTTCCTGACCGACTTCGTCGAGCACACCGACGACATGTTCCGGCAGGTCGACGCGAAGATGCTGAGCATGGGCCTGGCCAAGCCCGGCGACTACGTGGTCGTCGTGGCCGGCTCCCCGCCGAACGCGCCCGGCTCCACCAACACCCTGCGCGTCCACCAGATCGGCTCCCTGGTCGACCCGGCCAAGGTGTGACCTTGCTCCACGGACAGGCCGCCGTCGATCAGCTCCTGGATCTGCTGGATCTGGAGCGGGTCGACGCGGCCACGTTCCGGGGCGAGAGCCCCCAGACCGGTGCGCAGCGCGTGTTCGGCGGCCAGGTCGCCGGGCAGGCGCTGGTCGCCGCCGGCCGCACCGTCGACCCGGCCCGGCTCGTGCACAGCCTGCACGGCTACTTCGTCCGGGCCGGCGACCCCACCGTGCCGATCGACTTCCACGTGGAGACGATCCGGGACGGCCGCTCGTTCTCGGTCCGGCGCTCGACCGCGAAACAGCACGGCAAGACCATCTTCTTCATGTCGGCGTCCTTCCAGATCCCCGAGGAGGGCCTCGACCACCACACCCCCGCGCCGACCGACGTGCCGCCGCCCGAGGACGTGCCCACCATGCTCGACTGGGTCGAGCGGTACCCGTCCCGGATGGCCATGTTCAAGGCCTCACCACGCTCGGTCGACGTGCGGTACGTGGGGATTCCCGGCTGGGTCCCGCCCGGCGACCGGGGCGCCGATCCGGTGCAGCGGGTGTGGATGCGGCTGGACGGCAAACTCCCCGACGATCCGCTGATCCACGCCTGTGCGCTCACCTACGCCAGCGACATGAGCCTGCTCGACGCGGTGCTGTCGACGCACGGTGAGGTGTGGGGCCCGGGTGGCGTGATCGGCGCGAGCCTCGACCACGCGCTGTGGTTCCACCGCCCGTTCCGGGCCGACGAGTGGTTCCTGTACGACAGTGCCAGCCCGTCCGCCAGCGGTGCCCGGGGCCTGGCCAACGGCCGCATGTTCACCCGCGACGGCCGCCACATCGCCAGCGCCGTCCAGGAGGGCCTGCTCCGCCGCATCGGCGGCTGAGGCCCCCCGAACCCCACCCCTCCCGCACCGCGCCGCGGTCCGTTCCGCCCCGGAAGTCGGCACGCCGCAACTGGTGCGTCGTGGTGTGCCGCGCCGCGGTCCGTTCCGTGCCGGAGGTCGGCACGTCGCGGCTGGTGGGTCGTGGTGTGCCGCGTTGTGGTGCGTTTCGTGCCGGAGGTCGGCACGTTGCGGTTCGCGCATTCCGGTGTGCCGCGTTGTGGTGCGTTCTGTGTCGGAGGTCGGCACGTCGCGGCTGGTGGGTCGTGGTGTGCCGCGCTGCGGTCCGTTCCGTGCCGGAAGTCGGCACGTTGCGGTTCCCGCACCCCGGTGTGCCGCGTTGTGGTGTGGATCGGACCGGAAGTCGGCACGCGGTTTGGGCTGGTGCGGAACCCCGCCGGAGTGGATCTCGGCCTGGCGACCGGCCGATGGGCGATCCACCACCGGCGGGGCCGGGGAGACAAGCTGATCAGCGCTTTTTCATGTCGCCCGTCGCGTCTTCCGGCAATTCCGGCGCCGCGTGCGTTCCGGTTGTCATCGGGGCCATGTGCATCCCAGCAGTCGCTGGAGCGTTGTGCATCCCGTTCGGCAGCGACGCCATGTGTAAACCGGCGGGCGCCGGGGCCGCCGCGTGTGCTCCGACCGGCATTGGCGCCGCGTGCGCCCCTGCCGGCAGCGGCGCTGCGTGCGTTTCTGCCGGTAGTGGGGCTGCGTGCGCCCCTGCCGATAGTGGGGCCGTGTGTGTCCCGGCCGCCGGGTTCACCCGCGTACCGGGATCGTGGGTTGCGGGGGTCGCGTTGGGGCCTGACGCGTGGGGACCGGCCGCATGGGTTGCGGTGGGTGGGTGGGGCCCGGGTGACGCCGGGCCGGCCGTTGTCTCCCGGTGGGCCGCGCCCGCCCGCGGATTCGTCACTCCCGCCTGGGCGAGCATCGAGTCCAGGTCCGCGGTGGTGCGTACCACCCGGTCGTGGAAGGTTTCGGCCTCGTCGTCCGGCCGGGCCCGATGCCGCGCCACCCGTTCCCGTGGGGCGTTCTCGGTGTCGGCCATCCCGGCCGCGTACCCGGCCAGCCCGGCGGCCCGTTCCGGCGGCAGTTCCAGCACGTCGCGGCGCGGCCCGGCGACTTCCCGCAGGCGTAGCGCGGTGACCAGTTCGGCGACCGCCCGCAGGATGCCGAGCCCGCCGAGGACGACCGTCACGAGTTCGGCGGACCGGGCGAACGGGCTGGCCGAGAAGAATCCCAGCCCGGTCTCCAGCACGCCGACGGTGACCAGCAGGCTCCACACCCGGTCCGAGCCGCGGGTCATGATCCCGACGGCGACGTCGATCGCGCCGCGCACCATCAGGTACCAGCCGATCAGTGAGGCGGGAGCGGTCAGTGACGAGTCGATGCCGAGCATCAGGATCAGCCCGGTGGCGGTGAACAGTACCGCCATGCCCGCGTTGAGCCACCATGTCCGGGTGCCGGCGAGGGCGCGCAGCATCTCGCACACCGCGCCGAACAGCACCACCGGCCCGGCCACCGCGGCGATGTCGGCCGCCTCCAGTCGCAGCACCGCCCAGCCGATCACCAGCCACGCCGCACCGGCGAACATGAGGAATGTCCACATGCTGCCGCGTTTGACGGTCAACGGCGCGGAACCGGACGACAACATGAGGCCTCCTGCGGGAACTGTCCCTGCCATGACAGCATCCGCAGCCGACCGTGGCCCGCCGTTCGCCGACAAAACCCTTGCGCCGGTACGGGTGACGAGCCGCCCGCCCCGCCCCGCCCGCACCGGTTCCGGTCTTTGGCGCGCGCCGCCCGTTCCGGGGTGGTCGAATGGTGGCGGTGACCCGTGTTCGGAATGGCTGGCCCGCGAGCGGCGTATTCAGCCGGAAACGTGGCGTCCATCGGTCGGAAATGGCACGCGCGTGAATTCCGGCACGACCATCATTCGATGATGGTCGATGTGCTCCGGATGTGGCGGAGTCGCCCCACCTCGGGCTCGATGATCAACACTGGCGTCATCGGCACCCGCCTGGGGAATCCCCGAAACGATCAAGGGGCCGCCCGGGGAAATGCGGGCGGCGTCATCGGTGTCCTCGGTGGGATTCGAACCCACACTGAATGCTGTTTGAGAGCATCGACTCTGCCGGTTGGTCTACGAGGACGAGTCCACACGGGCGGACGCAAGTTCGGTCACGCCAACCCGAGCAAGACACAGCCTACCCACTAGGCTTAGGGCGGCGACACCCACATACCGGGGTGTCGCGACATCGACGTTCTGGGGGTAGGGGTTTCCGTGGCCGACACGCAGGCTGGTGCCGAGCGCAAGCGGGTGCTCATCGCCGAGGACGAGGCCCTCATCCGCCTGGACCTCGCCGAGATGCTCGTCGAGGAGGGCTACGACGTCGTCGGTGAGGCCGGGGACGGCGAGACCGCCGTGCGCCTCGCCGAGGATCTGAAGCCGGACCTGGTGATCCTCGACATCAAGATGCCGATCATGGACGGGCTGGCGGCGGCCGAGCGGATCGCCGGCGGGCGGATCGCCCCGGTGGTGATCCTGACCGCGTTCAGTCAGCGGGATCTGGTGGAGCGGGCCCGTGCGGCCGGTGCGATGGCGTATCTGGTGAAGCCGTTCCAGAAGTCCGATCTGGTGCCGGCGATCGAGATCGCCCTGTCCCGGTATTCCGAGATCGCCGTGCTGGAGCAGGAGGTCGCCGGGCTGACCGACCGGCTGGAGACGCGCAAGTCGGTGGAGCGCGCCAAGGGCGAGCTGATGACGAAGTATTCGATGACCGAGCCGCAGGCGTTCAAGTGGATCCAGCGGACCGCGATGGACCACCGGATGACGATGCGTGAGGTCGCCGACCGGATCCTGGCCGAGCAGCAGGCGGAGGCCGAGCCGCCGCAGTGAGACGGGTGACGGCGGCGCTGGTGTCGGCCGGTCTGCTGGCCGGCTGTTCCCCGGCGCCGCCGTCTGATTCCGGTCCGGTGGTGTGGCGGGAGTCGTCGCTGCCGGTGGGGTCGGGGACGGCTCTGGCACGTGACGTGACGGAGTGCGGTGGGTTTTGGTTCGTCGTGGGTGGGGTGCGGGAGGCGTCGGGGGAGACGCGGCCCGCGGTGTGGTCGAGTGCCGACGCGGTGTCGTGGGGTCCGGTGGCTCTGGAGCCGGTGTCGTTCTACGGCGGGCGGAGCGTGTTGTCGGCGGTGGCGTGTTCCGGCCGGAGTCTGGTCCTGCTGGGCGCGAAGTCGGGTGGGGTGCACGGCAATCCGCGGGTGAGTTCGTGGGTGGGGCCGCCGGCGGGTCCGGTGCGTGAGGTGTCCGCGCCGTTCGAGCTGTTCGGTGGCGCCGAGGCGGTGAACGCCGGGCGGGTGCGTACCGGCGATGGTGGTTTTCTGATCGTCGGCAACCGGGTGTCGGGCGCGTCGGTGTGGTCCTCGCCGGACGGTGCGGAGTTCGTCCCGCGGCCCGGCGCGGGCGCCCGGTCGTGGGCGTCGGACGCGGTGGCGTCGGCGGGTGGCTGGCTGGTGGTGGGCGCGGCGCCGGTGGACGGGGCGCGGCGTCCGGCGGTGTGGTCGTGGGACGCGGCCGGTGGCTGGTCGGCGGTGCCGGTGGAGGCGCCCGGCGCGGGGGAGTTGTTCTGGGCCGGTCCGGTGCTGCTGGGGGTGTCGGAGGGGTTCCGCGGGTGGCGCGTGTCGGGTGGCCGGTGGGTGCCGGGCCCGGTGTTCGGGTCGGCCGGCGTGGGGGTGCCGCCGTCGGTGTCGGGTGCGGTGGCGGCCGGCCGGGTGGTCGCGCTGACCGGTTCCGGTGACCGGTTCGGATTGTGGTCGTCACCGGACGCCGGCGTGTCGTGGACGGCTGTGGAGCCGCCGGCGGCGTTGTCACGGTCGGTGGCCACGGTGGCGGCGCTGGCCGGGGCGGGGGATCGACTGACGCTGTTGTGGGACGGCGGTTCGGGGGCGCGGCTGTGGGTGACGGCAGACCCGTTCGGACGGTTGAAGTAGCGCGTTCGGCTGATCCGCGTCATATGGCGGCAACACGATCTTGGAGTCGGGTAACGGTTCGGTCAATGCGCAGCCAATTTGCTACTCGTGGCTACTGACCGTGGGATAACGTCCCGCCGCAAGACCGGCTGCTGTGCCGGCTCCGTGACTTTTCGTCGAGGACACCCCTCGGCGTGAAGCCCCGGAAGCCATTGATGAAGGGAATCTTGCCTTGAGGCAGAAGCTTTTTCGGGCGGTGGGCGCGGCTGCGGTTGCCGCGTTCATGTTGGGTGGCACTGCCGCGTGTAAGGCGGACAGCCCCAGTGAGTCGACCGGCGGCGGCGACAGTGCCGCCTGTGGCCTGAAGATCGGCTTCTTCGGCGCCCTGACGGGTGACGCGGCCGGTCTCGGTATCCACATGCGCAACGGCACCAAGCTCGCCATCGACCAGTACAACACGGCGAACGCGGACTGCAAGGTCGAACTGCTCGAGCTGGACTCGCAGGGCGACCCGGCCAAGGCCCCGGCCCTGGCGCAGCAGGCGGTCAGCGACGCCAAGGTGACCGCGATCATCGGCCCGGCGTTCTCGGGTGAGTCCGAGGTCGCCGACCCGGTCTTCGAGGCCGCGGGTCTCCCGACGATCACGCCGTCGGCGACGCGTCCGTCGCTGTCCACCAAGGGCTGGAAGACCTTCCACCGTGGTGTCGGCAACGACGAGTCGCAGGGCCCGGCCGCCGGTCGTTACATCGACCAGGTGCTGAAGGCCGAGAAGGTGTACGTCGTGGACGACCAGTCCGCGTACGGCGCCGGTCTGGCCGACGAGGTCACCAAGGTCCTCGGCGCGAAGGTCATCGGCAACGACAAGGTCCAGGTCAAGCAGACCGACTTCTCGGCCGTCTCGACCAAGATCGCCAGCAGTGGCGCGACCGCCCTGTTCTTCGGTGGCTACTACACCGAGGCGGGCCTGCTGCTCAAGCAGCTGAAGGGTGCCGGCTGGAAGGGCACGATGGTCGCCGGTGACGGCGTCAACGACGCGAACTTCGTCAAGGTGGCCGGCGACGCCGCTGCCGAGGGCACCATCCTGACCTGCCCGTGCGCCCCGGCGACCGAGGCCAAGGGCACCTTCGTGACCGACTACAAGGCCGCGTTCGACAACGCCGAGCCGGGCACGTACGCCGATGTCTCCTTCGACATCACCAACATCGCGCTCGAGGGCATCAAGGGCGGCAACACCACCCGCGAGAAGCTGAACACCTTCATCTCGGGCTACAACAAGGTCGGTGCGGCCACCGGTGTGACCTACAAGTTCGAGGCCGACGGTGACCTCGACCCGGCGGAGGTCCTGGTGTGGGCGTTCAAGGTCCAGGGTGGCAAGGTCGTCCAGGACCAGGAGATCCCGAAGTCCTGATCGAGCTGCATGGCTCGTGAGCGGGCCGCCTGAGCGGCCGCTTCGATGCGGCCGGGAGGTGTACTCCCGGCCGCATCGGTTTGTCTGACTACCCCTCCGCGATGCGGGAGCGCGCACTTTGGACTTCGACGGACTTATCAGGAATTTTCCTGATTTAACAATGACAGGGTTGGAACAGGGCGCCATCTATGCCCTTGTCGCCCTCGGTTACACTCTGGTATACGGCGTGCTGCGGCTGATCAACTTCGCGCACTCCGAGGTCTTCATGATCGGCACGTTCACCACCATGTGGACGTGGGGTTGGATGGGCTTCGACCAGAACACCAAGATCGACGGGATCGGCACGATCGTCCTGTTGATCATCGTCGGCCTGTTGGCCGGCGCCGTGGCGTCGGCAGCGACCGCGGTGACCGTCGAGGTGGTGGCCTACCGGCCGCTGCGCCGGCGCAACGCGCCCCCGCTGGCCTTCCTGATCACCGCGATCGGGGCCTCGCTCTTCCTGGCCGAGATGATCGGCATCTTCACGCACCGCGCGCCGTTCGGTCCGCCGTCGATCCTGGAGTCCGCGGTCGTCTTCTCGGTCGGCCCGTTCCGGGTGACCAACACCCAGATCCTGGTGCTGGGCATCGCGCTGCTGATGATGGCGGGCCTGGACCAGTTCGTGAACCGCAGCCGGATGGGCAAGGGCATCCGCGCGGTGGCGCAGGACCCGGACACCGCGGCCCTGATGGGTATCAACAAGAACCGCATCATCCTGCTGGTGTTCGTGCTGGGCGGGGCGATGGCCGGCGTGGCCGCACTGCTGTGGAACATCCGGTACGGCTTCACCAAGTTCAACGTGGGCTTCCTGATCGGTCTGAAGGCGTTCTCGGCGGCCGTGCTCGGCGGCATCGGCAACCTGCGCGGCGCGCTGATCGGTGGCCTGCTGCTGGGCGTCGTGGAGAACTACGCCGCCGGCCTGTTCGGCGGTGAGTGGAAGGACTTCACCGGCTTCGTACTGCTGGTGATCCTGCTGATGTTCCGGCCGACCGGTCTGCTCGGCGAGTCGCTGGGGAGGGCGCGCGCATGAGTGTCGACAAGACGGCCGAGACCAACGGCAACGGCAAGGGCAACGGCTCGGTGCTGAAGTCGCGGTGGGAGAACATGCCGCCGCAGTTCCGCTGGGCGGGCATCGGCGCGCTGGTGGTCTTCCTCTACCTGCTGCCGAACCGTGCCTTCTACGAATACCTCGGCATCCCGCTGGGCGAGTTCTACCTTCCGTTCTACACCGCCCGTTCGGACATGGCCCAGGTGTTGTTCGACACCGCGGTCTTCGTCCTGCTGGCGGTCGGCCTTAACGTGGTGGTCGGCTTCGCCGGCCTGCTGGACCTCGGTTACTACGGCTTCTTCGCGATCGGGGCCTACACGGTGGCGTTGCTGACGTCGCCGGAGAGCCGGCTGGACGTGACCTGGCCGTGGCTGGCCGCGGTGCCGGTGGCTGTGGTGGTGACGCTGATCGGTGGTGTCATCCTCGGTGGCCCGACGCTGCGACTGCGCGGTGACTACCTGGCCATCGTGACGCTCGGTTTCGCCGAGATGATCCGGCTCTACGCCGCCCGTAACGAGGGCATCCTGCAGGGTCAGCGGGGCATCCCGTCGATCCCGCACCCGCCGGGCGAGTCCGGTGGCGAGCCGATCTTCGGGGTGACCGACGCCCGCCCGTACTACTGGCTGGCTCTGACCGTGATCATCGTGATCGTGTTCCTGGTGCGGAACCTGGCGCGCAGCCGGGTCGGCCGGGCCTGGGTCGCGATCCGTGAGGACGAGGACGCCGCCCAGATCATGGGTGTTCCGACCTTCCTCTACAAGCTGGCCGCGTTCGCGATCGGCGCCGCCGTCGGCGGTCTGTCCGGCGCGCTGTTCGCGGGCAACCGCGGCTTCATCAACTCGGACAGCTTCCTGCTGGAGAACTCCATCCTGGTGCTGGCCGCGGTGGTGCTCGGTGGCGCCGGGAACATCGCGGGTGCCATCGTGGGTGGTGCGATCACCTGGTACCTGCCGGAGTGGCTGCGCGGTGTGGGTAGCGAGCTGGGCCTGAACTTCGACCCGGCGGAGTACCGGATCGCGGTGTTCGGCCTGGTGCTGATCGTGATGATGATCTTCCGGCCGCAGGGCATCGTGGCCAGCAAGCGGCGGGCCGCGGAGTTCGAGGACCGCCGGAAGGAGGCTGTCGCCAGTGAGTGAGAACCTGCTCAGCGTGGACAAGGCGACGCTGCGGTTCGGTGGCGTCACCGCCCTGAACAACGTCGACTTCCACATCCGCAAGGGCGAGATCCTGGGCCTGATCGGGCCGAACGGCGCGGGCAAGACCACGCTGTTCAACGCGATCACCGGCGTCTACCAGCTGACCGAGGGCTCGATCACCTTCGACGGGACCAAGATCAGTGGGCAGCGCCGCCACAAGATCACCCAGATGGGCATCGCCCGGACGTTCCAGAACATCCGGCTGTTCCCGGAGATGACCGCGCTGGAGAACGTCATGGTGGGCGCGGACGCCCACCACAAGACCGGCGTCTTCTCCGCGATGCTCCGCCTGCCCCGGTTCTGGAAGGAGGAGCGCGGTGGTCGTGACCTCGCGCACGACCTCCTGAAGTTCGTCGGGATCACCGGCCGGGCCGGCGAGCTGGCCCGCAACCTGTCCTACGGTGAGCAGCGCCGCCTGGAGATCGCCCGCGCGCTGGCCACCAAGCCGAAGCTGCTCTGTCTGGACGAGCCGGCCGCCGGCTTCAATCCGACCGAGAAGCAGGAGCTGCTGGAACTGATCCGCAAGGTCCGCGACTCCGGTGTCACGGTGCTGCTGATCGAGCACGACATGCGCCTGGTCATGGGCGTCACCGACCGGATCACGGTGCTGGAGTTCGGGCAGAAGATCGCGGACGGCCTGCCGGCCGAGGTCCGTGACAACCCGAAGGTGATCGCGGCCTACCTGGGGGTGCCGACCGATGCTGCTTGAGATCAAGGACCTGGTTCTGGAGTACGGCCGGATCCAGGCCCTGCACGGGATCTCCCTGGAGGTCGGCCAGGGTGAGATCGTCGCCCTGATCGGTGCCAACGGCGCCGGCAAGACCACCACCATGCGGGCCATCTCCGGCCTGCGCCCGGTGGCCAAGGGCTCGATCGTCTTCGACGGCCAGGACATCACCAAACTGCGTGCCGACAAGCGGGTCATCCTGGGCGTCGGCCAGTCACCGGAGGGCCGGGGCGTGTTCCCGGGCATGTCGGTGATGGAGAACCTGGAGATCGGTGCCTACACCCGCCGGGACAAGGCGGGCATCGCCGAGGACCTGGAGCGGTGCTTCTCGCTGTTCCCGCGGCTGCTGGAGCGGCGCAAGCAGGCCGGCGGCACCCTGTCCGGCGGTGAGCAGCAGATGCTCGCGGTCGGCCGGGCGCTGATGACGCGGCCGAAGCTGCTGCTGCTCGACGAGCCCTCGATGGGTCTCGCCCCGATGCTGATCCAGCAGATCTTCGAGATCATCTCGGAGATCAACAGCCAGGGCACCACCGTGCTGGTGGTCGAGCAGAACGCCCAGCAGGCGCTCAGCCGCGCGCACCGGGCGTACGTGCTGGAGACCGGCTCGATCGTGAAGAGCGGCACCGGCCAGGAGCTGCTCAACGACCCGTCGGTGAAGGACGCCTACCTCGGCGTCGCCTGACCGGTAGTGCCCACGGGGCGGCCACCTTCGCAGGTGACCGCCCCGTGGTGTGTCCGGAAACTTGTCGGACCGGGCGACTAGAGTCCTGGGACGTGAGCGACGAAGCCCAGACCCCCCGACTGCTGCTGCTCGACGGCCACTCCCTGGCCTACCGCGCGTTCCACGCGCTGCCCAAGGAGAACTTCAGCACCGCGACCGGCCAGCATACGAACGCGGTGTTCGGCTTCACCTCGATGCTGATCAACATGTTGCGCGACGAGAAGCCGACGCACATCGTCGTCTCCTTCGACGTCTCCCGGGTGTCCTTCCGCACCGAGAGGTACCCGGAGTACAAAGCCGGCCGCGCCGAGACCCCGCCCGAGTTCAAGGGCCAGGTCCCGCTGATCAAAGAGGTCCTCGAGGCGCTCCGCATCACCGTCGTCGAGAAAGCAGGTTTCGAGGCCGACGACGTCATCGCCACCCTCGCCACCCGGGGCCGCGACGCGGGCATGGAGGTGCTGATCTCCTCCGGCGACCGGGACGCCCTCCAGCTGGTCGAGGAGCATGTCACCGTCCTCTACCCCAGCCGTGGCGTCTCCGAGGTCTGGCGGATGACCCCGGCCCTGGTCGAGGAGAAACAGCTCGTCCCGCCACACCTCTACCGGGACAAGGCGGCCCTGGTCGGCGAGACCAGCGACAACCTGATCGGCGTGCCCGGCGTCGGGCCGAAGACCGCGGCCAAGTGGATCACCGAGTTCGGCGGCATCGACGGGGTGGTCGCCGCGGCCGACAAGATCAAGGGCAAGGCGGGGGAGAACCTGCGCGCCCACCTCGCCGCGGTGGTGCGCAACTACGAGCTGAACGCTCTGGTCCGTGACCTGGAGCTGCCGGTCCGGCCAGAGGAGACCCGCTGGCAGGGCTGGGACCGGGAGGCCGTGCACCAGCTCTTCGACGCGCTGGAGTTCCGGGTGCTGCGCGAGCGGCTCTATTCCTACCTCGACGCCGTCGAGCCCGAGGCCGAGGCCGGGTTCGACATCGAGGGCCGGGTGTTGCGCACCGGCGCGGTGGCCGCCTGGCTGCGTGAGCACGCCGGCACCGACCCGGTCGGCGTCGCCGTCACCGGCGCCTTCGGCCGGGGCACCGGGCGTCTCACCGGTGTCGCGGTGGCCACCGCCGGTGGGCCGGCCGCCTGGTTCGATCCGGCCGAGCTGGACGAGGACGACGAGCGTGCGGTGGCCGCCTGGCTGGCCGAGCCGTCCCGGCCGAAGATCCTGCACGACTTCAAGCCGGCTCTGCTCGCCTTCCACGCCCACGGCTGGCAGCTCGCCGGGGTGGCCACCGACACCGCTCTCGCCGCCTATCTGGCCAAACCCGACCAGCGGGCGTACGACCTCACCGACCTCGCCCTGCGCTACCTCAAGCGCGAGCTGAAGGTGGAGGAGCCGGGCAACGGGCAGCTCGCCCTCAGCTTCGACGGCGACGGCGACGACCACGCCGCCGAGCAGGCCGTCATGCTGCGCGCCCGGGCCACCCTCGACCTGGCCGAGGTGATCACCACCGAGCTGTCCCGGGACGGCGGTGAGTCCGTCCGGTTGCTCGCCGACGTCGAGCAGCCGCTGTCGATCGTGCTCGCCGAGATGGAGCGGCGCGGGATCGCCGCCGACATCGACTACCTGTCGGAGCTGGAGTCGCACTTCGCCGCCGAGGTGAAATCGGCGCAGGTGGCCGCGCACGAGGTGGTCGGCCGCGAGTTCAACCTGGGCTCGCCCAAGCAGCTCCAGGAGATCCTCTTCGTCGAGCGCGAGCTGCCCAAGACCAAGAAGATCAAATCCGGCTACACCACCGACGCCGACGCCCTGACCAGTCTGTTCGCCCAGACCGGTGACCCGCTGCTGGCCCACCTGCTGCGCCACCGCGACGTCGCCAAGCTCAAGTCGACGGTCGACGGCCTGCTCAAGTCGGTGTCCGACGACACCCGCATCCACACCACGTTCAACCAGACCGTGGCGGCCACCGGCCGGCTGTCGTCCACCGACCCCAACCTGCAGAACATCCCGATCCGCACCGAGGAGGGCCGCCGGATCCGCCGCGCCTTCGTGGTCGGCTCGGGCTACGACACCCTGATGACCGCCGACTACAGCCAGATCGAGATGCGGATCATGGCGCACCTGTCCGGTGACGACGCCCTGATCGCGGCCTTCAACTCCGGCGCCGACTTCCACGCGGCCACCGCCTCGTCGGTCTTCCACGTCGCCCTGGACGAGGTCACCCCCGATCAGCGCCGCAAGATCAAAGCCATGAACTACGGCTTGGCGTACGGGTTGAGCGCCTTCGGTCTCTCCAACCAGCTGAGCATCTCCACCGAGGAGGCGCGCACCCTGATGACGGAGTACTTCGAGCGCTTCGGTGGCGTCCGCGACTATCTGCAGGCCGTGGTGCAGCGGGCCGGCAAGGACGGCTACACCGCCACCATCCTCGGCCGCCGCCGCTACCTGCCCGACCTGAGCAGCGACAACCGCCAGCGCCGGGAGATGGCCGAGCGGATGGCACTGAACGCCCCGATCCAGGGCTCCGCCGCGGACATCATCAAGGTCGCGATGCTGCACGTGGACGAGGCGCTGAAGGACGCCGGGCTGAGCTCCCGGATGCTCCTGCAGGTCCACGACGAACTCGTCTTCGAGGTCGCCGCCGGTGAGCAGCCGGCCCTGGAGGAGCTGGTGCGCCGGGAGATGGGCGGCGCCTACCCGCTGTCGGTCCCGCTGGAGGTCTCGATCGGTTCCGGCCGGGACTGGAACGGCGCCGATCACTGACCCGTGCCGGCCCGCCCGTCATGGGCGGGCCGACGGCCGTCACCTACCGTGATGTCCCGTCGACCCGATGTAGAGACAGCTGGTCCTCCCGGGTGACAGGCGCAAGATTGTCGGATACCCGTCCGGGTGGTGGCGTCGCCAATGGTCAAGCTGATCTGACACCCTGGGCCGATGCCGATTCAATCGACGTCGATTGAGGTTCGCCCGGGCCCCGACGCTGATCGCCAGCCGGTGACCGTCACCGGACCGACCACCACATCCGTCACACCCCGTGCATCCCCTCCGCTCGCCGCCGCCTCGGCCGCTCTCGGCCGGCCCGCTGCCGGGCCGGCCGTCCTCGGGCTCGCGCACGCGCCGCTCGACTCCGACCGGGCCGGGGACCTCGCCGGGACGTTCAAGGCGCTCGGCGACCCGGTGCGGCTCCGGCTGCTGTCCATGATCGCCTCGGCTGCCGAGGGTGAGATCTGTGTCTGCGATCTCAGCGACGCCTTCCCGCTCACCGGCCCCACCATCTCGCACCACCTGCGGATCCTGCGTGAGGCGGGCCTCGTCCACGGCTCCCGCCGCGGCACCTGGGTCTACTACCGCGCCATCCCGGGCGAGCTCTCCCGCCTGGCCGGCATCCTCGACGCCGAACGTCCCGCTCCGGCGACCGTCTAGCCGGTGTCCCCGCTACTTCTTGAGAGGGTCGTGGCCCCAGTTCATCAAGGAGTGGCGCCACGGGCTGTCCGCGACGTCGCCGGACGGCCGCTGCGCCGTGTGCCGGTGGACATAGCCGACCACCTTGCGCATGTGCCGCTCGTCGGCCTCGGTCAGGTCGGCCTTCTTCGTGCCGAGGATCCGGACGATCTTCCGGCCCGAGTCGTGGCCGACCGACTCCGAGCCGGCCGTGCGTTTCTGGCCGACGCTCTTGGACTCGTCGCTGTCGAGCCAGCTGCGAAGTTCGGCGGCGGTCATGTTCACCGCGTCCCGGAAATCCCCGTACACCTCGGTGTCAGCCATGTCGCAGGGCCTCCGGCTTGTGGACCGCGTCCTTGCCGGTCCTGTCGCTCTCGACCTGGTACTGCGGCTCTTCGGGCGAGGCCGCCACGGCACGTCCGGCGGTCTCGGTCCGGCGGGTGATCTTCCGTTGCACGGTGCCGTGGACGGTCTCGCCGTGACTCCGCCAGCTGACCTTGTCGCCCTTTCTGAGGCTTTTCATCGCAGTTGTCATGGTGGCCGGATACCCGGCGCCCGGCCCCGGAAACCGCTGGGCGTTCAGCGTTCGGGCAGGTCACAGACGAAGATCGCGGTGCCCGGGAACAGCCGGCCCCGGAGCGGGCTCCACTGGCCCCAGGTCTCCTCGTGGCCCGCCGGCCACTCCGGCTCGACCAGGTCGCGCAGGACGAAACCGGCAGCCGTCAGCTCACGGACCCGGTCGCCGAGGGTGCGGTGCTGTTCCAGGTAGGTGACGGTGCCGTCGTCGTCACGTTCCACGTACGGCGTACGGTCGAAGTAGGAATTGCGGGCGACCAGCCCGGTCTCGTCCGGCTCGTCCCAGAAGATCCACCGCATCGGGTGGGTGACCGAGAAGACCCAGCTGCCGCCGGGGCGCAACACCCGGGCCACCTCGCGCATCGCCGCCGCCGAGTCGGCCACGAACGGGATCGCCCCGAAAGCCGTGCACACGATGTCGAAGCCGCCGGTGGCGAACGGCAGGGCCATCGCGTCGGCCTGGACCAGCGGCACCCGGACCCCGCTGCGCCCGGCGGCCTCGGCCGCATGCCGCAGCATGCCCGCGGACAGGTCGAGGGCGACCGGGTGGGCACCCTCCCGCCGCAGCCAGCGGGAGGCGGCCGCGGCGCCGGCGCCGAGTTCCAGGATCCGCTTGCCCGCCACCGGGCCGAGCAGTCGCGCATCCGACTCGCGGAGCCGCTCCGGGCACCAGACGAAGTCGACGTCGCCGAGGAAGGCGCCGTGTTCGTCCTGGTAGTCGTCGGCGTCGAGGTCCCACCAGGCCCGGTTGGCGCGGCGTGCCTCGGTCTCGGTGACGCGCGGCACGGTGGTATCGGACGAGTGGGACGAGGTCACCCGGCAACCGTACGGCAGGCGTGGCAGCCGTCCGGATTCGGCTCATAAGGGGCATGATGGCGGGTTCTCCACCAGCAATGTGCCGCAGTAGTCGGGAGGGCTTGCAACCTGTGGTAATGCGCACGGTAAGCTAGTCGATGCGCTCGCGGAACGTGTACCTCGGCAGGGAGCAGGTTCCGTGGTCGCCGGTCCCGGCATGATCGACTGCTTTGATGAGACCGCCCCCGGGTGGTCGTGTGGCTCGCTCGTGTCGTCTCCGGCGGCAGTTCCGTGGAGTGCGCGAGACACCACGAATCCATCCGTTCGGAGCAACTGTCCACATGACGAGCAGCATCGAGGCCACCTCGAGCGCCAACCGGGTCACCGTCGACGATCTCGGATCCGAGGAAGCATTCCTCGCGGCCATCGACGAGACCATCAAGTACTTCAACGACGGCGACATTGTCGAAGGCACCGTCGTCAAGGTCGATCGGGACGAGGTCCTGCTCGACATCGGCTACAAGACCGAGGGCGTCATCCCCTCGCGCGAGTTGTCGATCAAGCATGACGTGGACCCCGCGGAAGTGGTGTCGGTCGGTGACCACATCGAAGCCCTCGTCCTCACCAAGGAGGACAAGGAAGGTCGTCTGATCCTCTCGAAGAAGCGTGCGCAGTACGAGCGCGCGTGGGGCACCATCGAGAAGATCAAGGAAGACGACGGCGTCGTTCGTGGCTCCGTCATCGAGGTCGTCAAGGGTGGCCTCATCCTCGACATCGGCCTCCGTGGCTTCCTGCCGGCTTCGCTGGTGGAGATGCGTCGTGTCCGCGACCTGCAGCCGTACGTCGGCCGCGAGCTCGAGGCGAAGATCATCGAGCTGGACAAGAACCGCAACAACGTGGTCCTGTCCCGCCGCGCCTGGCTCGAGCAGACGCAGTCCGAGGTTCGCACCGAGTTCCTCAACAAGCTGCAGAAGGGCCAGGTCCGCAAGGGCGTCGTGTCCTCCATCGTCAACTTCGGTGCCTTCGTTGACCTGGGTGGCGTGGACGGCCTGGTGCACGTCTCCGAGCTCTCCTGGAAGCACATCGACCACCCGTCCGAGGTCGTCGAGGTGGGCCAGGAGGTCGAGGTCGAGGTTCTCGACGTCGACCTGGACCGTGAGCGTGTCTCCCTGTCGCTGAAGGCGACGCAGGAGGACCCGTGGCGCCAGTTCGCCCGGACCCACGCGATCAACCAGATCGTGCCGGGCAAGGTCACCAAGCTGGTTCCGTTCGGCGCCTTCGTCCGCGTGGACGACGGCATCGAGGGCCTGGTGCACATCTCCGAGCTGGCCGAGCGTCACGTCGAGCTGCCCGAGCAGGTCGTCCAGGTGGGTTCGGACGTGCTGGTCAAGGTCATCGACATCGACCTGGAGCGCCGCCGGATCTCGCTGTCGCTCAAGCAGGCCAACGAGGGCTTCGTCGAGGGCGAGGAGCACTTCGACCCGACCCTCTACGGCATGGCTGCCACGTACGACAACGAGGGCAACTACATCTACCCGGAGGGCTTCGACCCGGAGACGGGCGAGTGGCTCGAGGGCTTCGAGAAGCAGCGCGAGACGTGGGAGAAGCAGTACGCCGACGCCCGCGAGCGCTGGGAGGCCCACACCAAGCAGGTGCAGGCGTCCCGCGACGCCGACGCCGAGGCCGCGCTCAACCCGGCTCCGGCCGGCGGCGTGACCACCTCGTCGTCCTCCTCGACCAGCTCGTCGGCTCCGGCCCGCGCTGCCGAGGAGCCCGCGGGCACCCTGGCCACCGACGAGGCTCTCGCGGCTCTGCGCGAGAAGCTGGCCGGCGGCAAGAGCTGATCCAGCGGAAGCTGATCCTGCGGTAGTTGGTTCCACCGAAAGGCCGCCCTGGCGCCGGGGCGGCCTTTCGCCATTCCTGAACGGCCACCTCGGCCACTTCGCCGGATCGGCCTCATCGCCCTCCCGTGAGCGCCGCCGTTCCTGTCTCATCGTCGTTCGGTGAGTGCCGTCGTTCCCGCCTCATCGTTCTGCCGTGAGCGCCGCCGCCGTCCTGGCCTTCCGCCCCGGCCCTTCGCCCCGGCCTTCCGTGCGTGGCTGTCGGTGTGGTCCTCCGCCATTTCTTTCCGTGATTGTCGCCGCCCGCGTGGCCCTCCACCCATTCCGTTCACGGTGCCGCCGCCGGGATACTGATCTCATGCTGAGAGTCGGGCTGACCGGTGGGATCGGGGCGGGCAAGAGCGCGGTGGCGCGCCGGCTCGCCGAGCACGGTGCGGTGATCATCGACGCCGATCTGCTGGCTCGTGAGGTGGTCGAACCGGGCACGGACGGGCTGGCCGAGATCGTCGCCACCTTCGGCTCCGGCGTGCTGACCCCGGAGGGCGCGCTGGACCGGCCGGCGCTGGGGCGTCAGGTCTTCGGCGACGAGTCGGCGCGACGGAGCCTGGAAAAGATCATTCATCCGCGGGTACGGGTCCGGACCGCCTCGCTGACCCACGCGGCGGCTCCGGACGCGATCGTGGTCAACGATGTCCCGCTGCTGATCGAGGCGGGCTACGGTCCCACGTACCATCTGCTGATCGTGGTGATGGCGGACCGCGCGGTGCGTGTCGAACGTCTCACCCGCATCCGTGGCATGTCCCCGGCCGAGGCGGATGCCCGCATCGATGCGCAGACCAGCGACGAGCAGCGCCGGGCCGCCGGTGACGTGCTGCTGACCAATGAGGACGATCTGGACGGCCTGCACGCCCGGGTGGACGCGCTGTGGCGGGACCGGCTGGTGGAGTTCGAGCGGAATCTCCGTTCCGGGCGGTCCGTGCGGAAGAGCCCGGAGTTGCGGATCGTGCCGGCCGACCCGTCGTGGCCGGTGACCGCGGCCCGCCTGATCGCCCGGATCCGGCACGGCATCGGCGACCGGGCCACCGTCCATCACATCGGCTCGACGGCGGTGCCCGGCCTGCCCGCCAAGGACATCATCGATCTGATGATCGGGGTGCGCACCCTGGACGAGGCCGACGCGCTCGCCGCCGACCTGGGCGCGGCCGGTTTCCCGGCCCGGCCGGGGACCTGGGCGGATCACGCGCACGGAAGCCCCGGCCGGACCTGGCCGAAACGGCTGCACGGTTGCGCCGATCCCGGGTACCGGATCAACCTGCACGTCCGGGTCACCGGCTCGCCGGGGTGGCGGTTCGCGCTGCTGATGCGGGATCACCTGCGGGCGGTGCCGGCGGCGCGGGACGCCTACGCGGCGGCGAAGAGCGAGCTGGCGGTGCGATTCCCGGACCGGGCGGGGTACGCCGAGGCCAAGGAGCCGTGGTTCCAGGAGGAGGCGCGGGCGGCCGACGATTGGGCGATCGCGACGGGGTGGCAGCCGGGGGTTTAGTCCCGTTCCGGTCGTTTTCTGATTCTCCCGTTTCCGGCCTGTCGTTTCGACGGCTTGCGGCTTCCGGCCGGCCTTGCGGCTTCCGGCTTCCGTTCTTGCCGGTTTCTGCCTTGCGGCTTCTGGCTTGCTGGCTCCGGTCCTGCCGCGTCTCTGGCATCCGGGCGTGTTTTTTCGTGGGGTCCTCGCGGCGGCCGGATCGCGTCTTGCGCGCGACCCACCACGGGTGCGCTCGCCAGGGCGTCCGGTAGCGCATCGACCACGGTGCGGTCGGGCCCGGTCGGGGCCCGGTGCCGGCGGCCGCCGCGGGCAGCCTCCACGACACCCAGGTTAGGTGGCCCGCGCAGACCGGACAATGCCGCCCGAGGGGGCCGAATGTGCATCCTGAGCACGCCGGATCTCTCCGGGTTCGATGAACCGGCGGCGGTCCGCGGGGCGGTCCGGAAACTTGTCATACCCCCGACGTACGGTGGTGGCATGGCGCTCGACATCCCACGACTCGACGGCCGGTTCGAGGTCGTCAGCGACTACAAACCCGCGGGTGACCAGCCCGCCGCGATCGACGAGCTGGAGCGACGGGTCCGGCGTGGCGACCGCCACTCCGTGCTGCTCGGCGCCACCGGCACCGGCAAGAGCGCCACCACGGCCTGGCTCATCGAGCGGTTGCAGCGGCCGGCGCTGGTGCTGGCCCCCAACAAGACGCTCTGTGCCCAGCTCGCCAAGGAGTTCCGCGAGCTGCTGCCGAACAACGCCGTCGAATATTTCGTCAGTTACTACGACTATTACCAGCCAGAGGCGTACATCGCCCAGACCGACACGTACATCGAAAAGGATTCGTCGGTCAACGAGGAGGTCGAGCGGCTCCGGCACTCGGCCACGATGTCCCTGCTGACCCGGCGCGACACGATCGTGGTGGCCACGGTCAGCGCGATCTACGGCCTCGGCACCCCGCAGGAGTATGTGGACAGGGCCGTCCGGGTCAAGGTCGGCGAGGACATCAACCGGGACAAGCTGCTGCGCCGCCTGGTCGACATCCAGTACGCGCGCAACGACATGGCCTTCCAGCGCGGCACGTTCCGGGTTCGTGGCGACACGCTGGAGATCATCCCGGCGTACGAGGAGCTGGCGATCCGCATCGAGCTGTTCGGTGACGAGGTGGAGAAGCTCTACTACCTGCACCCGCTCACCGGCGACGTGGTCCGCGAGGTCGACGAGCTGATCATCTTCCCGGCCACGCACTACGGCGCCGGCCCGGAGCGGATGGAACGGGCGATCAACGACATCGAGGCCGAGCTGGCCGACCGGCTGGCCGAGTTCGAGCGGCAGGGCAAGCTGCTGGAGGCGCAGCGGCTCCGGATGCGGACCACCTACGACATCGAGATGATGCGGCAGGTCGGCTTCTGCAACGGCATCGAGAACTATTCGATGCACATGGACGGGCGGACCTTCGGCGAGCCGGCGTATACGCTGCTCGACTACTTCCCCGACGACTTCGTCACCGTCATCGACGAGTCGCACGTGACGATTCCGCAGATCGGCGGGATGTATGAGGGCGACGCCTCCCGCAAACGGATCCTGATCGAGCACGGCTTCCGGCTGCCCAGCGCCGCCGACAACCGGCCGCTGCGGTTCGACGAGTTCCTGGAGCGGGTCGGCCAGATGGTGTTCCTGTCCGCCACCCCCGGCAACTGGGAGATGGAGCAGGCCCAGGGCGAGTTCGTCGAGCAGGTCATCCGGCCGACCGGCCTGGTCGACCCGCAGGTCGTGGTCAAACCGACCAAGGGCCAGATCGACGACCTGATGCACGAGATCAAGTTGCGCACCGAGCGGGACGAGCGGGTCCTGGTCACCACCCTCACCAAGAAGATGGCCGAGGATCTCACCGACTACCTCCTGGAAAACGGCATCCGCGTCCGTTATCTGCACTCCGAGGTGGACACCCTGCGCCGGGTCGAGCTGCTCAAGGAGTTGCGCAAGGGCGACTACGACGTGCTCGTCGGCATCAACCTGCTCCGGGAGGGCCTGGACCTGCCCGAGGTGTCGCTGGTCGCCATCCTCGACGCCGACAAGGAGGGCTTCCTGCGCAGTGGCCGGTCGCTGATCCAGACCATCGGCCGTGCCGCACGTAACGTGTCCGGCGAGGTCCACATGTATGCGGACAAGATCACACCGTCGATGCGGGACGCCATCGAGGAGACCGACCGTCGCCGGGCCAAGCAGATCGCACACAACGAGGCGAACGGGATCAAACCGCAGGCCCTGCGGAAGAAGATCCACGACATCCTCGACGACATCTACAAGGAGGCCGAGGACACCGACGAGGTCGTCGGCGGTTCCGGCCGGCAGATGTCGCGTGGCAAGGCCTCAGTCCCGGAGACCCGTGCCAAGGCCAAGGCGGCTCCGGCTCCGGCGCGCGCGGGCATGGCCCGTGCCGAGCTGGCCCAGCTCATCCAGGACCTGAACGAGCAGATGCTGGGCGCGGCCCGCGAGCTGCAGTTCGAGCTGGCGGCCCGCATCCGCGACGAGATCCACGAGCTGAAGAAGGAGCTGCGCGGCATGGACGCGGCGGGCGTGCGATAACCGTTCGTCCAGCGTCAGCGGGCTGTCTAGGGTGGCGGCATGACACCACCCGCCCAGCCCGAGCCGTGGGGTGAGCCGAGCGAGGACGACCTGCTCCGGCTCACCCGCCGCTGCCTGGCCGCAGACGGCGGCCTCCCGCTGGCGGCCACCCCGTGGTTCGTGCGGAGCCGCTGGTCAGGCCCAGGCACGAGGGCGTTCGTGGTCCGCACCACAGACGATCCCACCGTTCTCTCCGGACCGGGTGGGCCTGCGGTTGTTGCCGGACCGGGTGGGCCTGCCGATTTCCCGAGGCCCGGTGGATCCTCCGTTCCTCCCGTGTCTGGTGTTGCTCCTTCTGGGGCTGGTGGCGCTCTTCCTGGGTCTGGTGGTCGGGACGCTCCGTCGGCCTCTGGTGGTCGGGCCGGGAGCGGGGTCGGAGTTGGCGATCTGGTTGCCGGGGGCGCAGCATCGGCTGGCGGCCCGGTGGGCGAGAGACCGGTCACGTCGGACGAGAGTGAGCCCTCAGCGGGCACATCCGCCGGTGCCGCCGCCGCGGCTGGGAACGTTTCCGGGCGAGTGGTGGCCGCGGTCTCGGTGCGGCCCGGGCCGGACGGCGCCATCGTGACGGGGATGGTGGATCCGGAGTTCCGGGGCCGCGGGATCGGGGCGCGGCTGCTGGACGTCGCTTTAGAGACCGCCGACGGCATTGCCGCTGCCGGTGCCATTGGTGCTGCCGGGGTCGACGCTCAAGATGTCTCCGGGGGCGCTGGTGGGGCCGGGGTGACTGTGGAGAGCGAGGGACTTTCTGCGGGGGCCGAGGAACTCTTCGCGAGTCGCGGGTTCCGGTTGGTTTTCGCCGAGGATGTGATGCGGATCGAGCTGGCCGGGGGCCAGAGGCGGATCCCGCTGGGCACTGACGGCCGCCCGGAAACCGGATCGGTTCCGGGTGCCGAGATCACCGGACGGTTTCTCGGCTCTGAGACCGCCGGACGGTCTCCTGAGGCCGAGATCACCGGACGGTTTCCCGGGCTTGAGACCAGCGGACGGTCTCCCGGAGCCGAGATCACCGGACGGTTTCCGGGAACTGAGATCACCGAGTGGGCGCCGGGCATCGAGATCACCGAGTGGGCGCCGGGCACCGGGAGCCGATTCCATGCGGTGTATGCGGCGGCCTTCCGGGAACGGCCGGGCTTTCCGGATCCGCCCGCGGCCGAGTGGATCGAGGAGACCGCTGAGGAGGACGACTTCCGGGCGGACTGGTCGCTGCTGGCCACCGTGCCTGGCATCGGGGACGCCGGATTCGTCACCGCGACCGAGGGCTGGATCGTCCAGGTGGGCGTGGTGCCCGCCGCACGCGGCACCGGTCTGGGCGCGGCGCTGATCCGGGAGTCGCTACGCCGGGCCGCCGCAGCCGGATTCGGCGAGTCCTGGCTCTGCGTCAACGCCGACAACCCGGCGGCGAACCTCTACCGCCGTCTCGGCTTCCAGCACCGCGGCCGGCGCGCCCGCTACCGCAGGTCCCCGGCCTGACGATCGCCGTTGAAGGACCCTCCTTGACGCCCGTTCCCGGAAAGCCCACCCCGACATCTACCGCCTGGCGAGCCCGGCCGGAGGCCCGCTGCCGGAGAGTCCGGCCGGAAGCCGGCAGATTGGAGAGTTCGGCCGGAAGCCGGCAGGTTGGAGAGCCCGGCCGGAAGTCGGCAGTTGGAGAAGCACAGCTGGAAACCTGTTGTTGGCGGAGCCCCACCGGGAAACCGCTGTCTGGAGAGGCCGGCCGGAAGCCCGCCGCTGGCGAGCTCAGCCGGAAGCCCGTCCTGGCGAGCCGGCCGGATGCCCGCCGCTCGAACGGGCCCGGCGAAAGCTGCCGAAGGCCTGGCCCGACGGTTGCTGCCCGGCAGGGGCGAACCGGTCAGCGGACAGGGTGAACCGGTCGATGGGCGGCGAGCGGCGGTCCGGTCAGTGGACGGAGATCATCGTGTCGGCACGTCGGTGAAATACTCGGCCATCGGCGGCTGTGCCAGTGCCCCGCCGATCAGGGCGCGCCACTGGGCCAGCCGATCCGTACGACGGAAGTTGTGTTCGTGGGCTTCTATGCTGTCCCACTCGGCCAATAAGACGAATCGGGTCGGCGCCTCGACGCCGCGTTGCAGGCGCACTGAACGGCAGCCTGGAGCCTCCGCCACCACGGGCCGCGCCAGCTCGAAGGCGTGGACGAACTCGTGCTCGCGGCCGGGCAGAACGTCGATGAGGGTGACTTCGAGAACCATGCCCGCAAGAGTCCCATACGTACCTAATGGGGAGCGTACTAGGATGCCGCACGGGGTTGATCTCGCTGTTCGGGGCGTACTCTGAGGGCGAGCGCGGATCTCTCTCCGGAGTACTGAATCGAGTGGTGCGTGTCGATACCGGCGGGATGTGCGGTTCGACCGCGAGCCGTACCACTCCTTGCCCTCCCGATGTGTCGTTCGTGCCACCCGTGCGCAACAATGGCGCTGTGGGAGGGGAGTATTCCCCCGTGCCGGTCTCGTCAACACGGAACGCCTCACGGCGTACCCGGGGCCGGCGGTCGCGGACGGTCGCGGCGGAAGAGACCTCCGACAGTCGCACGTCGCTGCACTCAGCCGGACCCGGCGGGGCGCAGCGTCGACCCGTGTCTGCCGGAGGTTCTAGTTGAACGTTCCCGCCTGGGTGTGGGCCGCCACTCTGGTCGCGCTCATCGCAGTCCTGGCTGTCGACCTCTTCATCATCGGTCGGCGGCCGCACGAGCCCAGCATGAAGGAAGCGGGCGCCTGGGTCGCGGTCTACGTCGGCCTCGCCGTGCTCTTCGGCGTCGGGCTCGGGGCCGTCGCGGGTGGACAGGCGGCGGGGGAGTTCTACACCGGCTGGCTCACCGAGTATTCGCTGAGCGTCGACAACCTGTTCGTCTTCGTCATCATCATGGCCCGTTTCGCGGTCCCGCGGCACCTGCAACAGAAGGTGCTGATGATCGGCATCGTGCTGGCGCTGGTGATGCGTGGCGCGTTCATCGCGGCCGGTGCCGCCCTGATCTCCCAGTTCTCCTGGGTCTTCTACATTTTCGGCGCGTTCCTCGTCTACACGGCGTTCACGCTGGTCAAGGGTGAGGACGAGGAGGATGAGTTCAAGGAGAACATCCTGATCCGCTGGTCCAAGCGGGCGCTGCCGTTGTCCTCCTCCTTCGGCGACGGCCGGTTCACCACCGTGTCCGACACCGGCAAGCGGCTCTTCACCCCGATGCTCATCGTGACGATCGCGCTCGGCACCACGGATCTGATCTTCGCCCTGGACTCGATCCCGGCGATCTTCGGCATCACGAAGGAGCCGTATCTGGTCTTCACCGCGAACGTCTTCGCGCTGATGGGCCTGCGCCAGCTCTTCTTCCTGCTGGGTGGCCTGCTGGAACGCCTGGTCTACCTGAACATCGGCCTGGCCGTGGTGCTGGCCTTCATCGGTGTGAAGCTGGTGCTGGAGGCCCTGCACACCAACAACATCTCCTTCATCAACGGCGGTGAGGGCTTCCACTGGGCCCCCGAGGTCCCGATCTGGCTCTCCCTGCTGGTGATCCTCGGAACCCTGGCCGTGGCCACCGTGGCGAGCCTGATCAAAACCTCCCGGGACCGCAAGAAGGATCTCCTGAGCACCCCACACAACTGATCACCCCCTCGACATCACCGAAAGCCCGGACGACGAAGCGATTGTCGTCCGGGCTTTCGCCGTCAAACATCGGACCACGGTCCGATGTTTGCCCCGTCAGAGCGGCATACGGTCGACGAACGCAAGCAGGCAGAGGAACGCAGACGGCTCCCCGGGACCCGTACCACCAATTGATCTTTGAAAACTCAACAGTGTGAACCGCACACAGACACAGAAGCGGCAACCCGAGGTCTCGGGCGGGGCGGTGCACACGAAGGATCAAGCCGTGGGCACCGCCCCGCCCGAGACCGCCCCACGCGCCCCCGACACAAATCCGGCCCACCCGGAACGAATCCCGGATGGGCCGAAGAAGCAGAGCAGGAACTACTGGTGCTTACGGCGAGCGGCGGCCCGGCCGCGAGCGGTCTGGTCGAGAACGACCTTCCGGATCCGGACAGCGGCCGGGGTGACCTCGACGCACTCGTCCTCGCGGCAGAACTCCAGCGACTGCTCCAGGGACAGCTTGCGCGGCGGGATCACCTTCTCGGTGTTGTCGGCGCTGGCCGCACGCATGTTGGTGAGCTTCTTCTCCTTGGTGATGTTGACGTCCATGTCGTCATCCCGGGAGTTCTCACCGACGATCATGCCTTCGTACACCTCGGTGGCGGGCTCGACGAAGAGCTGCCCGCGCTCCTGGATGTTGATCATCGCGAAGGCGGTGACCGCGCCGGCCCGGTCGGCGACGAGCGACCCGTTCTGGCGGGTGCGCAGCTCGCCCACCCACGGCTCGTAGGACTCGAACAGGTGGTGCATGATGCCGGTGCCGCGGGTCTCGGTGAGGAACTCGGTGCGGAAACCGATCAGGCCACGGGCGGGGACGAGCCACTCCATGCGGAGCCACCCGGTGCCGTGGTTGATCAGCTCCTCCATCCGGCCCTTGCGGGTGGAGAGCAGCTGGGTGATGGCACCCATGTACTCGTCCGGGGCGTCGATGGTGAGGCGCTCGACCGGCTCGTGGACCTTGCCGTTGATGGTCTTGGTGACGACCTGCGGCTTGCCGACGGTGAGCTCGTAGTTCTCCCGGCGCATCTGCTCGACCAGGATGGCGAGGGCCAGCTCGCCACGGCCCTGGACCTCCCAGGCGTCCGGCCGGTCGGTGTTGAGGACGCGCAGCGACACGTTGCCGATGAGCTCCTTGTCGAGCCGGTCCTTGACCATGCGCGCGGTGACCTTGGCGCCCTTGACCTTGCCGACCATCGGCGAGGTGTTGGTGCCGATGACCATGGAGATGGCCGGCTCGTCGACCTGGATGAGGGGGAGCGGGATCGGGTTCTCCGCGTCGGCGAGGGTCTCACCGATCATGATGTCGGCGATGCCGGCGAGGGCGATGATGTCGCCGGGGCCGGCGCTCTCGGCGGGCTTGCGCTCCAGGCCCTCGGTGATCAGCAGCTCGGAGATGCGCACGTTGCTGATGGTGCCGTCGGTCTTGCACCAGGCGACGGTCTGGCCCTTGCGGATGGTGCCCTGGTGGACGCGGCAGAGGGCGAGACGGCCGAGGAACGGTGAGGCGTCGAGGTTGACGACGTGAGCCTGGAGCGGCGCGCCCTCCTCGTATGTCGGAGCCGGGATGGTGTCCAGGATGGTGCTGAACAGCACCTCCAGGTCGGTGCTGTCCTCGGGGACGGCGCCGTCCTTGGGCTGGGTCAGCGAGGCGATGCCGTCGCGGGCACAGGCGTAGACGATGGGGAACTCGATCTGGTGCTCGTCGGCGTCGAGGTCGAGGAACAGCTCGTAGGTCTCGTCGACGACCTCCTTGATGCGGGCGTCGGGGCGGTCCACCTTGTTGATGATCAGGATGATCGGCAGCTTGGCGGCGAGGGCCTTGCGCAGCACGAAGCGGGTCTGCGGGAGAGGGCCCTCGGAGGCGTCGACGAGCAGGGCGACACCGTCGACCATGGTGAGGCCGCGCTCGACCTCTCCACCGAAGTCGGCGTGGCCGGGGGTGTCGATGATGTTGATGGTGACCGGGTCACCCTCGGCCGGCTGGTAGCTGATCGCCGTGTTCTTGGCGAGGATGGTGATGCCCTTTTCCCGCTCCAGGTCCATGGAGTCCATGACGCGGTCGGCCATCTCGCCACGCGCGTGGGACTGGCTGCCCTGGCGCAGCATGGCGTCGACCAGGGTGGTTTTGCCATGGTCGACGTGAGCGATGATGGCGACGTTGCGTAGGTCGGTGCGGGTCTGCATGACACCCATTGTTCCCGGCTCAGGTTGCCGTTCGTGACACGGGGTCAAGACCCGAATCTTGTGGTCTTCTGTCCCGTTTTCTGGCCTGTGGTGATCGCCAGGTCACTGCTAGCGTCATTCATCGATGTCTTACGGGGGAAGGGTGGCATCGATGGGGATTCGTGTGCACGCGGTGGCCGGGCTGGTGGCGTTGATGGTGGCCGCCGGGTGTGGGCTGGCGGGAGCCGGGGAGCAGAGGTCGGCGGCGCCGGTCGCGGCGTCCCCGGTGCTCGAGGAGCCGCTCGCGGAGGAGACCGTGGAAGCGGAGGAGACCGAGGTCGCGGAAGAGTCCCCGGAGCCGGTCCGGACATCGAGCAAGCCGAAGAAGAAGACATCGAAGGCGCCCACGGCCAGCCCCAGTGCCACCGAGGAGGACTGGAGCCAGGAGCCGGCCTGCTACGACTACGTCGGGAAGAACATCTCCAAGAGCAAGGCCAAGGCGGCCCTGCGTACGGCGGCGGCCCGGATCTACTGGCGCACCGAGGCGCCGAAGCTGAAGCTCAATCTCACCCTGGTGCGTTCGGTCGCCTGGCAGGAGAGCGGCTGGCAGAGCGCGATCCGGAACTGTGACGGCGGTTTCGGGCTGATGCAGGTCATGCCGGACACGCTCGATCACATGAACCAGCGGTTCGGCCTCGCCTACGACGCGACCGGTGACCATCGGGACAACGCCTTCGCCGGCGCGAACTATCTGGCCTGGCTGACCAAGTATTTCGGGGACAACTACTTCAAGGGCAGCTATGACCTGAGCCCGTCGAAGTGCAGGAGCCATTCCAGCTGGTGCCTCCTGAACGTGGTGGTGTCCGGTTACAACGCCGGGTATGGGACGGTCGACGAGGCGGCTCGGAAGAAGAAGCTGCCCAACCCGGAGTACGTCGACTCGGTGCGCTCGCTGATGGCCGACTGCCCCTGCAGCAAGTACTGAGGTAAACCGGGATACACTGGGGTCCGTTCCCCGAGGCCTCAGTTTGGATTCCGCCACCGCGGACCGGTACTGTCTCGGGGTTGTCGTGTGTCGTTGAAGCTGGCGAGCTGCGAGTTCGGCCCGTGCAGCTCACCCTAAGGAGCCCTACTCAATGCCGCCCAAGAAAAAGACTCATGAGGTAACCCTCGCGCTTGAGGCGGGTAACGCCGCGATGGTCGACCTCGGTAAGATGCTCGGCCCGACCGGTGCCAACATGCGTGCCGTCAAGGTCGAGTACGACGAGGCCACCGCGAAGAACCGCGGCGAGATCATCCCGGTCATCGTCTCGGTCTACGAGGACCGCAGCCACACGCTGGCCTACAAGACGCCGCCGACCAGCTTCCTCATCCGGAAGACCCTGGGCATCCAGTCCGGCGCCGCCAACCCGCTCACCACGACCGTCGGGACGCTCAGCGCGACCCAGGTCAAGGAGATCGCGGAGCGCAAGCTGCCCGACCTCAACGCGAACGACCTCGACGCCGCGATCAAGATCGTGGCCGGCACCGCCCGCTCCATGGGCGTGAAGGTCGCCGTCTGAGCCAGGCCGTCACGAACGAGCCGGCAAGCTCAGAACGAGCTAGGTAGTTGAGAACGGACCGCGGTGATCATCACCGCGGTCCGTTCTTCTTAGGGGTGACGACCTCGTCGATCAACCCGTAGTCCACGGCCTCGGCGGCGCTCAGACTGCGCCCGCCGGACAGGTCGTCCTCGATCCGGCTGCGGGGCTTACCGGTCAGTTCGGCGAGCCGGATCACCACCTCCTCGAGTTCGCGCAAGTGCTGCCCGGCCGCGGCGGCCACCTCGTCGGCGGTCCCGGTCACCCCGGCGGTCCGCGGCTCGGACAGTTTGAACCGGGCGTGCCGGTACGCCGCCCGCTGATCAGCCGCCGCGATGACCGCCAGGGCAGCACCCCCGGCCTCTGCGGTGACCAGGGCGTGCACCGGTGCGGCTAGTGCGTCCAGCACGTCGACGACCGAGAGCGCGGCGCTCAGATCCCCACCCGAACTGGACACGTGCAGGTGGATCGCCTCCGGCCCGGCCGAGTCGAGAGTGAGCAGCGCGGCCACGATCCCGGACGCGGTCTCGGCGTTGAGCTGACCTCGCAGCATCACGATCCGCTGGTCGAAGAGGCGCTCCTCGAGCCACCCGGGGAAGCCGGGCGTGATCCCGGGCGAGTGCGGGGGCTGCCACTCGGGCGGGTGGCTCGGCTGGGGGAACAGTGGCACGGAGACCTCCCGGATCAGCGCTCTGACCGCCAGCCTATCCAGCATCGTGCGAAACGTGCCGATAACCAAACGGGACTAGGGTCCGGCCATGTCCGGACCCCGGCGCAGATCGGCGCTGATCGCCCGGCTCGCCGATCGGCCCGCGGGCAGCGCGCAGAGTGCGATCGTCGACGAGCTGCGGGCGGTCATCCTGCACGGGCAGGTGCCACCCGGGTCGGCGATTCCGGTGGACGCGGTGGCGGCGGAGTTCGGGGTGAGCCGGATACCCGTACGGGAAGCTCTGATGACCTTGATCGGGGAGGGGCTGGTCGACCACCGGGCCAACGGCGGCTACCGGGTGGCCATGATGACGGCCCGTGAGTTCGGTGAGATCTACCTGGTCCGGGAGGCACTGGAGTCGGCCGCGCTGCGGGTGGCGGTGGCCGGTGCGACGAGTGACGACGACCGGTCGGCCCGGGCGGCCTTGCGGGCGCTGGACGCGGCGATCGAGGCCGGTGACGGCGGGGCGGCTTATCACCGGGAGAGCCGCCGGTTCCATCTGGCGCTGATCGTCCCGTGCCGGATGCGCCGGCTGCTGGGCATGCTGGAGTCGGCGTGGAACATGACCGAGCCGCTGCGGCCGATGTCGCACCTGACCGGTTCTGATCGGGAACTGCTGCATGCCGACCACGCCGGGATGCTGGCCGCCTTCCTGCGCCGGGACGCCGACGCACTGGCCGGGGTCTGCGCTGCCCATCACGGTCGGCTGCAGGGGTTCATCTCGGTACTGCCGCGGGACATCGGGCTGTTCGCCGAGGACGATTAGTCCGATGTGACCCGGCCGCCCGGCCAAAAGCCGAAACAACCGGACAAATCACCGCCAATATGGGGTTAGCCTGACCGCCTGTGAACACCCGAATGATCCTCGCCGTCGCCGGCCTGCTCGGACTGACCGGCTGCGGGGCCGCTCCCGCCGAACCCGAGGCGAAACCCGCCACCGCCGCGGAACTGACCGCTCTGGCCGACCGGCTCTGGACCACCGAACTGCCCACGGCCACCCCCACGGTGGCCGACCTGACGGCGAGACTGATCGCCACCCAGCCCGAGGCGGCATCGGTCAACGGCTGGAACGCCGCCGACGTCCGGGCCGCCCTGGAGACGGTGGCGACCGTGATCGCGGCGACCCGTCTCGACGTGAACCATCTGTGCGCGGCCGAGGGCGCGACCACCTTCCGGCAGTACACGAGCCGTGATCTGAAGTCGTGGATGACCGATCCGGCGAACAAGCCCGAGACCGGCGAGTTCTATCCCGAGGTCACCCTGGCCGGGGTGCTGGACATCGAACCCGGATGTGGCGGCGCGCACCTGGTCGGCGACGGTGTGGTGCTGGGTGATCAGATGTGGAAGGTGCGCAAGGGCGACGACGGCTGGCCACTGGCGATCGACACGATCCTGCGGTCCACCCACCTGCTGACCGACCCGGACGGGCATCCCCAGCCGATCGCCACCGACATCCGGATGACGTACGAGATGGCGTACGAGGGTGGGGGCTGGAAGATCGGTGGGTGGCGCAACGCGTCCTACGGGCAGTACCGGGCGGTCTGGGCCGAGGGCACGGTCCTGCCGGACGGCTACCTTCCCCCGGCCGCGACCGCACCGGCGAGCGACCCGGCGGCGACCGGAGCGGTCACCACGGCGCTGGAACGCTGGACGGCGACCGCCTCCGCGTCGACGCTGCTGCGGGTCGAGTCGGCCGGCGCGATCCGTCACCAGGGCACCCGGGCGACGGAATTCACCAGCACCGGGACGTTGTCGCCGGCGGGCGGCTACGGCTCGTTCACGATGGGCGCCGAATCCTGGATCGAGATCGGCGGCGAGTACTGGGGCAAGCGGAGCCCGGACGACAAGGGCTACCCGAAACCGTTCTCGGCCGAGGCCGACCTCGGTCTGCCGTGGCGTAGCGCGCTCACCAGCGAGCCTGCGCTGGTCTCCTCGGTGACCGTGGACACGTCTCCGTTCGAGTGGATCGGCCTGCTGGAGCGGGCCACCACGGCCGCCGCCGAGACGGAGTGCCAGGCTCCGGCCGTCACCTGTTACCTGACCCTGGTGCCCACTGCGGCCACCGGCGACGACCAGCCGGACGCTCTGATCGGCGCCCGGGCCCGGGGCCAGGCGTTCCTGCCGCTGCAGGTGGGGCTGGCCGCGGACGGCTCACTGGTGCGGCTGGGCCTGGACCAGCGGTCCACCGACGTCTACCGCAACCACTTCACCGCCTCGATGACGGTCACCGCCACCTCGGTCACCGCGCCACCCGCCGTCACCGCGCCACCCGCGGACCAGGTGGCCGACTCGACCGGGATCGCCTACTGAAACAGAAACACCCCGGCGTGAACGGGCCGGTGGCACGGTCCTGCTGAGCCTGGTGTTCCCGGAAGTGACCCCGGCGCGCCGGAAAACGACAAAAATCGGGGCGTGGGTGAAGTGGTGCTCTATCGCGGCGAGCGGACCCGGGTCCTGCGCCGTGACGGGCTGATCCACAAACGGGTCACCGGGGCCGGCGCGGCCCGCCGGGTCGAGCACGAGCAGGACGTTCTGCGACGGCTCGCCGGGCTGCCGGGGGTGCCGAGGCTCGCCGGTCACCAGTCGCGCCAGACGCTGATCCTGGTGGACGACGACGGAGTGGTGCCGGACGGCGAACCGATGCCCGTACCCAGGCTGTGGGAGGTGGGGGAGAACCTGGCGGCGACCCTCGCCGCCGTGCACCGCGCCGGGGTGATCCACCGGGACGTCACCCCGGCCAACGTCCTGCTGACCACGGCCGGCCGCCCGGTGCTGATCGACTATGACCTGGCGCTGACCGGGCCGGGCGACGACGACCCGATCGGCGGCCCGGTCGGCACGCTCGGATTCCTGGCACCGGAGCAGACCGGCCGGATCGGGCCGGCGGTGGACGCCCGCGCCGACCTGTACGGGCTGGGCGCCACTCTGTATGCACTGGCCACCGGCGTGCCACCGATCGGCGGGCAGGACACCCTGGACCTGGTCCGGGACACCCTGGTGAGCCCGCCGGTCCCGCCCGGACGGCGGCGGGCCGGTCTGCCGTCACGGCTCGGCGAGATCATCATGCGGCTGTTGGAGAAGGATCCGGACCGCCGCTACCAGAGCGCCGACGGGCTGGCCCACGACCTGGCTCGCGGGCGGATCGATCCGGACGGGCGCTGGCCGCTCGGCGAACGCGACTTCCCGGCGTTCCTCACCCCACCGCCGGGGCTGATCGGCCGGGAACGGGAGATCGCCGTGATCACCGGGACACTGGACCGGGCATTGCGCGGCGGGGCGCCGGCGGTGCTGGTCACCGGGCCGTCCGGGGTCGGCAAGAGTGCCCTGGTCCGGACGCTGCATCCGATGATCAACGCCCGGGGCGGGTGGTTCGCCGCCGGCCGGTTCGACAGATTCCGGACCGGCACGAACACCGGCGGCATCACCCGGGCGCTGCGGGCGCTGATCCAGTCGGCGCTGGCCGAACCGGAGGAGGAGATCGCCGGGGACCGCCGCCGGATCATGGCCGAGCTGGGACCCAACACCGATGTGGTGTGCGCGGCGATACCGGAGATGCTCGACCTGCTCGGGCTCTGCGAACCACGGCAGCCGGTGGATCTGCCGGCCGCCCGGGCCCGGGTCGCCGCCGCGGCGGTGGGTGTGCTGCGGGCGTTCGCGGCCCGGCGCCGGATCGTGGTGGCGCTCGACGACCTGCAGTGGGCTTCCAGCGGATCCTTGCAGGTCCTGGACGGGGTGCTGCAGGCCGGGCCGATTCCCGGACTGCTGATCGCGGTGACCTACCGTGATGAGGACCCGGGGCTGCGGGCGCTCGTCGACCGCTGGCGGCGGGAGGACCGGATCGACCCGGTGATCCGGCTCGGCGGGCTGGACCGGCGCGGCACCGCCGACCTGACCGGGATGGTGCTGCGGATGGCCCCGGCGGAGGCGGCCGGGCTGGCCGAGGCGATCCGGGACGGTGGCGGGGGCAACCCGTACGCGACGGTGGAACTTCTCAACGCGCTGCGGTCCGAGCGGTTGCTGACCCTGTCCGGAGAGGGCTGGCGATGGGACCCCGCGGCGGTACGGGCATTCGTGTCCTGTCACCGGATTCCGCGACTGGTGACCGTACGGCTGGAGCAACAGCCCGCCGGAACCCGCCGTCACCTGGCCGCCCTGTCCTGCCTCGGCGGTGACGCCACGACCGGCCTGCTGGCGGACGCCACCGGGACCACCGCACCGGACCTGGCCCGGCATCTGGCCCCGGCCGTGGCGGACGGGCTGATCCTCATCACCGGGGACACCGTCCGGTTCCGGCTGGACCTGGTGCACGAGGCGGCCCGGGACCTGCTGACCCCGGCCGAGTGGGAGAGCACCCACCTGGATCTGGCTCGCCGGCTGGCCCGGCGGGCGGACCGCGACCAGGAGGCGGCCGAACAGTACCTGGCCGCGGCCGCGCTGGTGGAGGACCCGGACGAACGGCGGGCGGCGGCGGATCTGCTGCACGCGGCCGGCCGCCGGACCGTCCGGCTCACCAACTATCCGGTGGCGGCCGAACTGTTCGACGCCGCGGCCCGGCTGCTGGCCCCACTCGGGGGCCGGGACGACGTCGACGTGGACCGGCACGCCACCCACTACTGCCTGGGCCGGCTCGACGAGGCCGACAGCATCTACCGGGACCTGGTGGCCCGGTCGCCGGATCTGGTGACACTCGCCGAGGCCACCGCGATCCAGGTCAACCTGCTGGCCCTGCGGGGTGACTCGGCGGCCTCGTACGCCCTGGGGCTGGACGTGTTGCGCCGGTTCGGCATCGAGCCACCGGAGGAACTGGGGCCGTACGTACGGGCGGAGACCGCCGCCCTGCGGGACCTGCTGCCGGTGCTGGAGCGGATGCCGGAGACGACCGATCCGCGGGTGCTGGCGGCCGGCCGGCTGATCAACCGGCTGCTGGTGCCGGCCTATCGGCTCGGGCCGCTGCACCACGGGTGGGTGGTGTTGCAGGCGTACCTGCTGTGGCGGCGGGAGGGAGTGTGCCCACCGGTGATCGGGGCCGGTGGGGCGGCGGTCTGCGTCACGATCGACCAGTTCGACGACTTCCGCACCGGATACCTGCTCAGCCGGTTCGTCGCCGAGACCGGGCGGGAACACGGATTCCTGGCGGAGACCGCGATCGCCCGCTACATGTACCTGTATCTGGCCGCCCACTGGTTCGAGCCGTTGGAGAAGATCGCCGACGCCGGGCCGCCTGCCCGGGACGACCTGTTCGTCGCCGGTGACGTGCTGGTGGCCGGGTTGTCCAGTGCCCGGCACATCGCGGCGCTGCTGGACAGCGCGGACTCGCTGGAGACGGTGGCCGGTGAGATCGGCGCGGCGATCGACTCGGCGGAGCGGACCGGCAACCGGACCGCGATGCTCAGCCTGACCGGGTACCGCGACCTGGTGAACGGCCTGCGCGAGCCGGGTCCGGAACGTGCGTCTGATCCGGGTCGTGAGCCGGGATCGGACGGTGCGCCGGGCTCGGGCACCCCGTCGGGTTCGGATGACCAGCCGGGTCCGGACCGTGAGCCGGAGCAGCCGGCGGGCCTGCACACCTACCCGCCGGCCCTGGCCACCCACCACGTCAACCGGGCGCTGGCCGCCCTGCTGCGGGACGACCCGGCGGCCCTGGACCGGGAATCGGCGGCCGCGATGGAGCACTCCGGCGCGATCCGGGGGTTCTATGTGTCCGGCCTGGCCAGGGTGGCCCGCTGCCTGGCACTGACCACCCGGCTGCGCGACGGCGACGGCACCGTCGCCGCCGAACTCGCGGCTGTCCGGGACTGGGTGGCCGCGCGTGCCGCCGACTCACCCCGCAACTTCCGGCCGCTGCTGCGCCTGATCGACGCGGAGCGGGCATGGGCGCGCGGCGACCCGGACGCGGCCGCCCGGCACTTCGACGCCGGCCTGGACGAGGTGACCGGCCGGCCCTGGCACCGGGCGGTGCTCGCCGAGCGGGCCGCCCGGTTCCACCTGGAACGCGGCATGGCACACACCGGGCGGCGGCTGCTGATCGAGGCCCGTGACACGTACCGGGCATGGGGTGCCGGTGGGCCGCTGTCCCGGCTGGAGGCCGGGCACCCGTTCCTGCGGGCCACCGTGGGCAACCCGGACGGGGGATCAGGCAGTGGTTCCGGCACCGACCGGATCGACCTGGTGGCCATCCTGCGCGCGTCCCGGGCGCTGAGCTCGGCGACATCGCTGGCCGGGCTGGAACAGCAGGTCGGGGACGTGCTCAGCGCGATGACCGGGGCCACCCACGTGCACCTGGTGCTACGGCACCGCGGCGGGGACTGGCACACCACCGCGATCGCCGGTGACACCCCGGCGGCCGGTGACACCCCGGCTGGGGCGGACCGGCTCGACTCGGCGGTGCGATACGTGCTGCGGACCCGCAAACCGCTGCTGGTGGCCGATGCCACCCGGGACGCGCGGTTCGCCCGGGACCCGTACCTGGCCGGGCTGGGCACCTGCGCGCTGCTGGCGGTGCCGATCCCGAGCCGGGGAGTGGACGGCGCGGTGCTGTTGCTGGAGAACCACCGGCAGGACGGGGTGTTCGCCACCGAGGGGCTGGAGACCGTACGGCTGATCGCCGGGCAGTTGGCGGTGTCGCTGGACAACGCCCTGCTCTACGACTCGCTGGAGGACACCGTGCGGGCCCGTACCGCCGATCTGGCCGACCGGCACCGGGAACTGGAGGCGGCCAGCCGGCTCAAGAGCGACCTGATCGGCATGCTCGGCCACGAGATCAACAACCCGCTGGCGATGATGCTCGGCAACCTCGACCTGGCGCTGTCCGAGGAGGATCTGCCCGCCGGGGCCCGGCAGATCGTCACCCGGGTCCACCGCACCACCCAGCGGCTGGCGGTGATCGTCCAGGAGGTGCTGGACCTGGTCAGCCTGGACGCCGGGCGGCTGACCGCGCATCCGGCCGCGGTGCGGGTGGCCGACCACATCGAGGCGGCGCTGGCCGCCACGTCGGCGGCCGGGGTGCCGGTGCGCTGCCCACCGGACCTGGTGGCGATGATGCAGCCCAGCCACCTGGACCAGATCCTCACCAACCTGATCAGCAACGCGGCGAAGTACGGCGGCGGGGTCACCGAGGTGGTCGCCCGCCCGGCCGGCCCGGCGGTGACCGTCGAGGTGCGCGACGGCGGCCCGGGGGTGCCTGCCGAGTTCCGGGACCGGCTCTTCGACCGGTTCGCCCGCGCCGAGTCGACCGCCGGGACGGTGACCGGCACCGGACTGGGCCTCTACATCGTGCGGGAGCTGGCCCGGGCCAATCAGGGGGACGTCGACTACCGGCCGGGTGAGAGTGGCGGGTCGACTTTCGTGATCCGGATGCGGAATGTCGAGGAACCCGCGGAAATGCCTGGATGATCGGCCGGACAATCTGGACCGAAGTCGTTTTGTGGAGACGGCCCGGCGGCTTTTAACATCAGCAGATGCCGACCGACATCAACACCGTATTCGAGATCGTATTCTGCATTGCCATCGCGGCGTCGGTGGCTTATCTCGGGGGCCGTTTCCATCAGTGGTATCGGCTCGGGACGGACCGCGACCAATCGTTCCAGGAAGGCTACCGGCACGGTTACCGGGCGTTCTTCCTGCTCGCCGTCCGCGATTTCCGGCCCGGCCCGGGCCGGTGAACGGCCGAGGGCGGGCACCGGAGACCGTGCCCGCCCTCGGGTACGCCCGGGCCCGCGCCCTTGTCCAGGGGGTGCGGGCCGTCAGCAACCGGAATTCACCGCTCGGTGGCCCGTGCGGCCGGGCCGGGCGTGCTGCCCGGCCGGCACGGACGTGGTGCGTGCTGTTTCTTGCGGAGGAGAGTCTCTAGCGGCCCGGCCCACCTCCCCGCGGCCCGTCGCCCATGCCGCTCCGGTGACCGCCGCCCTGGTGGCCGCGGTCGGGCCCGCTCTTGCCGGGCTTGCCGAAGTCGCCCCGACCGGGCTTGCCGAAGTCGCCCCGTCCCGGCTTGCCGAAGTCCACCCGGCCGGGTTTGCCGAACACCACCCGGCCCGGGTGGCCGTAGATCGCCCGCCCCGGGTGCCGCTGGAACACCTTGGCCGGCCGGCCCGGACCGTACTGCCCCACCCAGACCGGGCGGTACTGGCTGGGGAAGGCGCAGACGGACCGCAGGGCGACCTCGAAACCGATCCGGTCCCAATTGTCGTAGCTGACGACCTGGAGCGCCCAGGCTCCGCCGCGCGGCCCGACCCGTACCGGAGAGCAGTTGTAGTCGTCCCAGAAGGCGTTCCGTTCGCCGAATCGCCCGGCCTTTTCGCACGCCTGCAAAGACGAATAGAAACCGGCGACCTGAACACCCTCGTTCAAGTACACGGGCCGAGGGGAGGGCTTGGAGTGCGAGACGTTCGTTGCGACCGCCTGGGCCGGCCCGGCCCCGATCGCCAACGCGGCGAGCAGTCCGATTCCACCCGTGGCGATCACACGGTTGAGCTTTTTCATCGCGATTCCTTTCGCATTTCCCGGTGGTGCCCTTTCAGGATGGGAAACCGCGATTCCGCTACGCCGGACGTCGCTCGGGCGTCCATCGCCGGATGCCGGAAAGGCGGTCGGCCGCTGTCCGTTCAGCGGATCGAATCGGTCGGTGTCGCGCTGCGTAGTGAAGCGACAACTCTCCCGCTGTCGTGCGAGTGTCCCCTCGCGCCCAGCCGATCATCCCGCCGGATCCGGCGTTCAGGGGAGGCCCGCCATCCGATCTCCCGACGATCCGGTGACCGGACGTGGGCCGCGTCCCGTCGCTTCTCCCCCGAAATAGTTCACCGACGGGCATTTCGGCACCTTGTTTTGCGAACGTTTCGCTGTTATCGCATCGCCAGCCGGGGCGAATCCGGCACCTCTGGCGCTGCCCGGCATTTCTGGCAAGTTATTGGCATGACGGAAATTCCGGTGGCCCAAAGGGGACCGGACGAATACCAGAACAAGGAAACGATCGTGGCAAGAGACGACACGACCCTGTCCGCCCGCTGGCGGGCCGCCTACCGCGCGGCACTCGCCCTGCTGGAGAGCGACCAGCCGTACAGCGATCCCTCGGATCCGGTCGCCCGGGCCCGGGCGCAGCGTGCCCGCACCGACACCCGCCGGTGGATACGAACGCAGAAGACGCTTGCCTCCGTCGGCGAGCTCTCCCCGGTCCAGCGTCTCTTCGTGGCCCAGATCCCGGACAACTGGTGGGAGATCGATTTCCGGCGGCGGCGCCGGGAACGCCCGAGCCGGGAGAGGTGAGGGGTGAGAGCGGCGTCTGAGCCGCGATCCGGTCCGCGGCTCAGACGCTGAAACCGCCGCTCAGTCCAGGTCCAGGGGGTTCACCACGCCGGGCTGCTCGGCCCAGAGCGCCCGCAGCTGGTTCTGCAGGAACGCCGTGATCCGCTGGCGGTAGTCGTTGTCGAAGCTGGACAGCGCCTCGATCTGCCGCTGCAGCGCCTCACGCTGCAGGGCCAGCCCGCCGACCGCGTCCTGGTAACGCTGCTGGGCCTGAAGGGTCAGCTGGTCCGCGTGATCCTTCCCGTCGGTGACGATCCGCTCGGCCTCCGCGCGGGCGTCGGTCACCGTGCGATCGGCCTCGACCCGCGCGGCGGCCACGATCCGGTCGGCCTCGGCGCGGGCGCCGGCCACGGTCCGGTCCGCCTCGGCCCGCGTCTCGGCCGCGTACACCCGGGCCTCCCGCTGGACCAGCTCGGCCGCCGCCTGGGCCTCGGCCCGCAGCTGGTGCACGTGCCGGTTCACCGCGTCGAGGTGGTCGTCGGCGGTGCGCTGGGCCAGGGCGAGCAGCTGGAGCGCACCGTCCGGCAGGATCAGGGTCTCCGCCGCCGGCATCGACGTGGTGCGCTGCACCGGCGGTACCGCCGGGAGGATGGTCACGCCGTCGAGCAGCACCTTCTCGGTGTTCACGTTCGGTTCCCTTCGCGTGGATGGCCATCGTCCCGGCGCCGCCGACCGCGACGGCGCCTCCCTACTTATGACTGCAAAACGGCCAAAGTAGGCAAAATCGTTACGGGTTCCAGCGCGTGAACACTGCGGCATCGCACGCCCGGTCCGCGTACCCGGGCGGTGCCGGCCGACCGGATCAATGGGCTGATCGGCCATCCCGGCGCCGTCCTTTTCCGGCGGATCCGGAACCGGCGACTGACGTCCCATGTGGCCGGAAGCACGTTTGTCGTCGTGCAAGTAACGACATTCCCCGAACAATTCCCGAGGAGGACGGAAATCGTGTCCTGGAACGAGACGGCGCTGCTGGAGTCGCTCGGCGCGCTGGCGCTGGCGAGCCTCAGCGCCTACACCGGCGGCCTGGTGCACGAACGGCGGCGCGCCGACGACCGGCGCCGGGCGGCGTTCCGGAGAGGCTTCCACCGCGCCTACGCCGGCCGCCGCTGGAACGACGCGTCAGCCAGCCGGCGTTCCGACGGTCCGGCAGCGAGCCGGCGTTACGACGGCGCGGCAGCCGGCCGCTGTTCGGACGGTGCGTCCGCCGGCCGCCGGTGGAGGCGGTAGCCGATGACCGCACCCGGCAACGGCCCCCTCTGGTTCCTGCTGACCCTCGCCGTCGTGGTCTCCAGCTGTTACGCGGTGGGACGCGTCCACCAGTGGCACCGGCACGGCCTGGACCGCGACGAGGCGTACCGCATCGGCTACGACCGCGCGTCCCGCTCGATCCTCGGCATGACCGCACAGCCGGACCCCGGACCGTCCCCCGCCCGGCGGATCGTCAACCAGCGCCGGCTGTACCCGGCCCGCGAGGACACGGAGGCGCATGAGGGCGCGGAAGGATACGAGGGCACGGAAAGATATACAGTTCCGCACATCTGAGTGAAACAGCGGATTCATAGCGTGACGTCCATGGCCGACACCATCCCCAGTCAGCACCACGAGGACCTGGTCGAAGCCGCCGGCATGCCGGTCGGCAGCGGCGTCACGAAACCCGGATACGATCCCCGGCTCACCAACGAGGACCTGGCACCGCTCAAGGAACAGCGGTGGGGCTCCTACAACATCTTCGCGTTCTGGATGTCCGACGTGCACAGCGTCGGCGGATACGTCACGGCCGGCAGCCTCTTCGCCCTGGGGCTGTCCAGCTGGCAGGTGCTCGTCTCCCTGGTCGTGGGCATCACCATCGTCTACTTCTTCTGCAACCTGGTCGCCAAACCGTCCCAGGTGACCGGCGTGCCCTACCCGGTGATCAACCGGGTGGCCTTCGGGGTGCTCGGCGCCAACGTGCCGGCCATCATCCGAGGGGCGATCGCGGTCGCCTGGTACGGCATCCAGACATACCTCGCCTCGGCCGCCCTGGACGTGGTGATCCTCAAGCTGTGGCCGTCACTGATGCCGTACGCCGACGTGGACCAGTACGGTTTTCTCGGCCTGCCACTGCTCGGCTGGGCCACGTACGCGCTGCTCTGGGTCCTTCAGGCGGCGGTCTTCTGGACCGGCATGGAGACCATCCGCAAGTTCATCGACTTCTGCGGCCCGGCCGTCTACGTGGTCATGTTCGTCCTCGCCGGATACCTGATCTCGCAGGCCGGCTGGGGCGCCATCGACCTGAACCTGGGCGAGGTCACCGTCACCGGCCTGGACGCGGTCCCGGTGATGCTCGGCGCGATCGCCCTGGTCGTGTCGTACTTCTCCGGCCCGATGCTGAACTTCGGCGACTTCTCCCGCTACGGGCGGTCGTTCCAGGCGGTGAAGACGGGCAACTTCCTCGGGCTGCCGGTCAACTTCCTGATGTTCTCGATCCTGACCGTGGTGACCGCGAGCCTGACCGTGCCGGTCTTCGGGGAACTGCTCACCGACCCGGTGGAGACCGTCGCCCGGATCGACAGCACGTTCGCCATCGTTCTCGGCGCGCTCACCTTCACCATCGCCACGATCGGCATCAACATCGTCGCCAACTTCATCTCCCCGGCGTTCGACTTCTCCAACGTCAGCCCGCAGCGCATCTCCTGGCGGGCCGGCGGAATGATCGCCGCGGTCGGGTCGGTGCTGCTCACCCCGTGGAACCTCTACAACAACCCGGAGGTCATCCACTACACCCTGGAGACGCTCGGCGCCTTCATCGGCCCGCTGTTCGGTGTGCTGATCGCCGACTACTACCTGATCCGCCGGCAGCGGGTGGACGTCGACGCGATGTTCACCATGTCGCCGGAGGGGAGGTACTACTACAAGAAGGGGTACAACCCTCCGGCGATCATCGCCACCGCGGCCGGCGCCGCCATCGCCGTCGTCCCGGTGCTCGGCAAGATCACCGAGGTGGCCCAGTACAGCTGGTTCATCGGCTGCGGCATCGGCTTCCTGGTCTACCTGGCCCTTGCCAGGAAGAACACGAACACGAACCCGAACAACGCGAACACGACGACGAACTGATGCACATCAGGGTCATCAACCCCAACACCACGGCTTCGATGACCGCACTGATCGGGAGCAGCGCCCGGGCCGTCGCCGGCCCGGGCGTCACCGTCGAAGCGGTCAACCCGGCGATGGGCCCGGCCTCGATCGAGAGCCACTACGACGAGACCCTGGCCGTCCCGGGCCTGCTCACCGAGATCCGCGCCGGCGAACGCGACGGCGCCGACGGCTACGTGGTGGCCTGCTTCGGCGATCCCGGACTCGACGCCGCCCGGGAGGTCGCGGCCGGCCCGGTGGTCGGCATCGCGGAGGCGGCGATGCACGCGGCGATGCTCGTCGGCCGCGGTTTCAGCGTGGTGACGACCCTCGGCCGTACGGCGGGGCGAGCCCACGACCTGGCCCACCGCTACGCCCCCGCCGGCGCCTGCCGGGGCGTGCACGCGTGCGAGATCCCGGTCCTGGACCTGGAGACCGACCCCACCGTCCTGCCCCGCGTCGTCACCCTGGCCCGGCAGGCACTGGCCACCGACGGCTCCGACGTGATCGTGCTCGGCTGCGCCGGGATGGCAGGATTCTGTGCCGAGGTGTCCGCCCGGGTCGGCGTACCGGTGATCGACGGGGTCACCGCCGCCACCCTGATGGTCCAGTCGCTGGTCACGCTCGGACTCGGCACCTCCAAACACGGCGAGTACGCTGCGCCCCTGGTCAAGCCGTACACCGGAATGCTGAACGGCTTCACGCAACCCCGGGGAGGTGACAGTCGTCAGGGAGGCGTGCGAGCTGAGGAGGGGCCCGGGTGACGCCCCACCTGCTGGACGGACCCGGCCTCCGTCTCGTCCCTTGTGTTCCTGGGCGTGATGGTCGTGCCCACAGCCGCTGCCGAGGCCGGCGACACGGTGATCGCCGAGAAGGCCGAGGCTGCCCGCAAGGGCGAATACGTCCCCACGCCCGGCATGACGCTCCGGGATCGCGATCACCATCGTCGGCAGGGACTGGCAGCCGGAATCGTGGGCCGTCGAGGCAGTCGCCGATCCCGTGCCCATCCCCGGCCGCATCCGGGACGGCCACTCAGCTCACCGAGCCGCCGCACCGGCCCACGATCCGATGACGCTCCCCGCCGGCCTGCGCCACGAACCTCACCGGGCACTGGCCGACGCGGTCCTGTGCAACGCAGCCGCGCACGCGGGATGGCACGCCGCCTGGCGGAGCTGGTCATCAGCTTTCCGAGGAAGCCGTCCAGAACGTGGCGCGGCTCGTCCAGAACGTGGCGCGGCAGCGTGAAGTTCGCGACACCGACCGGCGAGGCCGCCGTGACCGGGATCCGGTGAGCCCGAGTGATAGTCGAGACTTGTGGAGGAGAGATGTTGATCAGGCGGATGCGGTCTCGGTGGTGGCCGGGCCGGTGATAGGCCGTTCGAGACGGGAGCCGGTGCGGACCAGGGTGTGCACGTCACCGAGGACGCCCGGCCGCGGCTGATCGGGGCCGGCGGTGAGACCCGGACGGGGCAAGCGCCCCGGTCTCACCAGCCTCGGGCCCGCCACTGCGGCAGGGACGGGCGCTCCGCACCCAGGGTGGAGTCCTTGCCGTGGCCCGGGTAGAAGACGGTGCCGTCGGCGAACCGGCCGAACAGTTTGTGCTCGACGTCGTCGATCAGCGACGCGAAGTTCTCCTTCACTCCCCGGGTGTTGCCGACTCCGCCCGGGAACAGGCTGTCCCCGGTGAACAGGTGCTCACCCCGGTACGACAGCACGATCGACCCCGGTGTGTGCCCCACCACATGGATCACCTCCAGGACGTGCCCGCCGACCTCCACGGTGTCACCGTCGGCCAGCGTGCCGGTCACCACCGGGATCTCCACCGCGTCGTCGGCATGCGCCAGCGACTCCGCCCCGGTCACCCGCACCACCTCGGCCAGCGCCTGCCAGTGGTCGCTGTGCCGGTGCGTGGTCACCACCGCCCGCAGACCGGCCGGGCCGATCAGCTCCAGCAGCCGCCCGGCGTCGTTCGCCGCGTCGATCAGCAGCTGCTCACCACCGGCCGACAACAGATAGGCGTTGTTGTCCATCGGGCCGACCGACAGCTTCGTCAGCGTCAGGCCGTCACCGATCGCACGGGAATACTCGGGGCTCATTTCCACCTCGCGGGCTCGGGAAGCTCGCCGTCCGGCGAGACGGTCAGGTCGGAGCCGTCACCGCGACCGGTCAGCCACCCGGCCAGCGACCGGGCCGGGCCGGACACCACCGGGCCACCCGCACCGAACGTCAGCGGATGCCCGAACTCGTCCGCGCGCACCACCATCGACGGGGAACCGGCCGGCGGCTCGACCGCGGCCGCCCGCAACAGCCGAATCGCGAACGGCTCGGGCCAGTCGGCCGGCGTATAACCCCGGCCCAGATCGACCCGGTGCATCTCCACCTCGCACAGCCGCAGCCACGGCACCGCCGCCGCGGACCGGGCCATCGGCAGCGCCACCGCCCAGGCCGGCGCGGGCATCGCCGCGGCCGCGTCGGCGAACCGGTCGTGCGCCCGCCGCAGATCGGCCAGCTGCTCGATCACCGGGCGTGCCGCACCCGCCTCGATGCCGGCCTCACGGGCCTCCCGCGACGCGTACGCCGGAGTCTCCACCCCGGTCCGCGCCCAGGTCAGCAGGTTGGTCAGCGCGTCCGCGTTACGGGCCAGATGGGACAGCACATGACCCACCGTCCAGCCCGGCAGCAGCGACGGCGCGCCGATCTCCGCGTCGGTCAGCGACGCCGCGGCGCCGAGCAACGCGCCGGTCGCGGCCTCCACGTCGGTCATCAACACCAGCGGATCGATCGTCACGACCCCGACCCTAACCCCTCACTCCCGGAATTCGCTTTCGCGGCGGAGCGGTCGTCCGTACCGTCGTGGCAGACGCGCTGATCGATCACATGCGGAGGAGGTGAGGAGCGTGCTGTCTTCCGTTACCGCGTCCCTTCACCCGGGGGCCTTCGCCTGACCCACAGGCCACGCCGTCCCCCCACACCGCAAAGGGTTCTCATGTCGTACCACCTGTCCCAGCTGGGCTGGGACGACCGTTTCGTTCCCGCGTACCGCCGCTTCGACCGGCCCGACTCCACCCCCGGCCGGGTGCTCCGCGCCGACCGCGGAATCTGCACCGTCCTCACCGAGACCGGCGTGACCCGGGCCACGCTCGGCGGCGCCATGCTGATCGAGGCCGCTCGCGACCCGGCCGCACTGCCCTGCGCCGGCGACTGGGCGGTGCTGCGGCACTGGCCGGACCGGCGCACCACACTCGAACTCGTGCTGCCCCGGCACACCACACTCATCCGGCGCACCGCCGACAAGGACTCCTCCGGCCAGGTGCTGGCCGCGAACATGGACACCGTCGCGGTCGTCGAGCCGATCCATCCGGAACCCGACGACGCCCGCGTCGAACGCCTCCTCGCCCTGGCCTGGGAGTCCGGCGCCGACCCGCTGCTGGTCCTCACCAAGAGCGACACCACACGCGATCCGGAGGCGATGGCCCGGCAGTTCGCCGAGCTGGCCCCCGGCGTGCCGGTCCTGCCGGTCAGCGTGCGACGGGGGCGAGGGCTGGAGGCGTTACGCGCCCACCTCGGCCCGGGCCGCACGATGGCACTGCTCGGCAGATCCGGCGCCGGCAAGTCGACGCTGGTCAACGCGTTGGCCGGGAGCAACCTGATGCAGGTTCAGGAGATCCGCGACGCGGACGGCAAGGGCCGGCACACCACCGCCTACCGCAACCTGGTGCCGATCCCCGGCGGCGGCGCGGTGATCGACACCCCCGGCATCCGCGGCGTCGGCCTGCTCGACACCGGCGGCGGCCTGGACCGGGCGTTCGCCGACGTCACCGACCTGGCCGGCCGCTGCCGCTTCGACGACTGCCGGCACGAGACCGAACCCGGCTGCGCGGTGCAGGCGGCGCTGGCCGACGGCACCCTGCCACCCCGCCGCCTGGCCAGCTGGCGCAAACTCCGCCGCGAGGTCGAGGTGGAGAGCGGCCGCCGATCCGCGAGGTTGGCCCGCCAGCGACGTCTCCCCGCGCCCCCGAGCCCGCGTCGTCTCTGAACCCCTTTCCGGTACGCGCCGATCACAGCCCTGTCTCGTCCCCGCGAGGTGGGCGGAACACCGGACCGTCCGGCGACCGCCGGGCGCATGCGGTGGTCCCGGGAGTGTGCCGCGTAGCGGTGCGGAACGCACCGCTACGCGGCACACGAAGAACGCGGCCCGCCGGTGGTGGACGGCGGCCGCGACCAGAGGCGTGCCACCGCATTCGCCCGGCGGCCGCCGGACGGCCCGGAGATGAACCCACCTCGCGAGGACGACGCGGGACC
>NZ_JBNZCE010000020.1:0-167324 GCF_050589265.1 Actinoplanes sp. G11-F43
AGGCCGCGCTCTTCTACGTACCGCCCGATACCGGCGTGACTACACCAAAACCGATCATCCGGTCATACCTCTATCTTGCAGAGGCCCTGCTGAGCCGGGGTCTCGTTCTGTGATTCTGCGGGGTGGCTGTTGGATTCGGTGGCCGGTCTCCGGCCTGTCGGGATGTTGTTGCGGCAGCGAGGCTCCGGCCTGTCGGGATTTTGCTGCGGCGGCGAGGCTCCGGCTTGGTGGGATGTTGTTGCGGCGGCGAGGGTTCGGCCTGGTGGGATGCCGTACCGGCGTAGGGCCGGTCGCTGGTTGATGGGCTGCGACCGCGTTCGTGGGGAAGCGGAAATGGTCGGCGGGGGAGGGGGGCGAACAGGCAGACTCGCGGCCATGGATGCGGGGATTCGGGACGTCGATGGGCTCAAGGCTGCGGTCAAGGGCGGGGGGAAGGTCAAGTTCCTGTTCTTCTGGGGGCACCAGCCCGGTAAGGACGGCGAGCCGGGGGCCGGCTGCCTGAGCCAGTGGTTCCCGTCCCCGTTCAGTGTGGATGGGGTGGAGTTCGCGACCGCTGAGCACTACATGATGTGGCGTAAGGCGGTGCTGTTCGGGGATGACGTGATGGCGGGGCGGATCCTCGCCGCTGGGCATCCGCATGAGGCGAAGAAGCTCGGTGGGCGGGTGGCCGGGTTTGATCAGCGGGTGTGGGATGAGCACCGGATCGCGATCGTGGTGGACGGGAATCTGGCGAAGTTCGGGGCCGATCCGGTGCTGGCGGGCTATCTGACCGGGACCGGTGGGCGGGTGCTCGTCGAGGCGAGCCCGATGGACCGGATCTGGGGCATCGGGCTGACCCGTGATGACGAGCGCGCCGGGGACCCGTACCGCTGGCGGGGTTTGAATCTCCTGGGTTTCGCCCTGATGGAGGTGCGGGAGCGGCTGCTCAGAGGGTGAGGGTCTGCCGGGTGCGGGACACCCAGTGGTCGGTGTAGACGATGCGGGACGGGGTGACCACTCCGAGGACGCAGCGGGCCGGGTCGGCCAGGAAGCGGGTGCGTTCGGCTTCGTCGATGCGGGCGGTCACCGTCGGCCAGTAGGTGCCGAAGCCGTCGTCGCCGGGGGACAGGATCCGGGCGGTGCCGAAGTACTGGGCGCCGCGGCTGCTCTCCGGGGTGGTCAGCGGGGCGAAGACGCCGACGGAGATCCGTGGGTCGGCGCGCAGGTTGCGGATCTTCGGGGAGCTGCCGAGGGACGTGAAGATCAGGGTGAGGCCGGTGGAGAAGTAGCGCACCGGGGTGGCGTGTGGGGCGCCGTCGGGGTCGGTGGTGGACAGCACGCACATGTTCTGGGTGGCGAGCAGGTTGCGGATGCGCTCTTCGAGGTCCATGACAAAGATGATCACCCCGGACCGGCCGGGGTGATCATCTCGAACACATAAAGAGCGTCAGCCGCCGAGTGAGGTGGCCGCCGAGCGGATCGCCGCGGAGAAGTAGCTGACCTGGGTGTACACGCCGGGCTTGTTGGGCCGGGCGCATCCGTCGCCCCAGCTGACGATGCCGACCTGGACCCAGCCGGAGGCGCCCTGGCGGAACATCGGGCCGCCGGAGTCACCCTGGCAGGTGTCGACGCCACCGGCGGTGAAGCCGGCGCAGATCTCCCGGGCGGCGTTGACCCGGCCCGCGTACATGCTGGCGGAGTTGCAGGTGGTGTCGCTGACGAACGGCACCGTGGCCTTGAGCAGGTAGCGCTGCTGCGCCCCGTTCTCCCGGTTGGCGCCCCAGCCGGCGATGGTGAAGGTGCCCGAGTCGTACGCGGTGGACGTCACGATCGGCAGGGTGCCGATGTTGGCGCCGCTGACCGGGCTGGCCAGGCGGATCAGCGCCCAGTCGTCGCCGGTGCTGTTGTAGCCGGGCGCCCGGTAGACGTAGTTGGACCGGCGGGTGACCCGGCTGGTCGACTGCAGGTCGATGGCGCCGAAGGTGGCGGTGATCGAGGTGTTGGTGCCGGTGCCGCTGACGCAGTGGCCGGCGGTGAGCACGAGTGTCGGGCTGTAGAGGGCGCCGCCGCAGCCCATCGACAGGCGGACCATGAACGGGAACTCACCCAGCGCGGCGCGGCTGCCGCCGACGACGAACGGGCCGACCGGGTCGGCGGCTGCGGGGGCCGGTGACATGGTGACCGCGGTGACCGCCGCGGCCAGTATCGCCAGAAGGGTTCGCCAACTGCGCATCTCGGTTCTCTCCTCAGATCTGGGGTGCACCGAGCATGACATCGATGTTGATAGATATAAACATCCCGGGTGGCTTATATCGTGGACGGGTGACCATCCCTGAGCTGCGGCTTCTCCAGGAATTCCAGGACCGTGCCGGTTACGGCGGCTACTCCGAGTGTTTCGGCCTCGACGACTTCAACGACACGTCCGGTCTGGAGGCCGGCTGGTCGAAGGATCCGGACTTCCTGTCCCGGCTGATCCCGTTCGCCACCGCGACCGGCGGCGGCTCGTTCTACGCGTTCTGGCGTGCCGACGACCGCGACGACCTGGCCACCCTGCCGGTGGTGGTGTTCGGGGACGAGGGCGGCGAGCACGTGATCGCCTCGGATCTGCGGGACCTGCTGCGGCTGCTCACCTACGACACCGAGCCGAGCGTGGACCACGAGGAGGTCTACTTCTACCGGCCCGAGGGCGCCGAGCGCAGCAACGCCCACGAGGAGTTCGTGACCTGGCTGGGCGCCACGTTCGGCCTGGCGGCCACCGACGCTCCCGGGGAGATCGTCGAGGCCGCGCAGGCCGAGTGGGGCGAGCGGTTCGCCGCGTGGAAGGCGCCCTTCCTGGACTACTAGCAGTAGGTGGACTGCTTGTTGATCACCTTGTACGGGCAGTCCGCCGCCTCGGCGAGCATCAGCGCCGCCGTCCGGTTGCGGGCCGTCTCGGTGGGGATGACGCTGGCCGGCGGGTAGAAGCCGCCGCCGGACGCGCTGCCCGGGTAGAGCTCGAAGGTGAAGGCGAAGATCTTGTGCACGCCCCACAGCCAGTCGAGCGAGTCACCGTCGGTGATGTAGAGGTCGCTGGACTGCTGGGGCGTGTATCCGTTGGTGGCCGCCATCTGCCGGCCGAGCGTGGCGAACGTGTTGTACTGGTCGGCGTTCATGCCGGTCGCGGTGTTCGCGGTGGTGTGGCCGTAGGGCCAGAGCACCAGCTTCGAGTACGAGTGGAAGTCGATCGCGGCCTTGATCTGCTGCACGCCGCCGACCACCCGGCTGTTCACGAAGTCCCGGATCACCCTGGTCTCCGGCGAGGAGAAGGCCGAGGGCCCGCGGTACGTGGCCGAAGAGGTGCTGCCGGAGGATCCGCCGCAGCAGCCCCAGTTGTAGCCGTAGTTGCGGTTCAGGTCGGTGCCGACGTAGCTGGAGCCGCTGTTGGGCTGCCGGTTCTTGCGCCACGACCGGTAGCTGCCGGTGGCGATGTCGTATTCGACGCCGTCCGGGTTCACCATCGGGATGACCCAGATCTCCCGGGTGTCGACGACGTTCCTGACCCGGGTGTCGGTGGCGTACGTCTTGGTGAACTGCCCGATCAGGTAGAGCGCCTGCTCGGCGGTCAGGTGTTCACGGGCGTGGTGGTTGGCGTCGTACAGGACCTCGGGTTCGTTCTCGTCGGTGCCGACGTTGTCCGAGATCTTGACGGCCACGATGTCCCGGCCCTCGTACGACTTGCCGATCACCCGCTTGCTCGCGATCGCCGGGTAGGCGGCCACCGTCGCGTTGATCTCGGCGATCGTCTCGGCGTAGTCGTGGTAGGCCGCGTCGGCCGGCGGGAACGCCATCGTGGTCATCGGCGATTCCACGGTGAAGCCGAGTTTGCGCAGCTTGCTGACCTCGGCGCCGGTGGCGGTGATGTGCGCGACCGAGTGCTCGATGCTGTCGATCGCCGCGCCGGTGCGCTGGATGGCGTTGCGCTGCGCGATCGTGCGGATGTCGAGGACCTCGTACTCGGCGGCCGGGTCGGGGGCGGCCCCGGCTCCGGCGGGGGATGACGCGGACACCGCCGCGGTCACGCTCAGCGCGACCGCGGCCAGCACCGCGAGGGAACGCCGTCTCATGAACGACCTCCGGGGTCTGGGGAAAGGTGCTCACAGCAAACCCCCAGGGATCGACGTTCGGCAATGCATCAGGGCATGTCAATATTCCCCTGAACCTGACGTGATGACCGCAGGTGCTCGGCCGGCAGATCCGCCGGCGGCGGGGGTGCGCCCAGGTCGGAGGGCTGATAGCCGGCCGGGTAGCCCGGATAGGTGTGGTTCCGTTTGGGGTGGGCCAGGACCGATTCGCGGCGTGGTGGGAAGAATCGCAGCGCGCGAGCGCGGGCCCGCAGCGAAAATGCGGCCAGGGCGCCGACCCAGCGCGGGGTCGGCGCGAAACCGAACGCGGTCAGCATCCGCTCGTCGAGCATGCCGCGCACGCCGAGCCGCACGGCGGGCCGGAGAAAGCGCGGAAACCATCCGGCGAACAGGTCGACGGTGTAGGTGCCGATCTCACGGTTCGTCGACGAGAAGACGAAGTGCCGGATTTCGTACGCGTCCTTGAAAGCGAGGAATTGATCGTACGTCTCCGGTATCTCCTTGATCCCCATCCGGTGCCCGACCGCCCGGTAGTAGTGGAAGGCAGCCGTCAACTCATGCGGATGCAGCGGCCGCCATCCATATCGGCTGATCCAGTCGATCGGGTCGTAGATGAACGTGCTCAACACGTACAACATGTCGTCGTTGCTGATCGCGTACCGGCCGTGCGCCCGGTTGACCACCTTCAGCGCCTCCCGTCCCCGCGCCGAGTCGTAGCCGTGCGCCGCCATCTCGGCCATCAGCAGGGCGGTGTCGTCATATCGCCGCTGCGGCCGCTCCCGGAACTCCCCGGTGGCCGCCAGCAGCTTCGAGATGCTGGGCACGCAGTAGGTCCGGAACAGCGCGAACTCCAGCGCCCGGGTGTAGTCCCAGGGGAACTCCCGCCCCGACGAGAGCTGATAGATCTCCAGGTGGTCGCGTTCCGGGTCGAGCGCCGCGATCCGGTCCCGCAGGTCGTAACGGCCCATCTCAGCTGATCAGCTCCTTCATCCGGGACAGCAGCCGCAGCGGATCGGGATCCAGCGGCGTCACGTTCAGCACGGTCACCCCGGACTCCCGGAACGCCGCGATCCGGTCCCGCACGTACCCCTCCGGCCCGATCAGGCTGCCCAGCTCCAGCAGCTCGTCCGGGACCGCGGCGGCGGCCTCCTTCTTGTGCCCGGCCAGGTACAGCTCCTGGATCCGGTCGGCCTCCGCCTCGAACCCGTAGCGGCTCACCACGTCGTGGTAGAAGTTGCGGCCCTTCGCGCCCATCCCGCCCACGTACAGCGCGATCGTCGGCCGGGCCAGGTCGCGCAGATGCGTCACGTCGTCGCCGATCGCGACCGGCCCGCCGGCCACGATCTCCAGCGGCTCGCGCTCCCGCCTGCGCCCGCCCTCGGCCAGGGCCTCGCCCCAGACGGCGGACGCGCGCTCCGGGACGTACAGGAAGGGGATCCACCCGTCGGCCACCTCGGCCGTCATCCGGACGTTGGCCGCACCGAGGGCGGCCACGTAGACCGGGATGTCATCGCGTACCGGATGGGTCAGGATCTTCAGGGGTTTGCCCAGGCCGTCCGGGAGCGGCAGCCGGTAGAGCCCGTCCTGGGTGATCACCTCGCGGCGCCACACCCGGCGGCAGATGTCGATGATCTCCCGGGTCCGGCCGATCGGCTTGTCGTACGCCACCCCGTGCCAGCCCTCGACCACCTGCGGCCCGGACGCGCCCAGCCCGAGGATCGCCCGCCCGCCGGAGACCGCGTCCAGCCCGGCCGCGGTCTGCGCGATCAGCGCCGGGGTACGCGAATAGATCGGCAGGATCGCCGAGCCGATCAGCACCGTCTCGGTCCGGGCGGCCAGATACCCCATGATCGTCGGTGCGTCGAAGCCGTAGGCCTCGGCCACCCACACCACGTCGAGGCCGGCCCGCTCCCATCCGGCCACCTGGTCGGCGGCCTCCCGTGGATCACCCGAATACATGAGCGTCGTTGCCAGGCGCATTCGTCACCCCTCCTCTTTTTTGATATTTGATACGGTGACGGCCGATAAAGCGAGAGGTGGGGGCAATGCTCTCCGAGGAGGTAGCCGGCGCCCTGCGCGCCCGGATCATGTCCGGCGAGCTGCGCCCCGGCGCCCGCATCCGGCTCGAAGAGGTGGCCGCCGGCCTCGGCGTCAGCATCACCCCGGTCCGGGAGGCGCTGCTCACCCTGCGCGGCGAGGACATGGTGGAACTCGAACCCCGCAAGGGGTACGTGGTGGCCCCGCTCTCCCGGCAGGACATCCTCGACGTCTTCCAGCTCCAGGGCGACATCGCCGGTGAGCTGGCCGCCCGGGTGGCCCAGGCGATCACCGCGGCCCAGCTCGACGAACTGCGGGTGGCGCACAGCAAGGTGGCGCGGGCGCGGCGGGCGGCCGATGTGGAGACGAGCGAGTTCGAGTTCCACCGGGCGGTCAACCGGATGGCCCGGTCCCGCAAACTCAGCTGGTTCCTGCACACCGCCACCCGCTACACCCCCGCCCGCGTCTACTCGGCCGATCCCGGCTGGCGGGACAACATGCGCGCCGACCACGAGGCGCTGCTCGCGGCGTTCGCGGCGGGTGACGCCGAGACCTCCCGGGCCGCGATGACCAGGCACTTCACCGACGGCGCGGAACGCCTGGTCAAGCACCTGGACGACCTGGGCATCTGGGACGCCTGACCCACGCCGCCCGCGTGCCGCCTCGCGGCCGTTCCGCACCGCCGCGCGGCACGGCCAGCCCGTGTGCCGCGTTGCGGCGCGTTCCGGACCGTTTTGCGGCACTGCGAGCCCGTGTGCCGCGTTGCGGTGCGTTCCGGGCCGTTTTGCGGCACGGTGTGCCCGTGTGCCGCGTTGCGGTGCGAATCGAGCCGTAAGGTGGCACTCGGGTCAGCGGCCGTGGCGCATCCGGAACAACTTGAGGGCCCGCCGCATCGTGTGCGGGTCGCGGTCCAGCCGCATCAGATCCATCGGCGGGCCGAACCGCTGCCGGGTCACCGACTGCGCCCGGGAGAACTCGCGAAGCCCATCGGCCCCGTGGATTCTGCCGAAACCCGAGTCACCCAGGCCACCGAAGGGCAGTGACGGCACACCCGCGAACCCCAGCACCGCGTTGATCGAGGCGGCCCCGGCCCGCAACCGGCGGGCGGTGCGCAGCGCCCCGTGCGAGTCCCGGGAGAAGATCGAGGCGGCCAGCCCGTACTTGGAGGCGTTGCTCCTGGTGATCGCCTCGTCGACGCTGTCCACCGGGTTGACCACCAGGGTCGGCCCGAAGGTCTCCTCGGTGACCGCGATGCTGTCCTCCGGGACGTCGGCGAGGATCACCGGCTCGACCGTGCCGGCGCCGACCGACCCGGCCCCGCCGACGATGGCCCGGCCCCCGCGCCCGATCGCGTCCTCGACATGGGCGCGCACGATCGACGGCTGCTCGGGGGTGGTCATCTCGAACGATCCGACGGCGAGTGCGCTCAGCCGGTTGAGGAAGTCCTCGTACACCGGCCGGACCACGTAGACCCGCTCCACCCCGGCGCAGGTCTGCCCGGCGTTGCCGAATCCGCCGAAGGCGGCCGCCCGTGCCGCCGCGTCCAGATCGGCGTCGGCGGCGACGATCATCGCGTCCTTGCCACCACCCTCGACGACCAGCGGGGTGAGGGTCTCCGCGCAGGTGGCCATCACCTTGCGGGCGGTGGCCGCCGACCCGGTGAAGGCGATCTTGTCGACTCCGGACCAGACCAGCGCCGCCCCGATCGTCCCGTCGCCGAGCACGGCCTGCAGCACCGGCGCCCCGGGCACCGCCTCGGACCAGGCGGTGGCCAGCCAGGCCCCGGTCTCCGGGGTGTGCTCGCTGGGTTTGAACACCACCGCGTTGCCGGCCGCGAGCGCGTAGGAGACCGAGCCGAGCGGGGTGTAGACCGGATAGTTCCACGGCCCGATCACCCCGACCACACCGAGCGGCAGGTATTCCAGGGTGGCCGCGTGGTTGGCCGCCAGCATCCCGGCCGGGACCCGGCGGCGGCCCAGCACCTTCGCCGCGTTGCGGGCCGCCCAGTCCAGATGCTCGACCGCGAGCATCACCTCGAGCGCGGCGTCGTCCGGTGACTTGCGGGTCTCGGTGGCGATCAGTGCGGCCAGCTCGTCGACGCGCCGGGCGATGTGCCGTTTCCAGGCCAGCAGGTGGGTGCGGCGCTCCCGGTAGCCGAGCCCGCCCCACCAGGTGGCGGCCGGCCGGGCCTGGTCGACGGCGGCTGCGACGGCGTCCGTGGCTGTCCCCATGACGGTCCTCCAAGATTTGATATTTGATATGTTACGGTCGCTGTCAACATGGTGTCTCACCTGCGACAACATTCGGAGAGTGTCGAAATGAGTATCGATCTCAGCGACGAACAGAAGGCGTTCACCGAGGCCGTCGACGACTTCTGCCGCCGCGAGGCCGGCACCCGCGAGCAGCGTGGCGACAGCCCGCACCATCCGGGTCTCTACCGCAAGATGGCGGACCTGGGCTGGCTCGGCGTCACCGTCCCGGAGGAGTACGGCGGCTCCGGCGCCGGCATGGTCGACACCTGCCTGTTCCTGGAGCGGGTCGGCTACGGCCAGGCTCCGGTCGGCGGCTTCACCACCAGCGCCATCGTGGCCGCCGCGGTGCAGCGCTCGGGCAGTGCGGAGCAGCGCAAGGCGGTCCTCGGTGGCCTGGTCACCGGCCGGGTGTTCGCCATCGCGATGAGCGAGCCGGAGGCCGGTTCGGACGTCGCCAACCTCTCCTGCCGGGCGGTCCGCGACGGCGACGGCTGGGTGGTGAACGGGCAGAAGACGTGGTGTTCCAACGCCCACCTGGCCGACGCCGTCCTGCTGGTGGCGCGCACCTCGGGCAGCGCCGGCGACCACCACGGCCTGACCATGCTGCTGGTCCCGGCGGACACTCCCGGGCTGCGGATCAACGGCATCGAGACGATGGGCGGCAAGGAGGTCAACGACCTCTACCTCACCGATGTACGCCTCCCGGCGGACGCTGTCGTCGGCACCGTCGACAAGGGCTGGCAGCAGTTGATGGCCGGTCTCAACGTGGAGCGGCTCATCCTCGCCGCGCTGATGCTCGGCACCGCCCAGCGGGCCTTCGACGACGCCCTGGACTTCATCACGCAGCGCAAGCAGTTCGGCCGTCCGGTCGGCAGCTTCCAGGCGCTGCGGCACCGGGTCGCCGACCTGGCCACCGAGATCGAGTGCTGCCGTCTGCTGGTGCACCGGGTGGCCACCCTGACCGACCGTGATCCCGGCAGGGTGCTGCCCCGGGAGAGTTCGATGGTCAAGCTCAAGGTCACCGAGGTGGCCCGGCGGGTGGCGCTGGACGGGATGCAGATGATGGGTGGTTACGGTTATGCCACCGAATACGACATGGAGCGGCATGTCCGGGCGACTCTGGTCTCCACCGTCTACGGCGGCACCAGCGAGATCCAGCGCGACATCATCGGGAAGACCTACGGGCTGTAGTCTCCCGACATGATGATCATCGGGAACGTCCTGGCCGCGCTCGTGGCACTCATCCACGTGTACATCGCGGTCCTGGAGATGTTCCTGTGGACCAAGCCGCAGGGGCGCAAGGCGTTCAACCTGACGCCGGAGTTCGCCGAGCAGACCCGCGTCCTCGGCCTCAACCAGGGCCTCTACAACGGGTTCCTGGCCGCCGGCCTGATCTGGGGCCTGCTCGGCGGCGGTTTCGGCGCGATCGTCTTCTTCCTGATCTGCGTGGCCGTCGCGGGTGTGGTCGGGGCGCTCACCGCCAGCCGCCGCATCCTCTACGTGCAGACCGTGCCCGCCGTGCTGGCCCTGATCCCCGTGCTCCTGGCCCACTGATCCCGGTCGCTATGATCCCCGACGGGTGGGGGCCGTAGCGCAGTGGTCGTCGCGCCGCCCTGCAAAGGCGGAGGACGCCGGTTCGATTCCGGCCGCCCTCACCCCCGGGTGGGCCGTAGCGCAGTGGTCGCGCACCGCCTGTGCGGAGCCGGAGGACGCCGGTTCGATTCCGGCCACCTCACCTCCCTGGTCAGGTAAGTAGCGCAGAGGTCGTCGCGCCGCCCGTCACGGCGGAGGACGCCGGTTCGAATCCGGCCGCCCACCGGGGACGGCCCCGGCGATGACCGGGGCCGTCCTCACCGGGTCAGCGGCTGAACGGCGCGACCGTGATCCGGTCGATGACCGGCGCGTACTTCGAGCGGAGCACCACCTCCGGCCAGTCGTCGGAGGCGTAGGTGACGCCGTCGAAGTTCGGCAGCTCCTCCGAACGGAACGTGATGGTGTTCGCGCCCCGCTTCAGGGTCACCGGCACGGTCAGCTCCCAGAAGTTGTTGTCATGGAAGCTGTGCGGGAACAGCACCCGCTTCGCCGTGCCGCCGTTGACCGTGATGTCGGCGTGCCGGGCCAGTGGATCCGGGTTGTAGTGGGTGGCGACCGCCTGTTCCGGGTTGGAGTAGCGGACCCGCATGGCGTACGTCCCGGCCTTCGCCACCGGCACGTCGAAGGTCAGCGTGTTGGCGTTGCCCGGTTCACCGCCCACCCCGGTGACCGCCGAACCGCCGCTGGCCAGCGACTTCGCGGTGACCGTGGCGGTGCCGGCGAGCCGTGCCGACTCGGCCTCGTGGGAGACCGCGGGCAGGGTTCCGGTGTTCTGCCGGACGGTGAGCCGGTCGATCGCCGACCGGGCCGACCGGCCGGACACCACGATCTTGTTGACGCCGCCGGACAGGGAGACGGTGCGGCCCGCCCTGATGCCGTTGACGGTGACCGTCACGTCCCGGCCGACCGCGTCGACGAGGGCGGGCGCGTCGTGTTCGGCGTAGACCCAGAACGTGGCGCTGCCCCCGCGGCCCAGTTCGGCGCCGCCGGGGACGGCCTTCGCACCGGTCAGGGTGGCCAGCTCGGCCTCGTAGACGTCGGTGGCGGCGGCCGGGTTCGGCAGTTCCAGGGTGATCCGGTCGACGATCGCGTCACCCTTGGTGGCCTTCGTGCCGTCCAGGCTGCGGGCGGCCAGGGAGATGGTGTGCGTGCCCTTCGTCAGCCGTACCGTCGTGCCGGTGTGGTCCCAGACCACCCACTTGTAGCCGAGCGGCAGGAAGATCTCCTGCTCGGAGGCCCCGTCGACGCGCAGGAACACGTTGGTCGGGCCCTGTTCCCGGACCGGGTCGAAGGTGTTCAGCGAGTTGGCGAAGACGCTCAGGTCGTAGACGCCGTCGCGGGGCACGTCGACGGTGAAGTCGAGGACGCCGTCACTGCCGGTGCGCAGCCCGCCGACGTTGTACCGCCCCGACGTGTAGAACTTCGACACGTCCTGCGGGGACCCCTCCGGCCCGTTGCGGCTGTAGCCGCCGCCGGTGTACTTCGCGTCCTCGGCCTCGAACGACCCCTGCCACAGCGCCGGGCTCCGGCCCACGGTCTCCTTGACGGCGGGACCGAGCACGATCTCGTACGCCGAAGCCTCGTTCAGCTCGCCGAACTCGAACACCACCTCGCCGTTCACCACGCGCATGTTCTTCTCGGCGATCAGCCGCGGCTGCGCCGAGTCACCGATCTGCCCGGTCCACGGGATCTCCCGGATCCACGCGTGCACACTGCCACCGAGATAGCGGGGCACGTTCGTGAACCGGATGTACCCGGCGCCGTCCGAGCCGCCGAAGACGGCCCGCGCCTGCTTCCGGCTCCGGTCGAGGGTGGCGACCCCCTGCAGCGAGTAGTTGCGCCCCGGGAACGGCGGTGTCACCGCCACGGTGTCCCCGGTCATCTGCCCGTAGGCGTTGAACAGCCACCACTGCCCGTTGCCCCGGTTCGCCTGGACCGCCGAGTCGGACAGGTTGCCGTCGATGTTCCAGTACGCGATGTCCGCGTCGACCTTGGACTCCTCGATCGCCGAGATCCACTGGATCATCTGACCGGGGACCGAGGTGTGGTAGTTGAACGCGTACTCGTTGATGTTGATCGGCAGTTCCCGCCCGATGATCTCCGACTCCCAGGCGCGGTACTTCGCGACGCTCTCGCGCACCGCCTCCGGGTGGCTCAGCTCGTGCCAGGTGATCACGTCGGGTACCGTCCCGGCCTCGACGGTGTGCTCCAGGAACCCCTTGACCTGGTCGAACAGGATGCTGGTGTTGGGCCCGGCGATCCGCGCCCCCGGAATCCGCCCCTTGATGAGCGCGTAGACCTCGTCCCAGGCCCGGAAGTAGTCGCCGGGGTCGCTGAGCCAGCTCACCCGGTTGTAACTCCACTCGCCGGTGCCGTACATGTTGCCCTCGGGCTCGTTGAACGGCACGAAGACGATCCGGTCGCGGTATTCGGCGTCCAGGGTCGCGACCTGATCCACCTGCTTGGCGATCTTCTCCTGGAAGAGGCCGATCTTCTCCTCCGGCGTGCTGCCCGGCCACTGGTAGGGGAAGCCGCGGTGGATGTCGGTCATGTAGACGTAGACGTCCCCGCCGGTCGCGTCGGCCAGCGGCTTCACCACCTCCAGGGCGTCCGCGCCGGGATGCTGCGGCCCGTCCTGCGCCTTGGTCGACACGGTGCGCAGGTTCATGCCCTCGATCAGGTTGCTGGTCGGCAGCCCGTCACCGTAGAGGCCGTAGAGGGTGCCGGACGCGCCGCCGTGGAACGCTCCGGTGCTGCGGCCCAGGTCGATGGTCAGCTCACCCTCGCGGATCACCGTGACGGTGGCGGTCACCGGGCGGTCCGCGGCGGTGCCGGACACGGTGAACGTGCCGCGTTGCGCGTACCGGGACGGGTCCACCGGTGTCCAGGCGACCGGGACGTCCCGGTCGTACCCGTCGGTGAAGGTCCCCCGGATCGCCGGCGGCAGCGCCGGCGCGGTCCCGATCGTGGTCCGCACGTCGAAGGTGGTCGCGGTCAGTCCGGTGACGGCCGGCGGGGTGACCCCGGACTCCTCGGCGACCTGGGCGGCGGTCAGCGCGCTGCCGTAGATCCGGAAGGCGTCGATCGCGCCGTCGAAGAGCGGATCCGGGTAGAACGAGCGGCCCAGGAAACCCGCCGAGGTGGTCCCGGAGTCCAGGAGGCCGGCGGCGGTCAGGGTGGTCGCCGACGAGGCCACCGGGACCCCGTCGAGGTACGTGGTCAGCCGCCCGCCGCCGAACGTGACGGTGATCGTGCGCCACTCGTTCGCGGGCAGCGCGGCATGACCGGTGACCTGGGTCTCGGCCCCGCCGCCGGCGTCGGTCGCGGCGGTCCGCAGACGCCCGTCCCCGTTGTACGGGGTGGTGAACAGGTACCGGTTGGTGTCCTTGCCCAGCGCGTAGATCCACTGCCAGGGCGCGGTGACGCCGTCCCACCGGACCCGGGTGGAGACGGTGAGCTCGGTGCGGCCCTCCAGGGCGCCGCGGGGGACGGTGACGTAGGCGCCGTTCGAGGCCGGGCCGCCGCCGGGCAGGGTCAGCACGCCGTCGGTGAGGGTGGCGGTGGCGCCGTTGACCAGGGTGCCGTTCAGCCCGTTGCCGGAACTGTCGGTGATCACCCCGCCGGCGCCGGTGTCACCGTCGAACTCCCAGGCGAGGACCGGGGCGGGCACGGCGTCGGCGAGGGCGGGCACGGCCGGGGTCGCGGCGATCAGCAGCGCTGCGGTCAGGGGGATCTTCCAGGCTCTCATGCATCGCTCCAAAGCGTGATGCGAGCGTTAACAAAAGAGCGCGAGAGCGCTCTGTCAACGAGGGATTTCCGGTAGGTTACGAACCTCAGCGACCCCCGTCAATGCTTCCAAGGAAATCGTTTGCCGCAGGCCGGGCCGGCCCCCGTGTGGTCACTTGCGGCGCGATCCGCGCCGCAAGTGACCACACGATTCGAGCGCCGGCTGGGTCAGACGGCTGTGGAGGCGCGGGGGATCAGGCGGCAGGGGCGGGCGTGCTGGCCGTGTGTGGGGGAGCCGTTGATCGCCGCCAGCAACTGCTCGGCGGCGGTCCGGCCGATCCCTTCCAGATCCATGTCGATGCTGGTCAGCGGCGGCTGGCAGCCCTCCACCATGACGTCCCAGTTGTCGAAGCCGACAAGCGCCACGTCCCGCGGGATGTCCCGGCCGGCCTTGGTGAGCGCCTCGGCCAGGCCCCGGGCGATCTGGTCGCTGCCGCACGACACCGCGTCGACGTCGGCGCCGGTGGAGAGCAGGATTCCGGCGGCCTGCCGGCCCCACGCCTCGCTCCACTCGCCGTACAGGGTGGGTGCGGCCGGCCGCAGCCCCTCGGCGGCCAGGGTGTCCTCGGCGGCGCGGGCCCGCACGGTCGCCGAGTGGTGGTGTTCGGGCCCGGTGACGTGGGCGATCCGGCGCCGCCCGGTGGCCAGCAGGTGCCGGATGGCGCGCCGGGAGCCGTCCGCCTCGTCCGGCACCACCGAACAGTCCCGCGGATCGGCCGAGCTGATGAACGCGTAGACCACCGGCACCGGCAGGCCGACCCCGATCGGGGCGCGCGCCTGGGTGCGCCGGCCGGTCACGATGATCCCGTCGACCTTGCGGCTGAGTAGCGTACGCAGGTAGTACTGCTCGCGGATCGGGTCGTCCCGGGCGTCGCACAGGAAGATCGACATCTGGCCGGCGCCGAGCGCGTCCTCGGCGCCGATGAGCAGCGGGATGCTGAACCGGCCGATGCTGTCGGTGGTGATCATGCCGACCGTGTAGGTGCGGCCGGTCTGCAGCGACCGGGCCGCCGCGTTGGCGACGAACCCGAGTTGCTCGGCCGCCTGCTGGACCCGCAGCCGGGTCTCCGGCCGCAGCGCCCCGCGCCCGTTGAGTGCCTTGGACGCCGTGCCGGTGGAGACCCCCGCGAGCGCGGCCACCTGGCTGATGGTCACCGCGCGATCCATGGTGCTCAGTGTTTCCTCCCCAGTTTCCCAGCGCATCCGAAGAGGCGCTTCATGCGACCGTAACTTGGTCTTGACATGCGAGCAAGCCGCTACTTAGCGTCTAGGAAATCGATTTCCTTGCGTTTCTCACTCCCGAAGACGCGACCCCTCCCAGGTACAAGGGGAACCCGATATGACCAACCTTCGTGCGGTGGCGGCGGTCGCCCTCACCGCCTGTCTGCTGCTGAGCGGCTGCTCCCAGGAGGAAGACGGCGCCGCCGCGAGCGGCGACTACACGATCTGGGACCCGTACCCGCAGTTCGACGACTCGTCGGACTGGGTGAAACTGCTGACCACGTGCGGTACCGACGCCGGCGTGACGGTCAAGCGGACCGGCTACGACACTACCGACCTGACCAACAAGGCTCTGCTCGCCGCGCAGCAGGCCGACTCACCGGACGTGCTGATCGTGGACAACCCGGTGGTCTCCACCCTGGCCGACGCCGGGGTGCTCACCACCACCGAGGAGATGAAGGTCGACACCACCGCCGTCTCGCCGAACCTGCTGGCGGCCGGCCAGATCGGTGGCAAGACGTACGGCATCCCGATCGGCGCCAACACCCTCGCGCTCTACTACAACAAGAAGATCCTGGACGACGCGAAGGTCGACCCGGCGGCGATCAAGGACTGGGCGTCGCTGACCGGCGCGCTGCGCAAGGTCAAGGAGAACGGCAGGAAGGGCATCACCTTCTCGGCGATCGGCACCGAGGAGGGCAGCTTCCAGTTCCTGCCCTGGTTCTGGGGATCCGGCGCGAACCTGACCCAGCTCGACTCGCCGCAGGGCGTGGCCGCGCTGGACCTGTGGACCGGGTGGCTCAAGGACGGGCTGGCGCCGAACTCGGTGCTGAACAACACCCAGACCACCAGCTGGCAGGAGTTCGCCGCCGGGGACTTCGCGTTCAGCGAGAACGGCACCTGGCAGCTGGCCAACGCGAAGAAGACCGGCTTCGAGTACGGCATCATCCCGATCCCGTCCCAGGCCGGCGGCACCGCGCCCGCACCGACCGGTGGCGAGTTCGTCACCGCGCCGGTGCAGACCGAGACCGCCCGGTACGCCGTCACCGAGAAGCTGATCGCCTGCCTGAGCAGCGCGGACAACGCCTACGCCACGGACACCACGCTCTCCTACATCGCGGCCACCGACGCGGTGCAGCAGAAACAGGTGGCCGAGAACGAGGAGCTGGCCGTCTGGGTCGAGGCGGTCAAGGCGGCCAAGGGCCGGACCAGTGACGACCTGGGCACGAAGTACCCGAAGATCTCGCAGCCGCTGTGGACCGCGTTCCAGGCCGCGCTCAGCGGGTCGGCCGGCCCGGCGGACGCGCTGAGGACCGCGCAGAGCACCGCCGCCGCGGCGACCAAGTGACCACGCAGGTCTCCACTCTCGTCCGGACCCGGGAGCAGGCCGCCCGGGTCCGGCGGGGCCGGGGTCACTGGACCGGGTGGGCGTTCTGCGCGCCGATCGTGATCTACCTGATCGCCTTCTACGCCTACCCGCTCTACCGCAACCTGGACCTGAGCCTGCGGGAGTACACCGTCCGCTCGTTCGTCCAGGGTGACGCGCCGTTCGCCGGGCTGGCCAACTATCGCGAGGTGTTCGCCGACGCCACGTTCGGGCCGGCGCTCCTGCACACGGTGGTGTTCACCGTGGTCAGCATCGCGTTCCAGTTCTCCATCGGGCTGGCGCTGGCGGTCTTCTTCGCCCAGAGTTTCCGGCTGTCGGCGACGCTGCGGGCGCTGTTCCTGGTCCCGTGGCTGCTGCCGCTGATCGTCAGCGCGTCCACCTGGGCGTGGATGCTCAACAGCGACTCCGGCATCGTCAACGCCTTCCTCGGGCTGCTCGGCGCCGAGCCGGTCAACTGGCTGACCTCCCCGGACTGGGCGCTGACCAGCGTGATCATCGCGAACATCTGGATCGGCATCCCGTTCAACCTGGTGGTGCTCTACAGCGGACTCCAGGCCATCCCGGCCGAGGTGTACGAGGCGGCCGCCCTGGACGGCGCGAACGGCCGGCAGCGGTTCTGGCGGGTGACCTTCCCGCTGCTGCGGCCGGTCTCGGCGATCACCCTGCTGCTCGGGCTGGTCTACACCCTGAAGGTCTTCGACCTGATCTGGATCATGACGAAGGGCGGGCCGGTGAACGCGTCCACCACCTTCGCGACCTGGTCCTACCAGTACAGCTTCGGCAGCCTGCTGCCCGAGTTCGGCCCCGGCGCGGCGGTCGGCAACCTGCTGATCCTGATGGCGCTCGCCTTCGGCCTGCTCTACATCCGCTTCCAGAGGAGGCTGAACGCGTGATCAGGCGGTACGCCAAGACCGGGCTCGGCCTGTTCTTCACCGCGGTGATGCTGTTCCCGGTCTACTGGATGATCAACGTGTCGTTCACCAAGGACACGAACATGCGGGCCGACCCACCGCACCTGTTCCCGTACGACGGGACCCTGGAGGGTTACCGCGCGGTCCTCGACCAGCAGCTGCCGTACCTCGGAACGTCGTTGATCATCGGTCTGGGCACCGTGGCGCTGACCCTCGCGCTCTCCGCACCGGCCGGATACGCCCTGGCCAAGCTGCGCCCGAAGGGCGGTGGCGTGCTCAGCTTCGTGCTGCTGATCGCCCAGATGATCCCGGGAATCATCATGGCGATGGGCTTCTACGCCGTCTACCTGCGGCTCGGCGTGCTGAACACGATCCCCGGCCTGATCCTGGCCGACTCCACCATCGCGGTCCCGTTCGGCGTGCTGATCTTCACCGCGTTCATGTCCGGGATCCCGGACGAGCTGATCAACGCGGCGATGATCGACGGCGCGAACCGGTGGCGCACCTTCGTCTCGGTGATCCTGCCGGTGTCGCGCAACGCGATCGTCACGGTCAGCCTGTTCGCCTTCCTCTGGGCGTGGTCCGACTTCGTCTTCGCCACCACCCTCGACGGCGGCGGCGACGCCCAGCCCATCACCCTCGGCATCTACCACTACATCGGCAACAACAACCAGCAGTGGAACGCGATCATGGCAACCGCCGTGGTCGCGTCGATCCCCGCGACGCTGCTGCTCATCCTGGCCCAGCGTTACGTGGCCGCCGGTGTGACCGCCGGCGCCGTCAAGGACTAGAGGAACACCATGAGCTCTGATCTCCACGGTCCCGTCGTGCCGACCCCGCAGGCGATCGGCCGGTTCCGGCCGCTGCCCGCGAACCGGGTGCGGCTCGCGCCGGACGGCCTGCTCGGCGGCTGGCAGGCCCGCAACACCGCGGCCACCCTGCCGCACTGTGTGGCCCGGGTCGAGACCTACGGCAACCTGGCCAACCTGCGGCGCGTCACCGGTGACAGCGACGCGGAGTACCGGGGCTACTGGTTCGCCGACACCGACGTGCACAAGACCCTGGAGGCGGCGTTCTGGTCCGGCACCTCGGCTGCCTTCGCCGAGGAGGCCGCCGCGCTGCTGGAGAAGGCCCAGGACCCGGACGGCTACCTGGTCTCCTTCTACCAGGAGCCGGCCACCCGGGACCGGCGGTGGACCGAGCTGCACTTCAGCCACGAGATGTACACCGCCGGCCACCTGATCCAGGCGGCCGTGGCCGCCGCCCGGTCCGCGCCCGGCGATGCGGTGGCCCAGCAGGTCGTCGCGGTGGCCCGCCGCTTCGCCGACCTTCTGGTACGCCGGTACGAGTCCTCGAACGAGGTCGACGGACACCCGGAGATCGAGACCGCGCTGGCCGAGCTGTACCGGGTCACCGGCCACCGCCCGTACCTCGACCTGGCCGCCCGCTTCGTCGAGAACCGCGGCCACGGCACGCTGGGGGAGGGCCGCTTCGGCGCCGCCTACTACCAGGACCACACCCCGCTGCGTACGGCCGACGAGGTGACCGGGCACGTGGTCCGGCAGCTCTACCTGCTGGCCGGAGCGGTCGACGTGGCGGTGGAGACCGGCGACACCGAGCTGCTGGCGGTCACCGAACGACTGTGGGACTCGGCGCTCGACACCCGCACCTACCTGACCGGCGGCCAGGGCTCCCGGCACCGGGACGAGGCGTACGGCGACGCGTACGAGCTGCCGCCGGACCGCGCCTACGCCGAGACGTGCGCCGCGATCGCCAGTTTCCAGCTCGGCTGGCGCCTGCTGCTGGCCACCGGGAAGGTGAAGTACGCCGACGAGATGGAACGAGTCCTGCACAACGCGATCGCCGCCAGCACCGCCACCGACGGCACCGCGTTCTTCTACTCCACCCCGCTGCAACGGCGTACCGGCCACGACGGCGGCGGCGAGTACGCGCGCGGCCACCGCCTCGACTGGTACGACTGCGCCTGCTGCCCGCCCAACCTGGCCCGGCTGATGGCGTCGCTGCACACCTATGCCGCCACCGGTGACGAGGACGGCCTCCAGCTGCACCTCTACGGCAGTGGGGAGTTCACCGCCGGGGACAGGGCGGTCCGGGTGGAGACCCGTTACCCGTGGGACGAGCAGGTCACCGTCACCGTCACGGCCACGACGGACACCCCGTGGGCCCTGACGTTGCGGGTGCCGGCCTGGTGCTCCGACGTCCGCCTGACGATCAACGACACCCCCGCGGTGGTACGGGTCCAGAACGGTCACCTGCGCCTGCACCGGATCTGGCACACCGGCGACCGGGTGGTCCTCACCCTCGCGATGCCGGCCCGGCTGGTCGCCGCGCACCCGCGGGTGGACGCCGTCCGGGGCACTGTCGCGCTGGTCCGGGGACCGTTGGTGTACTGCCTCGAACACGTCGACATGCCGGATGCGCTCTTCGAGGACCTGGCGCTGGATCCGGCGGCGCCGATCTCCGTCGCGTACCACGACAGCGGGCTGGCACCGGTCACGCTCCGCGTTCAGGTGGGCGTACCGGCAAATTCGCATGTCGCTCTTTATGGTCCTTTTCCGCTGGCTGCGGCCACGGCGGTGCAGCACACCGTCACCGCCATTCCCTACTTCCTGTGGGCCAACCGCGAACCCGGACCGATGCGGGTCTGGATCCCCCTCGCGCCACAGGTGGACTAACCGTCCCCATCACCCCCATCGAGGTGAAACAGTGCGATACCGACTCACCGCTCTGTTACTGGTCGTCGCCGGGCTGGCCGTCCCCAGCCCGGTGCGGGCCGCCGGCAACACCCTCACCGTCGACGTCGGCACCGTCGTCCGCCCGGTCACGCACGTCGCGGCCGGTGGCCTCTACGCCGTCGACACCGGCAGCAAACCGCCGCTGGACCGGCTGTACCCGCTCCGGCTCAACCACCTCACCCAGCCGCCGCCCGGCGTGCAACAGCTGGGCAACGGCGCCACCACCCCCTGCTGCGACGGCGCCCTCGTCGCCGGCAAGGTGACAAGCGCCGGCGCCCAGCAGTTCTGGCGGCTGCCGGACATCTACAAGGACTTCCCGTACCGCTGGGTCAGCTGGGCCGACTGGGAGTCCAAGGTCCGCACCATCGTCAACACCCGGCTGAGTGCCGCGACCACCACCAACGTCGACGGTTACGAGTTGTGGAACGAACCGGACTGGACCTGGAACACCAGTGCCGCCGGTACGTTCAACGCCGGCTGGACCCGCACCCACCGCCTGATCCGCGGCCTCGACACGATCACCCCGATCGTCGGGCCCAGCCACTCGGTCTACAACCACGACTGGATGGTCAGCTTCCTCACCAACGCGCGGGACACCGGCACCCTGCCCGACGTGATCGTCTGGCACGAGCTGGAGAACGACAAATACCTGCAGGTGGAGGCGCACGTCAATGACTACCGGGCGATCGAGCGGTCACTCGGCATCGCGCCCCGGCCCATCTCGATCAACGAGTACGCGTCACCGTCCCAGGTGGACATCCCCAGCGTCGCGGTGCACTACATGGCGGTCTTCGAACGGCACGGGATCCGGTCGGCGGAACGCGCCTACTGGTACGAGGCGGGCACCCTCAACGGGCTGCTGCACAACAACCAGCCGACCAGCTCGTACTGGACCTACAAGTGGTACGGCGACCAGTCCGGCAACATCGTCCGCACGGTTCCCGGCTCCTGGCTGGAGGGGGTCGCGTCGTACGACGGCACCCGCCGGATCGTGAACGTGGTCTTCGGCGGTGACAGCGGCGACAACACCGTCCGGGTCACCGGGCTCGGCGCGCTCGGCTCCCAGGTGCGGGCCACCGTCGTGCGCAGCGGCACCACCGGGCGGTTCACCAACCAGGGCGCGCCGATCGCGGTGTCGTCCGGCACCTACCCGGTGTCCGGCGGGGCGATCAGCGTCCCGGTCACCGGGATGCACGCGTGGGACTCCTACCAGCTGCTGGTCACCCCGGCCTCGGGAGTGCCCACCTGGCAGCAACGGTACGAGGCGGAGAACGCCACCGTGGTCAACGCCAACCGGTTCTCCTCCGGCTCGGCGTCCAACGGCGGCTTCGTCGGGCAGATCGACGGCTCGGCCAACCCGCGCAATCAGTCCTTCGTGGACTTCCTGGTCAACGTGCCGTCGGCGCGCGACTACACGATGACCATCGGGTACGCCAACGGAACCGGGGCCACCGCCACACACGGTCTCGCGTACAACGGCGGCGCCTGGCAGACGGTGAGCTATCCGGCCACCGGGTCGTGGGGTGTGTTCGGCGCGACCGTCAACACCACGGTCAACCTGCGGGCCGGCTGGAACATGATCCGGCTGGCCAAGGGCTCGCCGAACTTCGCCGGTGGCACCGGGTACGCCGAACTGGACTACATCGACCTGTCGTAGACGCACACTACGTCGTGNNNNCACGACCGGAATCAGTAGACGTACGGCCAGGCTGAGGAGTCCCATCCGAGCAGGTTGATGCCGAGCTTCGCGGTGCCCGACGCGTTGTAGTAGTGGTAGACCAGCACGTCGGCATCGGTGTCGGTGAAGACCGCCGGATGCCCCGGCCCGTGGATGGCGTCATGCCCGGCCAGGATCTCGGTGCCACCGCCGGCCGTGGTCAGGGTGCCGGCCCGATCCCGGTACGGCCCGGTGATGCTCGTCGACCGCGCCACCATCGTCCGGTACGTGCTGGACGCGCCCCGGCAGCAGAAGTCGAACGACATGAACAGGTAGTAGTAGCCGTTCCGGTAGTGGATGACCGGAGCCTCCACCGACTTGCTGTTCACGAACCGCTCGGCGATGTTGTGCAGAGTGGAGTCGGCCCGCAGCCCCGTCGACGGATTGATCTTGACCATCTTGATGCCGGACCAGAACGACCCGAACGACAGCCACCACTCACCACCCGGCGTGACGGTGAGGTTCGGGTCGATGGCGTTCCAGTTGCTGGAGGCGGTCGACTCGATCACCCGCCCGACGTGCGTCCAGCTGCCGGAGTTCCCGGTGCTGCTGGTGGCCAGGAAGATCGCCGACTTGCTGGAGCCGAACGTGGAGGCCGAGTAGTACAGCCAGTACTTGCCGTTACGGTAGGAGATGTCCGGCGCCCACAGGTTGGCCCCGTTGTTGGTGTAGGCGTTGGCCCAGGACGTCCCGTTGGGGAAGGCCCGCCCGGCGTCGGCGAACGCGGTCCGGTCGCTGGACGTCTTGAGCGTGATCCCGTCACCGGTGTGCGCGAGCAGGTAGCCGCCGGTGGGCCGCTTGATCATCGAGGGGTCGTGAACGTTGGTGGACCCGGTGACGACGCCGGGCCCGGGGTAGGCGTCGGCGCGGGCGGCGCTGATCCCACCCGAGGTGAGGGCGAGGACGCCGGCCAGCCCGGCGACGAGCAGCTTGCGGATTCTCATGGGGTATCGCCTCCGCTGGGGATGCGCGACCAGGTTCGGGGAAACCGGGCCGCGGCGGGAAGAACCGTTCCGATGGGGATCGAAACAGTTCGATTTCCCCCATGTTAACGATCACATTCGATTCGTCAACAGGCTGGGGCCACGGCGCAACGGCCTCGTCCCGTACGTCGAGGAGTCGCTGTGCCGGATCATCGAGCGGGCTCGCAGCAGCACGGGCGCCCGGCCGATCGCCTGATGGGCGTCAAGGAGATCCCGAAGCGCGTGCCGGTGGCGTCGCCGATTTTGGGTTTGCGGATCTCGATGCCGTCGGGCAGGTAGAGCCTCGCCCCTGCATGTTTTCGGGGAACGATTCATATCAGAACGGGCAAAAGGAAAGCCCTGACCAGCAATTAAGCTGGTCAGGGCTTTTCAATGGTCGGGCTGACAGGATTTGAACCTGCGACCCCTTGACCCCCAGTCAAGTGCGCTACCAAGCTGCGCTACAGCCCGATCCCGCCCGGAGCCTCAGCCCCGCGCGACATCTCCTAAAGACTAGCAACCTCACCCGTGGGCTTTTCCGCGACCCCCCGGCCCCAGCTTCTTGCGGGGTTTGGCGGTCACCTCGATCGGGGTGCCTTCGAAGCCGAACTCCTCGCGGAGCTTGCGTTCGATGAAGCGCAGGTACCCGGCGTCGAACGGACCGGTGGTGAACAGGACGAAGCGGGGCGGGGCCACGCCGGCCTGGGTGGCGAACAGGACCCGGGGGGCCCGGCCGCCGCGGACCGGGTGTGGGGTGGCCTGTGTCAGCGCCGTCAGCCACTGGTTGAGGGCGCCGGTGGGGACGCGGGTCTCCCAGGAGGCCAGCGCGCGGCGGATGGCGGGGGCCAGCTTGTCGACGGCGCGGCCGGTCTTGGCGGAGATGTTGACCCGGACCGCCCAGGTGACCCGTTTCAGGTCGCGGTCGATCTCCTTGTCCAGGTAGAACCGGCGGTCGGCGTCGACCAGGTCCCACTTGTTGAAGGCGATGACCAGGGCCCGGCCGGCTTCGATGACCTGGGTGATGACCCGCTGGTCCTGTTCGCTGATGACCTCGCCGGAGTCCAGCAGGATCACCGCCACCTCGGCCGCTTCGACGGCGCCGGCGGTGCGCAGGGAGGCGTAGTACTCCGTACCGGAGGCCTGGTGGACCCGTTTGCGCAGGCCGGCCGTGTCGACGAACTGCCAGACCTCGCCGTCCATCTCGACCAGGCTGTCGACCGGGTCGACGGTGGTGCCGGCGACCGAGTCGACGACGGCGCGCTCCTCCTTGGCGACCCGGTTGAGGAGGCTGGACTTTCCCACGTTCGGGCGACCGACGAGGGCCACCCGGCGGGGGCCGCGCGGGCCGCCCTCGACCACCGGCGGGGTGGGTGGGAGCGCGTTGAGGATGTCGTCGAGCAGGTCGCCGGAGCCGCGGCCGTGCAGGGCCGAGATCGGGTGGGGTTCACCCAGGCCCAGGGACCAGAGGTGGACCGCCTCCAACTCCAGGTTCTGGTTGTCGGCCTTGTTGGCGACCAGGATCACCGGTTTGTGGCTGCGGCGCAGCATCTTGACGGCGGCCTCGTCGACGTCGGTGGCGCCGACCGAGACGTCGACGACGAAGACGACCACGTCAGCGGTCTGTACGGCGATCTCGGCCTGGTTGGCGATGGCCGCCGCCCGGTCTTTCGCGTCCGGTTCCCAGCCGCCGGTGTCGACGACGGTGAAGCGGCGGCCGCTCCACTGGGCGTCGTACGGCACCCGGTCCCGGGTCACGCCCGGTTTGTCCTCGACGACTGCCTGGCGGCGGCCGATGATGCGGTTCACCAGGGTCGATTTGCCCACGTTGGGGCGGCCGACCACGGCGACGACGGGAACAGGGCCGACAAATTCTGGCGAATCGGACGAATCCTGATAGGAACTCAAATCGGTTCCGCCCTCGAAGTCGTTGAGATCGAGGCCGGCGGGAAGCTCAGTCACTTACTTACCTTGCTGTTCAGCAGATGCAGGAGGTGGGCGACGACCTCGTCGATGCCCATGCCGGTGGTGTCGACCTCGACGGCGTCACCCGCCTGCTTGAGCGGGTCGACAGCCCGGCTGGAGTCGAGCTTGTCGCGGCGGGCCAGGTCGGCCTCGGTGGCGGCGACGTCGGTGGCGTCCTCGGCGCTGCGGCGGGCGGCACGGGCGGCGGCGGAGGCGGTCAGGTAGACCTTCAGGTCGGCGCCGGGGGCGACGACCGACGCGATGTCGCGGCCCTCGACGATGATGCGCGGGTGCCCGCCGATGATGGCCTGCTGGAGCGCGACCAGGTGCTTGCGGACGGCGGGGACGGCGGCGACGGCGGAGACCGCGCCGGTGACCTCGGGGCCGCGGATCGGGGCGTCGACGTTGGTGCCGTTCGCGGCGAAGTGCGGGGCGGACGGATCGGTGCCGATCGACAGCTCGGTCTCCAGGGCGATCTTGGCGATCGCGTCCGGGTCGTTCAGGTCGACACCCGCTTGGAGTACGGCCCACGTGATCGCCCGGTACATGGCGCCGGTGTCGAGGTAGACCCCGTCGACCGCGGTGGCGAGTCGCCGGGAGACGGTGGACTTGCCCGATCCGGACGGGCCGTCGACGGCCACCACGCACTTCTCCGGCCGTTCCTGAAGCGCCACCGTGTCCTCCTGAGGGGCTCGCCGCCAAACCAACCCTCCCATTGTGCCCGTGCACGCAGTCATCGACGAACCGGGGCCGGTCGGCTATGTTACCGACGAGTAGCCAAGGAGGCCCGCCATGCCGACCCTCACCCTGCACGACGACGTCCACGTCCTCGACCTCGGCGACGACGAGAACCGCATGCACCCCGACTGGCTCACCGCCGTCGGCACGATGCTCGACGAAGTGGAGAACGCCACCAAGAAGGCACTCGTCACCACCGCCACCGGCAAGCATTACAGCCTCGGGCTCGACCTCGACTGGCTGATGACACATCCGGAATCGCGTGCCGAGTACGCGTACTCCGTCCATCGTCTGCTCGCCCGGATCTTGACCTTGCCCCTGGTGACGGTCGCCGCCATCCCCGGGCATGTGTTCGCCGGCGGCGCCATGCTCTCGCTCGCCCACGATCTGCGGGTGATGCGCGCCGACCGGGGCTTCTGGTGCCTGCCGGAAGCGGACATCGACCTGCCGTTCACCCCCGGCATGAGCGCTCTCATCCAGGCTCGGCTCACCCCGCAGACCGCGCACGAGGCGATGATCACCGCGCGTCGCTATGGAGGCGCCGAGGCCGCCGAACGTCACATCGTCGATCTGGCGGTGCCCGCCGACGAGGTGTTGCCGACGGCGTTGTCGCTGGCCAAGGCGCAGGCGGGCAAGGCCGGGCCGACACTGCGGACGATCAAGAGCCGGCTCTACCCGGGGGTGCTGGAGGCGCTGCGGTCGACGGTGCTGTGACCGCCGCCGGGCGGCTTCGGGACACCGCGACGCCCGCCAGGCACAGGGCGCCACCGATCAGAGTCAGCCATCCGGGGATCTCACCCAGGACGATCCAGGACATCAGGACCACGATTGCCGGTACGGCGTACGTGGTCGAGCCCATCTTCCCCGCCGTCGTCCGCGCCAGTGCGTACGCCCAGGTCGTGAACGCGATCGCGGTCGGGAAGACGCCCAGGTAGACGACGGTGAGGGTGATCGTCCACGGGGCGGCGGCGACATCGCCGGCCAGCTGCCCGGCGAACGGCAGGCACGCGACCGCACCGATCAGGCAGCCGAACGTGGTCGCCTGCAACGCGGTCGCGTGCCGCAGCGCCGGCTTCTGCGCCACCACCCCGGCGGCGTACGTCACCGCCGCGACCAGGCACAACCCCACTCCCAGAAGCGACGTGCGGCCGCCGCCGGACATCGAGAACCCGACGATCACCGTCCCGGCGAACGAGACGCCGATCCCGGCCAGCAGCCGGGGCGGGAACCCCTCACGCAGCAGCCACCCGGCCAGCAGGGCCATCATGGCCGGCCCGATGTTCACCAGCATCGCCGCGGTGCCGGCGTCGACAAGCTGCTCACCCCAGTTCAGCGCGACCATGTAGACGCCGAACCAGACCACCCCGGAGACCACGATGCCCGGCCAGGCGGCCCGTGGTGGCAGGCCCTGACGGCGTACGGCCAGAAAGATCAGCAGGGTGGCGGCGCCGGCCAGCAGGCGCCCGAGGGCCAGCGAACCCGGCGAGAAGTACGGTGCCGCGGCGCGGATGCCGACGAAGGCGGACGCCCACAACAGCACCGTCACACTCGCGGCGGCGACGGCGGTCCGGGAGGTGGTCATGCCCCCGATTCAACAGTGCCGTCCGGCCGGAGCAACCCGAGGGCTTCGACGGCGGCGAAGGCGGGCGTTCGTACCGCGTACCGGCTGATGCCCCACCGTTCTTCATGCTCCTTGATCGCGGCCCGGATCTCGGCGGGCGTCCCGATCAGCACGAACGGCACCGCCAGCAGCTCCTCGACGGACAGACCGAGCTCCTCGGCGTGCGGGGCGGCGACCGCCTCGGCGTCGTCGGTGATCTCCATGATCTGGACCAGCGCCTCCAGGGACGGCCCGCCGCGCACCAGATCCACCTGCGCGTCTATCTGATCGAGGCGCCAGCGGGCGTCATGGCGGTGCCCGTCCGGAAGCGTACGGCCGAAACCGGTCAGGCCGACCACGTCCGCGTGCTCGCGAGCCCACCGCAGCATCCGGGTGTTGGCCGTCCCCAGCAGCAGCGGAACCCGGTCCTGAACCGGCCGCGGCTTCTCCAGCACCGCCCTGGACATCCGCAGATGCGGGCCGTCGACGGTGACCGTCTCCCCGTCCAGCAGCCGCCGGACCGCGTCCGCGACGGCCAGACAGCGGTCCACCCGCCCGGCGACGTCCGGCCGCTCCCGCCCGACGGCCAGCCACTCGGCCGGGGTGTGCCCGGCGCCGAGCCCGAGGTGGGCGCGCCCACCGGACACCACGTCCAGGGTGGCCACGTCCGCGGCGAGCAGGAGCGGTTCCCGCACGCCGGCGTTCGACACGTACGACCCGAGCCGGATCGTGCTGGTCACCGCGGCGGCCGCGGCGAGCGCCACATAGGGCGCGGCACAGGCCCCCGGATGGTCGGCGGCCTGCAGGGTGCCGAACCCGGCGGCCTCGGCCCGCCGGGCCAGCTCCAGCCATTCCCCGGCATCGGTGGGCTGCGCCTGCAGCGCGAACGCGGTCACACCGACGAGACTGCCACCGGCGTGCTCCCAGGGCCCAGCGATTCTGCGGCGGGCAGAGTCGCCCATCGTTCCGGGTCAGCCGGCCCGGGGTAGGGCGAACTCCTGGAACGTGCCCTTGCTCGCGCGCTTCGCGCGGTACATCGCCAGGTCGGCCTCCTCCAGCAGGCGTTCGGCGGAGCGGCCTCCGCTGTAGGCGATGCCCACGCTGGCGCGGGTGCGGACGGTGCGGCCGGCGATGTCGTACGGGCGGTCGATCGAGTCGATGACCCGCTGCGCGGTCTCGCGGGCACGGGTGGGGTCGGGCAGGGGGTCGAGGAGGACCGCGAACTCGTCGCCGCCCAAGCGGGCCGCCATGTCGGTGTCGCGGACGGCGGCTTTCAGGCGGGCCGCGACCGCGCGCAGCAACTCGTCGCCGGCCGCGTGGCCGAGCGTGTCGTTGACCTGCTTGAACAGGTCCAGGTCCAGGTAGAGCAGGGCGGCCGGGCGGTCGGCGGCGACCGTCTCCTCGACGCGTTGCAGGAACAGGGAGCGGTTCGGCAGGCGGGTCAGCGGATCGTGCCGGGCCTCGTGCACGGCGGCGAGGGTGTGCGCGCCGGTGAGGGCGAGGCTGGCCTGTTCGGCGAAGGCGGCGAGGACGTCCCGCTGTTCCGCGTCGGCGGGGCCGCCGACCATCACCAGGGCGCCCGCCTCGGTGCCGTCGATGTGGACCGGGGCGGTCAGGGTGGCGTTGAACAGCACGGCGGTGTCGCACGGGCGGCCGCTCACCGACGCCACCGTGCCGCGCAGCAGCAGGGCCACCGTGACGTCCTCCAGCAGGCCCGCCGCGCCGGCGGTGATCAGGTGCAGGGACTGGTCGAGCGGGGTCCGCTGGCCGGCCTGACGTTGCACCCGCAGAAGGGTCTCCAGGAGGAGTTCCCGGCGTTCCAGGGCCTGCCGGAGGGCACGTTCGGCTTCCAGGGTGCGCAGGCCGCGCAACGCCAGCCCGAGCACCCGGGCCATGCCCTGCAGCATCTGGCGTTCCTCTGCGCTGAACGGCTCGTCGGCGCGGGCCACGATCAGCCGGTCGGCCGAGTCGCGGTCCAGGTGGTGGGCGGTGTCGAAGTAGGCCGGCCGCAGTTGGCCGAAGGCCGCCGGGGCGGGGTCGCGGCCCAGCCCGACCGACGCGGCCACCTGGTCGTCGCAGATCACCGCGGCCACCTCGGAGTCGGTGGCCTCGGCGGCGCGCTGGACGGCGAGGCGGGCGGCGCTGGGGATCGACCCGGCCCGGGTGATGGCGCTGAAGAACTCGGTGAGCTGCAGCGTCGACCAGGTGGGCATCAGCTGACGGCGAGCGCGACGACGGTCAGGTGGTGCATGCCCTTGGCCTGCGGCCGCCGGACGATCTCACCGTTGCTCCAGAAGCCGCCGTACGGCAGCCCACCGAGCCGTTCCCGCAGCCGGGACACGGCCAGGCCGGTGCCGTCGTCGCCGAGCGCGAGGGGGCGTACACAGCAGTCGAAGATCAGCACGCCGAGCGGTGACGGAACCGCGGACAGGGCGGCGGACGCGGCGGCGGCGGTGGCGTCGACGACCGCGTCGCGGTCGGCCTCCATGAACCAGACCATGGCGCCTTCCGGGGTGTCGGCCAGTCCGGAGATGGACCGTTGGACCGGGTCGGCGGCGAAGATGATGCGGATGTCCTCACCGCTGCGGCGGGCCAGGCCGAGGGGGCGCACGGTGGCGTGGTTCAGGAACGCGCCCGGATCGTCCGCGAGCGAGGCGTCTCCACCGGTGCGGCGCAGGTAGATGTCGAGGGCCGGTTCGCCGTCGAGTTCGAAGATGGTTCCCGACTCGCTGCGGGTGACGACCATCGGATCGCCGGTCTTGTGCCAGCCGTGCTCGATGCCGATGCCGAACGGGGACGGCCCGGCCAGCGCGGCGCCGAGGACCGCGTTGGGCAGCACCTGGACGCCGGATCCGTCGCTGAAGAAGGCGTACGTCCCGGTCTGGGTGACATCGTCCCCGGCGCATCCGCCGACCAGCGGAATCCCCGCCCCCGCCACCGTGTAGGCGCCCCGCACCATCTCCTGCTGGTCACTGCTGCGGCCGTCGCCGAGCAGCAGCACCACCTTGTGCTCACCGGCCACGTCGTCGAGGCAGGACGCGGCGGCGATGCCCGCCTCGTACAGGCCGGTCTCGGTGTGCGGCACCGCCCGGACCGCCGCCGACCAGCCGCCGAGCGCGTTGACGACGACGCCGCCGCCGTGCCCGTCCGCGGTGAACTGACCCGACGTCGAACAGCCGATCATCAGCACGTCACCGCCGGCTTCGGCGTGCACCGCCGCGGCCATCTCCGGCGTGGCGTGCGACGGCGACGCGAACACCACGAGCAGCCCGGCCCGCCGCCCACCGACCGCCTCCCGGCAGGCTTTCGACCCGGCTACAGCGGGATCCGCGGCCACACTGCGCCCGACTCCGAACCACCGCTCCATGATCACTCCCCAGTCCGCACGCCGTCCGGACCGAAAGATCGACAAGCCGGATCAAATTCTTAGATTTCGTACGCCCGGAAAAAGCTCGACGCCGTCCCCGCGAGGCCCGCACGACCCTGGACCGCCCGGCGACCGCCGGGCGAATGCGGTGCTCCCCGCACCCTGGGTCCACTTCCCCGGCCGGGGCGGGTGTCCGGGGCGCGCATGTCCGGTGGCGCGCATGTCCGGGGGGCGTCAGGCGGGGCGCTGCTCCCCGCCCGCGTCGGTCAGCCCGTCGACGAGCGTCCCGGCCTCCTCCATCGAGACACCCATCGTGCTGCTGATCAGCTCGATCGCCTGCTCCCGCTGCCCGGCCTCGACAAGCGCCGCGATCCGCAACCAGGTGAACGCGTCGGCCATCGCGTCACCCGTCCCACCCGGCACCGGCTGCCACCCGTCCGGGGGAGCGGTGGGGTCCTGAGCCGGCGGACTCCCCACAGCGACATCCGGCGATCCCGGGTCGAGTGGCGCGGCGGTCGCATCAGAGGCCGGCGCGCCGTCAGGCCCGGGAGCGCGCGGGGCGGCTTCGTGAATCCGGGGGTCGGCGATCCAGGGGTCAGCGATCCGGGCGTCAACGATCCGGGGGTCAGCGATCCGGGCGTCGGCGATCCGGGCGTCGGCGATCCGGGCGGCCTCGTCCCACCCGCGGGTGTCCGCGTCCGGCGACGCCGCGGCGGCGGCCCGCGACCGCATCTCACGGACCTGTGCGCCCAGCAGATCCCGGCTGCCGTTCCGGCGGCGCACCACCATCGTGATCACAGTGATCACCGTGGCCGCGATGAAGAAGCCCACCACCAGCTCCAGCAGGCTCGCGTCGGTGCCGCCGGGACTCATGGGAATGGGCGGCCCGGGGGCGGGCGACGTTCGGGAGCCGACATGCGACGACAGTAACGCAGCACGCCACCCGGCGACCGGAGCCGGCCCGCGGCCGACCGGAGGGACGGTAACCACGGTCTGAAAGCCGTGGTTCCGACTTGATCGACAAGGTCGCCAAGCTAGCCACGGTATCCGGAGCAAGCGATCAAGGAGCACAAGGCATCGATGGAAGTCATCGCCGTCGGGCTCACGTAGTGAGAGCCGGAGCCCTCGCGCGATTCGTGCGGGGGCTCCGGCGCCGTACGAGCGATCACCTGAAGTCGATGATGCCGTCGGCGCTGTTGGGACTACCGGTCCCAGAAAGGGACCCACCATTGCCAGTCGTCGGGTTCCAGCGGCCAGGTCGGGTCGGGGCGCCAGCCGGGTGGCGGGTACCAGCCCGCCGGGGGTTGCGGCCATCCCGGCGGGACGGTGAATCTGATGCCCTGGGGCGGTGGGGGGATAGGACCGTGGGTTTGTCTGACGGCCGGCGCGGACGCCGCGGCGGGGATCACCACGGGTTGCGGTGCCATCCGCTCCGCTGGTGTCGCCGGTGGTGTACTGGTGGATGATCCGGTGAGCCAGCTGTCGGGTAGTTCGTGGGCACGGGCCACGTAGAGCACTACCTCGGCTTTGATCCGGTTGCCTTTGACGATCGCCCGCGTCCCGGTGGTCAGGCCGTCGTCGGCCAGGTGACGGATCGCGGGTAGCACTTCGCCGCTCATCTTGGGGGTGAGCTGACCCACGCGGGCATCGTCGATACGGACTTCCACCACAGTGCGCGAGCTCCGGGCCAGTTGCTCGGTGACCTCGTGCAGGGTGACGTGGACCCAGCATTGGCCTTCGGGCCGCAGCCAGGGGCTGAGGGCGTCGAGGTGGTGTTCCTCTCCGGTGACCTGGATGGCGCCGCCGACCGGCAGCATGCGGTGCGGGGTCTTCGGTGGCGTGTTGGCGGGCACCAGCATGTGCGGTTCGGCCAGATCCAGTCGCACGGAGGCACTGAGCTCGGTGCTGCCGTCGTAGCCGGTCCACTGCGAGGCCCAGACCCGTGCCGATACCTGAGGTTCCCATCCCTGGGCGATCATGGAGGTGAGTACCGGGGCGTACCTGGCCGCTTCGTCACGCGGCAGATGACCGACCTGTCGGCTTCCGGCCCAGACGCCGACGGCATTGCGGTCGAACCTGTTCTTCGGGTCGGGCACCAGTCGCACCGTGATCGTCAGTTCGGCATCGTCCTTCTTGAGGTCGGCGCCGAACAGGCTGCGGATCTCCTTCACGTAGTGCGACTCGCCGGCCACGTCCATGCCGGCCCAGCCCCGCTGCCCCCAGAGATCAAAAGGTATCGACATGCCCGGCAGCTTAGCCAGCGTGTTCGGGGGATCGCTGTGTTCGCCGATCACCCGAACCGTCGGCTTTTCCGGCCACTGTGGACGGCAGATTCGTCATAACGGCGGTAGCCGTAGCGGGCGGCACCGCTTATCGAGTTCGCCTGATGCGGCTTTCCCGGCCTACCGAACGTCGCCTCACCAGGACGACGGCGAGGCCGGCGTCACCGGATGCTCGTTGGCCGGGCTTCGTCACGGGCCTGTTCTCTTTGGTTCGGATTCCACACCGTTCTTCTGCCGTACGCCCAACGAACAGCGCCGGTCCGGCGCCAGCCGGTGGACCGCGGGCAAGCTGGTCGACTACGCCATCGACGGCCTGCAGTCCTTCCACGACGGACCGCTGCGACTGGCGATCGACGGGCGGCCTGGCGGCCACCACGATCGCCGCGTTCTACTCGATCGGGGTGGTGGCGGGCGTGCTGTTGCACGGCGCCGACGAGCCCGGCTACGTCACCATCCTCGTCGCGGTGATCGGCATGGGCGATTTCCAGGCGATGTCGCCGGGTCTGATCGGCGAGTACGTGGGCCGCATGCACCACGAGAGCAAAAACCGCCCGCACTACCTCACGAAGGAGACCTTCCCGGCCGCCGGCCGGCTGGTGCGGGTGGTTTCCGAGGGGGCGACGGGCGTGCGTCACCCGCCACCGGTACGGCCTGGTGGACCCGGTCACGGCGCGGGCTGACCGCGAGGCCGGCGAGTTCAATCCGAGCCTGACCCGGTAGCCGAAGCCGCCGCGCGGATCGCGCGGCGGCTCTGCCTGCGTACGAGCGAGCACCTGAAGTCGATGGATATCGCCGAGGAGCAGTCCTCAATGCCAGCCGTCCGGGACGTCGGCCGTGCCGGGCGCCCGTTCGTCGCGGATCGGCTGTTCGGTGTCTTCGGTCAGTACGGTGTCAGCGGCCGCGGGGACGGTAACGGGAGCGGAGATAGGGGCGACGCCGCCGAGGTCATCGATGCGCTGCCACAACGGTTCCAGGGTTCGCTCCGGATCGCGGCTGAAGACGCTGCCGCGGATGCGGAAGAACACGCAGTTGCCGACCCGCTCCAGCAGCGCCTGGCGCCGGATGTCGGCCTCCCACTGGTCCGGGCCGTGGTAGGCGTCGCCGTCACACTCGATGGCCAGGCGGCGGCCGTCGGCCAGCGGGAGGACGAAGTCGATGCGGTAGCTGCCGATCTTGAACTGGGGGAGGGGCCGGAAACCCTGCAGCAGAATCCGTTTGAGGACCGCCCGCTCGAAGTCGCTGTCGCAGCGTTTCTCCAGGTCGTCGTACGAATCGGTGGTGGTTCCGATGTTCTGGCAGTAGGTGAGGAGCCGGCCGCGGGCGTCGTCGGCGGGCACGTCCTGCGGCTGGAACGAGTGGAAGACCCAGAGCTGGTCGCGTGCCCGGGAGGCGGCGACGTTCACCCGGCGGTGGTAGTCGCGTTTGGTGAAGGCCGCGATCCGGCCGTCGTTCGCGGAGGCGACGAGCGACAACAGGACGACGTCACGCTCGTCGCCCTGGAACGTGTACGAGTCCCCGACCCGCAGCCGGCGTCGTTCGAGTTCGTCCTCCCCGATCCGTTTGCGCAGCTCGTGTAATAGGTACATGCCCTGATCGCTGGTGCTGAGCAGGCTGATCACGCCCAGCGTCTTCCCGTCGTATGCCGGATCCTTGACGATCTCCTCCACCCGGGTGATCAGCGCCTGCGCCTCGGCCACGTTGACACTCGAGTACGAGCCGACCGGCTGGCGGACCCCTTCACTCACGAATACGGTCCGCACGGGTTCACCGATGCCGGCCGGCCGGTCCGTACGCAATGGTTCGATCTTGTGCTCGTAGTAGTTGATGCTGGAGAACTCGATGATCTGCGGTACGCACCGGAAGTGCTCGGTCAGCAGGATCCGTTCCGAGCGCCGTACCGCGTGGTCGTACAGGCTGCCCTCGGGATCGAATTGATTCGCCGAAGGCACGTCGTCGAGGTGCGCCCCGATCAGTCCCTGGACGTCGCCGACGAAGCTGAGCTGTGGCCCGATCTGCTGATCGTCGCCGACGACGACGGCACGTTCGGCCAGGCTGAGGACGGGCAGCGAGAACATGTCCGCCTGCGAGGCCTCGTCGACGATGATGACGTCGAACCGGGCGCCGTCGGGGAACTGCTCGATGGCCCGGTCGATCGACATGACCCAGACCGGGACGGCGTCGACCGCCGCCGACATCTGCCGTTGCGCTTCGGCCTGCCAGTGCGCGGCCTTCTTGCCGGTCCCCTTGCCGATCTTCCGCAGCGAGGTCGCCCAGTCGGCGAGGGCGGCACGTTTGCGGTCGTCGAGTGCGCGGGAGACCGCCAGCCACGCGGACGCGACCACCAGTTCGCGGGTCGACTGCCGGATGCGTTCGCGGCAGCGCTCCACTCGGCGGCCGAGGAGTTCCGCGTCGAGGTCGCCGACGACGGTGTCGAACCACGTCTGCGCCTGCCGCCACCGCCAGCGGAACAGGCAGTCGGCGCCCGTCCCGTGCAGCGCCACGGCCGTACCGGCGTCGATCTGTGCGGCCCAGGCCGGCGTGACGGCCGACAGCCGGGCCAAGAGCTGGGCGAAGGTTCGCGCGTCGGGGCGTAACGCGGCCAGCCGCCGGATCTCCCCGCCGAGGTCGTCCCAACCGGTCAGGCCCTCGTCCTGCCAGTGCAGGTCCAGCACCCGCCACAGGTCACTCGCGTCCGCCTGGGCCATTCCCTGTTGCAGATAGGCGCTGATCGCCTGGTGCGCCTCGATCAGCCGGTCGTGTTCGAACACCGCCGTGGCACGGTTCAGCAGGCCGGCCACTGCGCGCATGGTCCCACTGTCCGCGCGAGGTTCCAGCCGCGGCAGCATCCGGCGCAGGGTGGCGTACAGGGCGGGCCACTCCTGGCTGTCCCAGCTCATCGCGATCCGGGCCTGGTCGATCAGGCTGCCGGCCCACATCTCCGGGAGACCCTGCTGATCCGTGGCGGGGATGTCCAGCCACTGGGTCCAGTCCTGCCATCGGCCGGCGAGCTGGGCGCGGACCTGGTGGCGGGTCACGTGGGCGACGACCACGTCGACGTCGTCGGTGGTTCGCAGCGGTTCGCCGTCGACCTGGCATTCTCCGGCCAGGCGCGCCAGCGAACTCTGGAAGACACGGCTCACGCCCTTGCCGGCGGCGAAACGCTGGCGGATCACGGCCAGATCGGCCTGCAGTTGCCGGGGCTGACTCAATTGCGGTTCCGGTACGGACACCCGGTGCCCGCCGATATCGTTGGCGAGTGCGGAGAGCCGTGTCAGGGCCTCCTGACAGGCGGCGACGTGCTGCTGCCAGTCCTGTTGCCATCGAGGGTCGGTGAGTTGACGGCCGAGCCGGTCGACCCAGGCGCCCTCACGGCGCTGCAGCAGCTCAGCCGCGTCGTGCAGGCGGCGGCTCAGCTCGGCGAAGGCGGCCGTTCCGGCGTCGCGTACGGCGTCCAGGTGCACGCCTTCAGCGGCCAGCGCCTGAAGCTCCGCTGCCAGGGCGGTGACCCGGGCCCGGTCGTGGCGGACGGTGCCGGCCTGGGGAAGCTCAGCGGCGGACGGCAGCGCACGCAGTGCCTGTCGCCGGTCCGGTCCGGTCAGCGTGGTGGCCAGCCGGATCAGGTGGTCGAACTCGCCGGCGTCGAGCGGCGGCGGCAGGTCGTCGCGGACGGCGTCGGGGATGTCCCCGTACGCCTCCTCGCGAGCCGTCAGCCACTGCCCGACATCGGCCGGGCCGAGGAGCGCGCCGTCGATCCGGTACGTCCGCCCGTCGTTCTCGGCGATCGACCGCAGCGAACCGAGGGCGCGGCCCAGTTCCCGTTCGGTCTCCTCCAGTTGAGCGGTCAGCGCGTCGATGTGCCGCTGCGCGCGGTTCTGGTCGAGGGTGGCCGCCCGGTCCGACAGTTCGCGGGCGGCGAGCTGCAACTGTGTCAGCTGGTCGGCGGAGCGGCCCAGCACGGCCAGGCACAGAGCCTTGACCTCGTCCGGCAGGCCGTCGCGCAGGACCCGCAGCGGATCCTCCTTCTGCGCCACCACCAGCACCCGTTTGCCGTGCGCCATGAGATGGCAGATGAGATTGCGGATGGTGTGGGTCTTGCCCGTGCCGGGCGGACCCTGCACGGCGACGTTGCGGTTGCGCGACAGGCGCTGTGCGATGGATTCCTGGGCCTCGTTCGTCGGCAGCGGCATGAGCAGCCGGCCGCCCACCGGCGCCCACCGTTCCGGCTGGTCGCCGGGCATCCGCAACCGGCTCGGCTGATGGGCCAGGATCGACGCCAGCGCGCCGACACCGTCGGCGTCCCCGTTCAGCAGGCGGTCCCGGAACGATTCCATGAACCGGCGCAGCATCCGCTGTTTGGGACGGATGAAGAGCACGCTGGTGTCGTGGATGTGTGGCCCGGTGACAGCCGGTTCCCCGGCGGCGCGCAGCACCGGGTCGTGTCCCAGGCGGCGCAGCGCTCGTTCGAAGAGCTCGCGTCGTTCCAGGTCGTCCCAGAGATCGACGGTCACGAGGCCGTTGTCGGCCAGGGCGAGAAGCTGCCGCAGATTCTGGTCCTCGATGCCGGCCAGCGGATCGATCTGCAACCGGGCCGGGCCTTGCGGGGCGACGCTGACGACCGCCTGATCGGGGTCGTAGTCGACGGCCACCGGGGTGACGACCAGCGGGTACCGCACGTGGTCGGCGCCGACCTCCAGGGTGACGATGCCGTGTCCCCACACCAGTTCCTCAGTGGCGGAGTTCATGTCGATCCGGCTGCGCAAGTCCTGCAGCCGTCCGTGCAGCAGCCGGGTCTCGATCACGGGTTTCGCCTCGGCGGCCCAGGGACGCCAGGTACGTTCGCGCCAGTCCGCGAAGTCGGCCTTGAGTCGTTCGGCCTGCTCTGGAGTGACGCCGTACGGCGCGTGGAACTGCGGCTCGCGTTCCGCGGAGGGGCGCTCGCTGAGCGACTCGGCCACACCGTTCGGGACGGCCACCGGGTGTGGTCGCACCGGCCGGCCGACGCTCAGCCAGGCGCCGTCATCGCCGTATGGACCTATCCGGCACTTCGCGTGCAGGGGAAGCCGGTGCTGCCAGACGGTCGCCGTCGTCGGCACGGTGCGCGACGGCTTCTCCATCTGTGCGCGGACCGCCAGCAGGTAGGCGGCGAGCGCGGCTGTTCTGGACCGGATGGTGGCTGGAGCCTCGTCGTGGCTCAGCGAGGTCATCGGTGCGTGGTCCCCTTCGTGCTCGCGGGCGGATCAGGCTGGATCAGCGGAAGTTCGCGGTCGGCAGGTGGTCGCCGACGTAGCCGACGTGGACCTGGCCGGTCCGGCCACCGGTGTCGTCGTGGAAGTGGAGGCGAGGGCACGGGGAGCCGCCCTGCTGGATCTTGACGTGGGCCTGCATGAAGACGCGCCGGGCCGGATCGACTACCGCCGGCACCGGGAACGTCCGGGACTCTCGTAGCCTCGGTGTCGTGCCGGTCGTCTCCGACTCGCTCAGGGCCACCCAGGTCGCCGGCACCGCGATGCCGCCCGACGGCGGTTCTTGACACCACGCCAGGAACGAGTTCCTCCAAGTGCCGGCCGCGCGCGCCGCGGCATAGGCGTTCAGCGCGGTGAGCGCCTGCCACACCTTGAGCGCCCACCGTTCCGCCTGCGGATGCACGTCCAGCCCGGCCGCCGCGTCCGCCGTCGGCCCGATCACCAGGTGCGGCAACCGGGCCGCCGCCAGTTCCAGGACCTCGACCACCTGGCCGGGCGGGACGATCCGGTCCGGTGTCTCCTGGCCGGCGACGTGCACCTGATGCGTGGCCAACTGCGATTCCAGCCAGCGGACCCGGGCCTGCAGGCGGTCGTTGTCCCGCTCCAGGTCGTTCAGCTCGATCTCGCCGAGCTCCCACTGCAGACGGACATCCTCGACCTGCTCCCGGGCCACCTGTTCCGCGGCCAGTTGGGCGGTCAGGTCGTCCACCTCGGCGTACAGCATGGCGATCTCGTCAGCGGCTTCACGCTGGGACTTGCGCAGCAGATCCTGCAGCGCGTTGCGTTCCACCTCCGCGGAACCCCGCGACAGAGCCCGGCGGACCAGGACGTACGACGCGGGTTGCGCCCGGCGGGTGGACAGGGCCAGGACCTGATCTCGTACGGCGTTCGCCGACCGTTGTCCGAGCGCGCGCATGCTCGCCGCGGACAGGATCCGGTGCCGCCGCGGGAACGGCTCGTTCGGCACCAGCCCCGGCAGGTAGGTGCGCATGCCGCCGCCGTACACGTGCAGATGTGGGCCGACCCGGCGGGAGAAGGCCGCCGCCGCCGACGCGTCCCGCAACCGCACCACCACCGCCACGCCGGTGACATCACGCGCCAGCTTCGCCGCGAACCGCTCCTGCTGCTCGGCCATCTGCGGATCCGGGCTGAAAACGATCACCGGCACCCGGCGCCCGGTGTCGAACAGCCAGCCGCACAGCTCACCGACATGGCTCTCGGTGATGGTGAGGACCTCGGCCGTCAACGGCAGCGAGGCGTCCACGCCCTCCACCGCGGCGAGCAGATCCCGGATCAGGCGCGGGCTGCCCGGGCGCACCGGAGCCGTGTCCGGCGTCCGGCGATGCTCCAGATCCAGCCAGACCCAGGGCTGCTCGGTATCCTTCTGCCCGGTCTGATGCGGAACGGCAATCCGTAGCGAGGTCGTCCACCGGCTGCCGTCCGCGGGGTGCTCCTCCAGCCGGAACACCGCGGCTTCGAGCTGCTGTCCACCAGCTCGATCCGAGTAAGCGCCGACGCTGCCCGATGCGATCCGGCGGGTGCCGTCCGACTCGGCCTCGGCGGAGCCGCCGTCGAGCAGGGTGCCCGCGTCCACCGGAACGTTCTTGCCGGTGGCCCAGGCGGCGAACAGTTCCGCCGCCCGCTCTCGTAGATCCGGCTCCGGGGAGGTGAACAGGCTCCGGTAGACGAGATCCGTGGCCACCTCCCGGGGCGGCTGCCACTCGCTCACGGGTGCCCGGCCCGCATCAGCTGCTCGGCGACCGCGACCAGTTCGGCACGCAACCGCACCAGTTCGCCGACCGTCAGACCCAGCTCGTACCGGTGGTGGTGCCCGGCCCGCGACAGCGCCCACCACAGATAACCGGCCCGGCGGGCCAACTCCTCACCGGCGTACGCGGAAAGCAGCAACAGCTTGGGCCGCTGAGCGCGGGTCCGGCCGATCTCCGGGCCCACCCGCGCCCAGAACCGGTCCATCACCGCCTCCAGTTCCAGCCGCAACAGCCAGGCGCAAGCCCGCGGCCAGGTGCCCCGGGCGCCCGGCACGGCGGTGGTCAGCAGCCGGTCGGCGGTGGCCAGATAGGTGCTCATCGCAGCTTCTCCAGCAGGTTGTCGGTGTTACGGACCAACGCCGGCATGGCCATCCGGCGGGCGCCGTGTGCGCCCTCGGCGACCGCGCGCAGCGTGTCGGCCGCCCAGCTACCGTATGTGTCGTTCAGGTGACCGTAAAGCTCGTCCCCACGCTTGAGATCATCCAGCAGAGCGAGCGTCAGCCGCTGCCGCACGGTGTTCGCCGGCGCCAGCTTCTCCTCCACCTGCCGGTGCGTGGCCCCCTCCCGGTACCGGCGCGCGCGGTAGGCATCCATCGACGCTGCCTCGATCGCGGACCGGCAGAACCCGGCCACCACCGGATGCCGCGCCTCCTCCGGCAACGTCTGCGCCGCGGCCAGCGCATAGGCGTCGGCGAGATAACGGTCCGCCGGATCGTCGGCCATCCGCAGCTCGACCAGCGAACGCGCCCGCCGGCTCACCTCCCAGACCGTCGCCTCCACCCCGAGCCTGCGGATCGCCTCCGGCAGCCGGTCGTCGTGCGTGAACACCACCACCTGCCGGTTCCGGGCGATCTCGCCGAGCACCTCGGCCAGCCCGTCCACCTTCGCCGGATCCATGCTCTGCACCGGGTCGTCCACGATCACGAACCGGTACGGGCTGGCGTCCGCGCACGCCCGCGGCAGGAACACCGACAGCCCCAGCGCGTGCAGCTCACCCTGACTCATCACGGCGAGGGCGTTCGCCTCCGAACCGTCCACCGTCACCGGGAACCGCACCCGGCGCTGTGTACTCGTCCCCTCCATCCGCATCTGCCGCAGCTCGACGTTGCTCTCCTGCCGCAGCCGCCGCCAGATGTGCTCTGAGTGCCCGACGAACGCCGACAGCCGCTCCGCCCGGATCGCGTCGACAGCCTTGCCCAGAGCGGCCCGCGCCGCGACGAGCCGGCTGAGTTCCGGGGCCTCACCGCGCACCACCACCGCGGCGTCCAGCCAGCGGCGCAGGGCGGCACCCGGCTCCCGCCACACGTTCTGCCTGCGCACCAGCCACGTGGTCGTGCTTTCCACCATTTGCGTGTACGCCGTCAGCAGCTCCTGCCACCCGCTGATAACGGCCGCGACCCCCGCGGTCGTTCGTGGCAGGCCGGAAACCGTCTCGGACATGCGTTGCGCCGGTTCAGGCAGCACACCGGCCAGGGCCGTCGCGGCGGAACCCAGCTCCCGGCGTACAAAATCAAGCAGTTGATCTGCGCTCTTCGTCGCGTGATCCAGGCGCTGGGCCGTCGTCCGTGACTCGGTGGCGGCGGCCTCCAGACGGGCGATCTCGGCCTCCGCCGCGGCTCGCCAGGGGTCGTCGAGACGACCGGTTCTGCACACCGGGCACGGCTGGTCGCCCTCCGCCGCGTGCTGTTCTACCGCCCGCCGCAGCAGATCAGCGGTGTTCCCGGCGGCGGCTGACGCGCCACCGGCCAGCCGATCCGAAGCCTCCTGCGCCTCGGCCAGCTTCCGCAGAGCGGACCCGACATCCGGCAGCTCGCCGTCGATCAGTCGCCTCGCGGCGGCGACGATCGCGGCGTCGGCGCTGTCCGGTCCGGTCTCCGTGAGCTGGGTGAGTGTGTCCAGGTCGGCGCTGGTGACACGGGCGCCGAGGGCCTTCAGCGCCTGCCGGGCACGGTCGTCGTCGACATCGGCCAGGTCCTTCCGGAGGATGGCGAAGGCGGCCTTGGACTCCTTGACCCGATCTTCGCGCTGCTTGCGCCGGGCCTGGAGACGAGCATCCGCGGCGGCGAGCGGGGCCAGGCCGAGGATCGGGGCGAGAGCGTCGTACAGCTCCGTAGGTTTTGCGGTGATCACTCGTTCCAGGTCGCGGGCCGAGAGGAACGGCCGGAAGAGACCGATTTTGTTCAGTAGCTCGTCGGGTTGCAGGGCGGCGTCGTCCGGGTTGGTGGCAGTGCGGTCCCAGTGGCGCTGGATGGTCACCGGCGGGCGGTCGCCGCCGGGCCGCAGCCGGACCGCGATCTCGGTGTCGCCGTCGTGGTGCAGATTGCGCCAGCCCTCCCGGAAGACGACCGGGCGCTGCGACCAGCGCATCGAGTCGTTGGTGAGGGCGAGCTCGGCGGCCTCGGCGAAGCTGGACTTGCCGGACCCGTTGCGGCCGATGACGAGGGTGAGGCCGGGGCGCGGCTTGAGTTCGAGGGTGACGGCCGGCCCCACTCCACGGAACCCGGCCACCCGGATCGATTCGAGGAAGACGTCCGGCGCGCTGTCGGCGGTCTCGGTCGTGTCGTTCGGTGGTTTCGGGGCGTCCGCGCCGGCCAATACGGCGTGCAGCGCGTCGTCGCTGTGAAAGGCGGCCAGGACGAGCCCGGCGGCCGGCTGCCCGGCGACCCGGTCCGCCAGTTCGCGGAACAGGGCCGTTTCGTCGTTCATGACACCCCCAGATGCCGCCGCGGCCGAGTCGTCGCCGAGCCACCCGCAGGCTGGTTTGCATGTCTCGTCACCTACGTCAGGCAATCCGAACGACGAACCTCGTCCGCCAGAGAACTATGAGCGGACGGGAAGGTTCGTCGCTTCGATTTTGCATAAAAGCGTTGGCGATGTCAACAGACGATCTGTTGCATATATTAACAACAGCCGAAGGACACGAAAAGGCGGGCCCCGATGGACCGCGGTCCATCGGGGCGGTGGGCTGTCGTTCGTGGTCGACTCCAGCCGGTTGCGGAGCCCGTCTTCGGTTACCGGCGACCCATGATCGATCGAAGGGGCTTATTGGTCGAGTCGATGGTCCAGAAGAGGCGGCCGTTCGTCTGAGGACTGGTGCGGCCCGGATTGGCGATCTCGACGACGGCGATGGCGGCGGCGCTCGGCGAGCCGTAGGTGTTGCCGTTCAGTGGCCCGGAGGTGATCCGGACCTGCCGGGTTGACTCGTAGAACACTGCGGTGACCCGTTTCCCCTGGTAGACGACATGTATTCCGATCTCGTCCGGCTGTGCTGCAGGTGGTGCCGAGTCGTCTGTGGGGGCGTTCATCTGTGCGGACGAACTGTCCACAAGGCGTGCCACCACCTCGGCGATATCAACATCGAACACTCGAGCCGCGAACTCGAGTCGTGCATAGGTTTCATCCCGGACCGCGATGTTCTTCATGGGGGCTCCCTCGGGTTGTCGTGGATGTCAAAGCAACTAAAGCAACTAAAGCAACTATAGTCAAGGGTGAAAGTCGCCTCGTCTATGGAGCGGGAACGCCGACCCCGTTAGCCTCGGCCCGGTTGCCTGATGGAGGATCAGGGCTTGGCGGTGTGCGGGATGGGGAGGGCCAGTGAAGCTCGTCGACGGTCGCTATGAGCTGGAAGCTCTACCTTTGGCCCGAGGTGGCATGGGCGATGTCTGGCTCGGCCGTGACGTTCGGCTCGACAGAGAGGTCGTCGTCAAGTTCGTCAGGTTTCCGAACGGCGTTCATGACGAAGGGCTGGTGCGCCGCTTTGACCGGGAGTCCCGGATCACCGCGCGGCTGGAACACCCCGGGGTGCCCGCGGTCTATGACGTCGGCGTCCACGACGGTCGGCCCTACCTCGTCATGCAGCGTGTGCAGGGCATCAGCGTCGCCGACCTGGTGGCCGAGCACGGGACGCTGCCGATCGGCTGGGCGGCGGCGATCGCCGCGCAGGTCTGCGCCGTGCTGGTGGCCGCGCACGCCGCCTCGCTCGTGCACCGGGACCTCAAGCCGAGCAATCTGATGCTGGAGCCCGACGGCGCGGTGAAGGTTCTGGATTTCGGGCTCGCGGTGGCGCCGACTCTCGCCGACTTCTCCACCATCACGCACACCCATCAATCGCTGGGAACGCCCGCCTACATGGCGCCGGAACAGGTGGAGGCGGGCGTCAGCGAGGCGGCTACCGACCTGTACGCGCTGGGTTGCACACTGCACGAGATGCTCGCCGGTGAGCGGGTCTTCAACGCGCCGACGTCCTTCTCGGTGATGATGAAGCAGGTCAAGGACACTCCACCGCCGTTGCGTGCGCTACGTCCGGACGTACCGGCTGAATTGGAACGTCTTGTTCTTGATCTTCTGGCGAAGAGGCCGGAGGACCGTCCGGCCGGTGCGGAGATGGTGCACCGGAGACTGCGGCCATTCGTCACCGGGCTGGAGCCGCTTCCCGAAGTCCTGCGGCCCGCGGGCACCGTCAGCCCTGTACGGCTCTACGCCGCCGTGCTGGCTGAGATCCCCGACCACGCGGCCGGAGATCCCGCCAGCCCGATCGACCCGGACATGCTGCTGCTCAGCCAGCACCTGTCAAAACGGATCATCGGCTGAGACCGGCTACTTCCGGCGTACCACGGCGAGTTCGTCACGGGCACGGGTCGCAGCCACGTAGACCAGCGACCGGGCACGCAGTTCGGCGTCCTGGCGTTCCCCGTCGTCCAGGGTGCCGAGCCGGGACTTCTCGGCCGCCGACTGGAACCCGACATCGGCGAGTACCACCTTGGAGAACTCCATGCCCTTCGCGCGATGCATCGTCATGACCAGCACCCGGCCCTTGCCCGGCACCTCCCGGTCGACCGCGCGCGCCGCGACACCACGCTCGTTGAGGGCGGTCACCACCCGCTCACGCTGGAACTTGTCCTGTACGAGCACCGCGATGGTCTCCGGCTTGGTCTCCTGCTCCTGCCAGGCACGGGCGTGCCGGGCGATGGCGTCGAGTTCAGCGACCAGAGAGCCGGCATCCTCCACGATCGGTTCCGGCCCGGACCGCGCCGACCGATAGCCGGTGCCCTCCGCCTCGTCCTCGAGATCGACGTAGGCCCCGCCGTCGAGGATCGCCATCGCGTACCGCAGGTTCTGCGCGGTCGTCCGGTAGTTGAGGGTGAGCCGGCGGGACCGTCCGACGATCCGGATGCCGTACCGGCCCAGAACCGTCCGGTTGCCGTAGATCCGCTGGTGGGAGTCCTCGGCGATGAACAGATCGTCCGGCCCTTCGGCGACCAGGGCACGCAGCAACTGCCAGTGCGTGGGGGACAGGTCCTGGCCCTCGTCGACGAGCACATGATCGGCCAGGCCGCCGGTGCTCTCCAGGTGCGCGGCGGCGACCGCCGCGGCCTCCGCGAAGTCCAGGGTGCCGTCCAGACGGCTCTGCGCCCGGTATGCCGCGATCAGCGCCCACACCGCGTCGCGTTTGGCGCGGTCGAGCGCGACGCCACGGCCGGGACGCCGGACCCGCCGGTACTCGGTCTCGTTCGTCACCCGGTTGGGCAGGACGACAAGGGAGTACTCGGTGCTCAGGAACGTCTCGTTGGCGATTTCCGGCGGAAGGGAACCGGACGATGATTCCAGGATCTCCCGCCAGCGGGTGGTCGAGGTCCGGGAGGTGGGCGCCGACCGGGTGTCACCGAGCACCCGCAGTACGGCGTTCGCGATCGCCGCCCCGGCGGAGCGGATGACCGCCGCGGCCAGCGCGTCGACCCCGGCCACGTAGACGCCGGGCTGCCCGATCGCGGTCGACTGGGTGACGATCGGGTCCAGCAGCGCCAGATTGTCCCGCAGCGAGTCGGCCAGGTTGGTGGTGAAGGTGGTCAGGACGATCCGGGCGTCCTTGCGCTGCGTCGCGAGGGCCCGGGCGCGATGCACCAGCACCACCGTCTTACCGGTGCCGGCTCCGCCGGAGAGGCGGAAGGGCCCGCCGTACGGCTTCTCGACGTACTGCCGCTGCTCGGGGTGCAGGAAGATTCGCCAGGCGGGGAAGTCGTCGGCCTCGATGACCCGGCGCAACTCCTCCTGGCCCTCGATGAACGCGAACTGGGCCCGCGCGGCCGGCCGGCGCAACGACTGCAGCAGGTCCTCGTCGTCATCACCGGTTTGCTTCGGCGCCTGCAGCTGCAGGCGGTCGGCGATCTCATCGATCGAGTCGGGAGTGGCCAGGTCGACCAGCAACAGACCGAGCCAGCCGTTGTGCCGTTGCGCCAGTTCCAACAGGGCGTCGTCGTCCTCGGCGGCCAGCGCCAGATCGGCGACGTCCTCGGGGACACCGAGCCGGTCCACGAGCTCCGCACGGGTTCGGCCGAGCCTGGTGAGCAGCGGTTCCACCGGCTGTTTCGGGACCGGCGGGGGTGTCACCTCGACCGGGACGGCGGTCTCCTCGATCTGCGGCAGGCCGTTGATCGGGTTGACCTTGAGACGCACCCGGCTTGCGACCGCGATCGCGTCGTCGTGCGGCCATACGCCGTGGATCACGTAATGACTCTCGCCCTGGCCTTCGAGCCGGAACATCACCGCCCGCCAGAACTGGTCGACCCGGCCGGTCCGAACCCGGGGGTCGACCGAGTTGTTGATCGGTTCCACATGCAGCCCTGCGGTGGTGTCGTCGGCAGACAGTTTCTGCAGGAAGGACATGGCCTTGGCCCGGACCGAGCCGTCCAGTTTGACGGGCCACTTGGTCATGATGATGGTCGGCATCACAGCTCCCCGCTGTCAGTGGTTCCTGCATTGTTCGCCGTGGCGGCCAAGGCCGCGATAACAGCGTCCGAATCGGCCTTCACGACATGCCAACCGGCAGCGTGCAGATCATGACGATCCTCGTCGGGCATGTCCTGAATCTCGACCACGATCCGGTAACCGGGCCACGAGATGTCGAGCGGGATGCCGTGTGGTCCCTCCGCGCCGATGTGCGGCGCGGCCAGTCCGTGATGACTCGCCAGTTCCCGGATGAAGGCTCGCTCCCGGCCGGGTGCCGCCGATTCGTAAGCGCCGGCCCATTCGGCATCCAGGTCTTCGGGCAGGCCCTCCGCTCCGGCGCCCACGGTGGGCGGTGGCACGGTAGGAGCACCGACGAGGCTGGTGGTGGTGATGACGGCCGGCCAGTCGCGCAGCGCGAGCGCGTTGGAGAGCTGCAACCACAGCCGCCACACATCCGCGTGCGCGGAATCCAGCACCGCGTCACGATCGTCCAGGACGAGCGCCACCTCGACGACGTTGTTCGCCGCCTCGACCGCGACGGCGAGTGCGCCGAACCGCTGCACGAGAACGGTCCGGCTGCCGGTGGGGATCTCCTGGGAGAGCAGGGCGGCGTGGCCGACGGACGCGAGGGACACGCCGTCGGCGCACCGGATCCTGTCGCCCTTTCCGGAGAAGAACATCGGAACGGCCTTGGCGACGACGCGGACCTCTGCCGGTTTCGGGTCCGTCACCCAGTTCATCAGCCAGCCGACAGGACCGGACCGGAGGCCTTCGTACGCGCTGGGCGTGGTCAGGAACTGCGGCATCTTGATCAGCTTGGTGACCATCTGCGGGTTGAACCACCCCGGATCCCTCGTCGTCTTCCGTTCCGCGTCGGCGACGTCCTGAGCCGTGACAGCGAGCACGATCCGGCCCGTACCCCGCAGGATCTCCCGCTTCTCGGCGTCGTCGGCGAGCCGGTTGCGGGCCGGCACGGCGTGGAAGGCACGGCCGTCGGTGAAGATCGCCACCGTCGGGATCGAGGTGTCGTTGCACTCGAGGACGAAATCCGGCCGGGAGTTCTCCAAGTTCACCTGCGGAGTCAGCGTCCATTGGCGGGGTGTGCCCGGCAGGGTGAACCGCAGGGCGTTGCCCCAGGCCTTGGGCACCTCGGTCAGGGCCGCACCGACCGCCTTCAGCCGCTCCACGAGCAGTTTGCGGAACCGCTGTTCCAGATGCGACTCAGGATCCTCGACGGGCGGGATCTCGGTGACGGTCCACGGCGGTCCGTCCGGGCTCTCGGCATCCTCCGCCAACCCGAGCAATCGGGCCAGATGCCGCACCGCGGACGCGCGGGACGTCCGGTTGATCGAGTTGTACGGGGCGAACGGCAGCAGGCACCGGTGACAGGCCAGTCGTTCCTCGTAGCGGCATTCACACGACCGCACCCGCTCCCAGGCGAGAGTCAGCAGCTCCCGCAACTGCGCCGGAACGGCGAGGTCGGCCAGATAACCGGTGCCACCCGGAACCACGTCGTGCAGCAGCAGCGCCTCATGGTTGTCGCTGCCGTCGCTGAGAGTCGGGTCGACGACGTGCTCGATCCGGATGTGATCCGGGTTCCCGCCGATCTGCTCCCGCAACCCGAGCAGCAGTGCGGCACCCAGGCTGGGCACCGCGAAGTCATCGCCGAGCGTGATCGCGTGCGGAAGGCGTACCAGCAGACCCTGGGTTCGCAGGGTGCGGGACAAAGCCACCGTCGCGGTGTTCTCGGTGGCCGACGTGCGGTACCGGCACCAGGCCCGGTGCTCGTGCGGACGATTCCGCCCGCTGTCGGTGTCCAGCTTGCCGCAGCCGCTGCACACCCGGAACAAAGCGCCCGCCCGCTCATCGGCGGAGATGATCCGGGACGCGCCGTGCCCCGGCACACCGATGTTGATCCACCGCAGGTCCATCGCCCGCAGATAGGTGCAGCCCAGTCCCGCACCCTCGACGAACCACTGCCGCCCGATGTTCGCCGGGTCGACATCCGCCGCCGTGATCACCTGGAACGCGATTCGGTCCCGCTGATCCCGGCGATCGGAGATCATCACCTCATCCCGCCGGACCTCGGCCGAGACATGCGACAACTCCACCACATCGAGGCGCTGACCAGTGTCCGCGATCCCCGAACCGCCGCAGCGCGGGCAGGACGAGATCTGCTGCTCCTGACCGGAGGCGGCCAGATCGGCGGCGAAACCACAGGCCGGGCAGAACGCCCACGGACGGATCGACTCTCCGTCGATGCCCAGGTCGATCGCGTCGATGGCGATCTCGAAACCGCGGGCGTAGAAGGTCGCCCCCGGCGCGAACTCCCGGATCGCCTGCGAGGAACCACGCTGGAACTGAGCGTGCTCGCTGCGGAAGTCGCTGGTGTCCGGGTCGGTCCAGCTGATCCCGACATCGAGGGTCACGGTGTCGTCGAGCAGCGTGTAGTTGGGCAGCAGCCCGTACTCCTCCAGAACACCGATCCAGTACTCGCCGCGCAGATGCGACAGCTGGCCACGGGTCAGCGACAGGGTCGCCTTCGCCGACCGCAGCGCTCGCCTGTCGTCGTCGGTGGCGGCCGGCGACTGCGCCTTCGCCTCCAGTTCGGGCAGAACCTTGCCGATCGTGGCCTCCCGGAGCTTCAGCGTCTCCACGGTGACCTGCCAGCGACGGCTCGCGGCGTGGACATGAGCGGCGAACAGGCTCGTTCCGGCACCGGCGACCGGGCGTACCCAGGACTGAAGTCCGTCGACGACCGGAGCCGGCAGGTCGCCGAGCGAGTCCGTGAACCGTCTTACCCTCTCGTCACCGCCGGCCTCCGCGAGGGCGATCACCTGTCCGAGGAACGAATCCGGTTCGCTGGCACCGATCGCCTTCGACGCGCTGCCCGGATGCCTCGCCCGCGGATCCCGGGCCATGCCGTCCACCAGCGAGGCGGTGAACTGGCGGCGCAAGATCTCGTCGGCCTGCAGATAGGTGGCCGGCGGGCGGACCTCGCCGTTGATGACCGACAGCGGATCGCCGAGTTTCGGCAACTGCTCGCCACGACCGGTCAGATAGGCCAGGTTCAGCGCGTTACCGGTCAGACGGCCGGCCCGGCCGACTCGCTGCAGGTAGGAAGCGACGGTCCGGGGCAGGGATGACAGGAGCACGGCGGACAGGTCGCCGATGTCGATACCCATCTCCAGAGTCGGCGTGGCGACCAGGACGTTCGGGACATCGGGCTCCGTGGTGGCGCTCTTGAAACCCTCCTCGTACTTCAGGCGGGTCTCGTCGTCGAGCAGGCTGGTGTGCTCACGTGCGACGATCCGGCGGGCGTCCGTCGAGGCGTACAACCGCCGGTAGAAGTTGTCGTCCAACCGCTCCCGCGTCAGGTGACCACCACAGCGAACCACCATGCAGGGCGCGCCGTCGAGCTGGTCGACCACAGCGATGCTGCCCGGAGTGAGGGAGCGGCAGGTGTCGCAGGTCAGCATGTGCCGACCGGCCCGCAGATCGTCGAGGCGGGTGGGGGAGACCACGACCGCCGACGGGGGGATGGCGAAGACGGTCGCGCCGGACTGGCTGGTCGTCGCGGTGAGCACGTTGTCCCGCACCAGCCGGTCCAGCAGCAGCCGGGCCAGCCGACCACCGTCCGGGGCGCTGACCGGGAGCACCCGTGCCGTCCACTTGGCGAACCAGGACTGCGCAGACGTCACCGAGTCGAGGTTGCTGTCCTTGACCGGGTCTGCCGAGCCGCCGACCCGTGGATATCCGGGAGCCGGGCGGTCCCGGGGAAACGCCGGCATGCCCTCACCCCGTGGTCGGCCGCCCCAGATCGACCAGCGGCGGCCGTCCTCCTGGCGGTAGGTCACGAACCACGGGTGGTCGACCGCGCCCTGCGCCCGCATCCGGTCCAGAACGCCGCGCACCCATTGCACGAGCATCTTGTCGTCGGGCTCGTCTCCGCCGGAGAAGAGGGTGTTCTGCAGATTGAAGCCGTGCAGCACGGCTCGGGCCGCTGCCGCCATCCGGGCAGGGGTGCCGGCCTCCACCTCGACCGCCGCCGCGCCGGTCAGTTCCAGGGTGCGACCGATCCGGGAGTTGAGGCCGAACTCCAGCGCCACATCCAGTGCGAGGCGCTTGCGGACCCGCGACATCACCCGGGCCGGGACACCACGCAGCGTGGCCGACTTCCAGAAGTCGTGGAACGACTCCCGGTCGGCACAGTCCGGGGGAAGCAGCAGGTAACGCTGGAACTTGTTGGTACTGGTCCGCTGGACCGCCTCCTCCACCAGCCGGTCCAGGGTGACCGAGCCGGGGGCGATCGCCGCGTTCAGCGCCGCACGCAACGTCAGGGTGTGCGAGCGGGCCTCCACGAAACCCGCGCGATGCGCGGCGTCCTGCACGGAGTCGGTGAAGACCAGGGCCTTCTTCTCCCGTACATCCAGCGCAGCCGAACTGAACAGGGTGGACAGCGACACCGACAGCAGAGTCGCGATGGCGCTGCCCAGGAAGCGGATGCCGTCCGTCTGCGCACACGAGGGGCAGGCGTCGTCCCGGGCCGACTCGTCGGCGTCCTTACCGAACGTGGTGAGAACCGGCAGGATCCAGCCGTCCCGCAGATCCGGATCGTCATCCGGCGGTGGGGCGTTCAACAGCTCCCGGCCGCGCACCGAGAACCAGGACAAACCCTCGGCCCGGCCCTCACCGGCTTCGGCGGGCGCGTACAGCAGCGCCCGGAACCGGCCCTCCCGCGACGCGTGGTTACGGCGGATCGTCTCGTCGTTGACGGCCAGGCTGCTGCCGACCGGGGCCAGCGCCACACCCCAGCCGGAGCGGCCACAATGCCGGCAGTAGACGGCCGGGAACGACGGGCGCACGTCCTCACTGTCACCGCCACCGACCGGCGGGCCGTCATCGCCCCAGCGGAATCGGGCGGTCGTGTCAGCGGCCCGGTCGATGCGGGTCAGTTCCCGCACCCACATGTGCACGTCGACGGAGAGCGCACCCCGCCCGGCGACCGCCCGAACATGCCCCAGCATGGCGACTATCGCCGAGATCGCCTGCCGCCATTCGTCATCCACACCGCCGGCGGCGACACTTGACGTGGTGCGCCGGCTGTCCCGGCCCACGATGCGCCGCACCAAGTCGTCGATGCTGACCGCGTCCCGCGTCTCGAACGCCAGCTCCTGCACCAGGGGGTGCGCTTTCGATAACGCCAGCAACAGTTCCGGGTCGGCGGTTTCAGAGCCGTTCCAGAGCCAATTGATTACGGTACGGGCCAACAGCGCACCGTCGGGGTCGGCTCCGAGTGCCCGCACCCGTTCGCAGAGATCGGCGACGTGGAAATCGGCAGGCAGGGAGAACCCGGCTTCGTTCACCACCGTGTCCGCGTCGCCCACCCACTCGGCGAGTTCCTGCCGGGACTCGGTGACCACGGCTACGGCCGGGAACGACTCCCCGAAAACGGTCTCCGCGAACTCCAGCATCACGCCCGGGTCGCCCTTGTCGCCGAGGGTCGCGGAGGTGGCGACCGGGGTGATCCGCCCCAATGGTCGCTCGCGGTCTTCGCTGGTCAGGTTCGGGTCGTCGTCACGCCAGTGGCTTTTCAGTGCCAGCCCGAGGCGGCGCAGCAGCATGGCGACGTCGGTGCCCTGCGCGCCGTCGTAGGTGTGGAACTCGTCCAGCACCAGGAACTGCAAGCTGGTCGCGGACTGCTGCCACAGGCTCTGGTCCTCGTGCCGCAGCAGCAGTTGATCGAGCATCTTGTAGTTCGTGAGCAGGATGTCCGGCGCGGAATCCCGGATGATGCCCCTGTCGGTGATCAGCCCGTCCTGGCTGACCATGGTCCTCGGGGTGCCCTTCTCACCGGTGTAGAGCGCAGCCGTGATCGACGCCAGTTCCGCATGCCCCGTGATCATCTGAGCGAGACGTTTCGCCTGGTCGTTGGCGAGAGCGTTCATCGGGTAGAGGATCAGCGCCTTGGTCCCGCGAACCCCTTCAAGCCGTGCTCGCCGAACGTGGTCAAGGATCGGATAGAGAAACGCCTCAGTCTTACCGGACCCGGTGCCAGTGGTGACGAGAGTGGGCGCCGGCCGCCGCCCACCCAGCGTCGACAGCCGTGCAAAGGCAGCAGCTTGATGCCCATAGGGCGGAAACCCCGCATGCCACCCAAGGTGCTCCCGCCATCCGTCAGCAGCGGGTTGAAACGGCAGCCGGAGCCGAACATAAGGCCCTTTAAACATGCCGTCCCCAGGGTCAGACAGGAACTGGTCCAGCCCATCCCGAGCATCAGTATCGGTAAGCGCAAACGTGGTGGTGAGGTAGTCGGTGAGACTGTGCCGAACGTTCCCAGCTTGAACGGTAGGCAGAAGCTCAGTCACGACCGCTCCCGAAGCCGCTGCTCGAACACCGCATAAGCCTGTCGCATGTCAGCTTCCCGATCAAACGTCACAAACGGCAGCTCATATGTGTAGGTGTAGCCGGCAGGATTGGTCGAGGTGCGTTCCTCCGTTGTGACCCCGTCCCCCTTCTTGCGCCATGTGGAAAGGACTGAATAGGGAACAAGTCGCCCGTTCGCGTCATAGAAATAGACGGTGCGGTCATAGCCGCGCAGCACCGCGAACTGTGTCCGATAAATTGAGCACAGCTCGTCGGCAGTCAGGCTGAGGATAAGTGCGACTAAGGCGTCGATCTCCACTAGAGCCTGGCGTCGATCCGCTGCGATCCGTAGTGGCGTGCCAGCTGTCCATTCCCTTTTGACCAGTCCCAGGGGTTGCCGCTGCCTGTGTGCCGCTCCGCCGGTCCAGTCGTCCTCGGTGAAATCCATCATGAAGGAGTCTTGCCAGAGATCGGCGTAAGCGCTTGTAACGCAGTTGAGGCGAAGTGCGCGATGTGCTAATTGAGGGCTTAGAGGTGATTCCGCGAATGCAAGTCGGTTCACCGTCGACGAGGATATGGTTGATTTCGGAGCTACTCGGATAGAATAGTCGTGAATCAGGGATGAGAAAAATCCGACGATCTCCGCCAATCGTTTCGGTGCAGTGATTAGCGCGGCTGTTTTTACAGTATGAACGTGGGCCGGTCCCGGAGGGAGGAGCGCCGGGATGAACGTTCGTTCGCCTTGATTTGCAGCCATGTCACGCCACGCCATTCGATAGTGATCGCGTGCCGGATTGGGAACTTGCTCGTCGCCCCAGTCGGTGTAGGCGCAGTCGTATGTGTAGCGATCGCCGATGGGCTGGTACGCGGTGGCGGGGATCGCATCGGTCGGCAGCTGCTCAAAGTCGGTTGCCGTCCAGTCTTGGTGATGAAGTAGCGTCGGGTTCGGGTTTTTGTAGAGCGGCGTCGCCACGAAGAGATGCGGCCCTTGCAGGATTACGTCGTCCCATGATGCGGGGACCGCCCATTCCGACTCGAAATAGCCCTTCTTGCGATCGATGCTTTCATCCCATCCTCGCGAGAATCTTAGCCCCAGTTCGCCGATCCGCTGTGCTTTCGACAGCTTCAGAAGAACCGCAGCATTCGATTTATTCACGGCATAGACCATCCGGGTCTGCCGGATAGGAACGTCCGGGCCTTCCATGGTGGCGTGCCAGGCGTTTAGGATCTCGTCGTTAACATGCGTGATCCTTGAATTGTGTGGGCGGACATCCCATTTTCCGTCGTCGTCCTTGAGGCCGGGCTGGGATCCGGATCCGTCATGTACGAGAGACCGTGTAGCCGTGTCGGGATGGTAGAGCCAGCTTGCCTGTATAAATGCGGGTTTGTCTTGCCGAGATGCGTGAACCGTGATGCCATAGTGCTTTTGGTGTTGGATCTCAAAAAGGCTCAAAACGTTGACGAAATGCCAATGGCGACGAAGGCGCAGATACAGCTCGGATCGGAGAAGCCCGGCTCCCTCGTCGGTGAAGTGAGAGTTCAGATGGATCATTCCGACGGTGCCCCGCTTCGACCCGTGTCGCCACATCACCTCCATGAAACAGCGATAAAGGTCGGGCTGTAGCCCGGCGAGGTGTGGGAATTGTGGCGGCGCTCCGAGGTACGAGGCCGTCGACAACACTTCGGCCGTTCCGTCAATGATCAAATCAGTCATGCCTGGTAGGGACAGCGTCGCGGCGCGCTTTGTGGCTACCTGGGACTGAGTTGGTTTCAGCGCGAGCTGCCACCACGGGTCGCCTTCTGCCAGTAGTGCGTCCACGTCTGAGCGAGGGCGAACCCAGGGTGGATTGCCGGCCTGGAGGTCGAAGCCGCCTCGGGCGAAGACTGTGGCGAAGTCTAGGTTCCAGTGGAAGAAACCCTGACGCTGGGCGATTCGTTCGCAGACGACCAGCCATGGGTGTTCGGCTAGGACTGTTTCGAGTTGTTTGGCTCCGGCGAAGCCGATTTCGATCTTTTCGGCTTCGCCCAGCTCGGCCCAACCCATGGCGGAGATCAGGGTTTGGCCTGGGGCGGTGCGTTTGCGCAGGTCGGGGTTGCGGCCCAGGAGAGCCTGCAGGCCGGCGATCCACTGGGCGATTGTCGGTGGAGCGATCACCTCGCCGTTCACCTTTGCCGACGCGTCCGTCAGCGGCCAGAACCACAAGGCCGTCCACGCGTCCATCGCTCGGCGTAGGCGGCGGTATGCGCCTTCCTCGTCGGCCAGGGCCTTTTCGATCTCCTCGCGCGTGACCGCGCCGCCCGCGGGTAGATCGTCTGCCTCCCACACGGCGATGGAACGGCGGATCTCCTGCTCGGCGATGGTCAGGCGGCGGTAGGCGATCTGCCAGAGGGATTCGACGCGGTTCGCAAGTTCAACGTACCCGTCGACTGTTTGTTTGGTGGGCTTGGTTTTGGTGGAGCTTCGCCAAGTCTTCAAGCGCTTTGCCGCCTCGGGGGCCAAGGCCGCCGCCTCCTTGGCGTCTGCCGCTGAGCCCCAGCCGTCGGCTGGCAGGAGGAAGTGGTGGATGCCGTCGGTGGCTACCCGGTCAGCGTCGATGTCCTCTACCAGCGAGGTCAACGGGACGTCTGTGGGGACTGCGCCGAACCAGGACTTGTCTGTCACCTGGCTTCGGCGGTAGACCGCTCGGCGGGCGCCGATCAGGGAGTTGCCACGACGTAGGTGCAGGCCGAACCACGGGGCAGACAGGCCCTCGACCATGGTGTCCAGCCACAGGGAGATTTCGGCCAACTCCACTGCTGTGGCGTTCAAGTCGACGCCGTAGACGTTGTGCAGGGCCAGATAGGCCTTGACCTTCTGCAACTCGCGCGGGTAGTCGTCGGGGTCGATGCGCTTGCCTTCGGAGGAGAGTTCCTCCTGGCGGCGTTTCAAGTACTGCTCGGCCAACTGGCGGACCGCCTCGATAGCGAACGCCCCGGAACCCAGGGCCGGCTCGCAGATGGTCATCGAGAGGATGTCGGCGGCCTTGGTGCGTTCGCCGTTCTGGTCCAGGAGCTCTTCGAGGGCCTGGCCCACGGTGAACTTCGTCAGGACTTCGGGGGTGTAGTACGAGGCTGACTGCTGGCGTTCGCGGCCGGCCAGGCGGAACACGAACGAACCCTGTTCGTGCAGGACCGGGCGCATCTCGCCGGTCACCTTGTCGGCCACCCGCACGAAGTCGGATTCGGCGATGCCGTCGGCTCGTTCGACCGGGACCACCCACGAGCCCTTGCTGCCGTCGCCGCCTTTCGCCACCTCGTACAGGTCGGTCTCGGCGAAGAAACCGGTGTACGACATCAGGCCCTCGTAGACGGCGCCGAGCTGGTTGATGCCCAGTTCGCCGTACGAGATGAAGCCCCGGTCCTTTCCTCTTTTCTCCTTGCTGAGCAGCAGGTGGGTCAGGACCTCCTGGAGAGCTGTGTTACCGAGACCGACCTCGTCGATGTGGGCGGTGGCGCTCGGTTTGAACAGGTCGGCGCGCAGCGGGTTGAATTCGAGACCCTCCGCCGAGACCGCCTCGTCGTCATCGAGGCGAGTGGCGGGCTGGTGGCCCCTGTCGACCAGGCGGAACAGGGCGCCCAGCGATTCGTAGAGGTGGGTGCCGTTGCGGGCGCGCGGGGTGGCCAACTCGACCTGGACGAGTTCGCGGAGGCGGTCGAGGCCGTAACCCTGGTCGTAGGCGCCGACCCCGGCGGGGAGCACGCTCAGCTCAGGGGAGGCTTCGGCGTACAACAGGAAGAGAATGCGGTAGAGGAATCGCAGGGACTGTTTCGCCAGCGGCTGGGCCTCGGAACTGGGGAGCGGCTCCAAACCTTTCGCGCGGCGGCGGGCCACGACCTCGTTGGCGATGATCTCGATGGAGAGGCGGACGCCGTCGCGCAGGTCCTTGGAGACGCCGACGGTGTGTTTGATCGACTCTTCGAGGACGCCGGTCCACCACAGGTTGCCGTCGGCGTCGGGGGCGATCGAGGCCGCGCTCAGGCAGGTCAGGGCGCGGTCGATCTCGCCGCCGCGCTTGGTGTCGTTGCGTTCGCAGATCAGCTGGAGGTCGACGGCCAGGTAGCGGCCCTCGGCCCAGCGGGCCGCCTCGGTGAGGACCGCCCAGCGGCCGGCCAGGACCAGCACCAGGTCGGGGGCGTCGTCGTCGACGAACAGGGCGGAGACCAGGCGGGCCGCCGAGGTCAGTTCGTCGCTCTCCTCGTGCAGGCGCACCGGTTCGGCCAGGGTGCGGCCGTCCTTCGCGATGACGTCCTCGACACCCTTCACCGGCTGGGCCAGCACGACAGCTAGCGGGGAGCGGTCGGTGATGCCGGGGGCGGAGATCCGCAGGACCGGGCCGTCGCCGGTGACGGAGAGACCGTGGTCGCGGAGTTCCAGGACCCCGAGGATCCGGTCGTAGATGGAGGCGACGGCGGTCTTGAGGTCGCCGTCCAGATCGCCCAGTTCGGTCAGCTTGGCCAGGTCGGCTTCGAGCTGCTGGCGGGCCTCGGTGAAACGGCTGCGTGGGGTGGGCGTGGTCTCCGCGTCCCACTCCTTGCGGCGGGCCAGCACCCGGGCCTGGAACGACTCCTTGGTGGCGTCGGTGGTGAAGTAGTGCTCGGAGATCCAGCCCTCGCCGACCAGGATCGCATCGGAAAAACTCATGCCTGAACTCCCGTGAGCGGCGTGACGACCAGCAGCGGGCGTACCAGCTGACGGTCCGGATTCATTTCGGCGACGAGCTTCTGTTCCTGCTCGATGCTGACCCTGCGTTGTTTGAGGTCGAGACGCTGGACCTCTTTCTCGGCGTCCCGCTGCCACTTGTCGAGCCGTGCCGACCACGTCTCGATGCGTTCGGCGACATCCTTCTCGGCGGCGGTGAACACCCGGCGCATCTGTGACCGGGCGTTCTCGACGGCCGGTTCGATGAACGCGCGCAGCGACTCGGCGCCCGGCACCGGGCCGGGGTTGGCCCTGGTGGTGTCCCAGCCCAGGTGGGCCAGCGCGGCGGCCGCCGACGGGTGCACCTCCATCAGCGCGAACGCGGTGTTGCCCGGGTCGGGGAAGGCCGCGGTCAGCCACGTCGCCGACACGACCTGGCCACGCCGGTTGGTGAGGGTGCCGAGCAGCAGCACCGTCACGTCCTCGACGTCGCCACGGACCGCGAACACCTCGTTGCGGCCGAGGCCGGCCAGAGCACGATCAGAGGCCCAATCGAGTACGGGGTGCAGCGGGCTCAGGAAATGCGCGTCCGGCCAGCTCGACCCGTTGTCGTCGCGCAGCGCCTCGGCGAGCCGGTCGACGCCCCGGGCGGTCGTGGTGGCCAGCACCAGCCTCTCGGTGACCCGACGGTCGGCCAGGTAACTCTGCGGCAGGACGTCGAGCCGCTGCACCAGGTCCGGCGGCGGAGTCAGCTCAGCGGTGCCGAACGCGGTGTCCCGGCGCCAGGAGACACCGTTGTTGCTGAGTGGCTTGGTCGGGTCGATGAAGGCGGCGTGCAGGGCCTCGTCGAGGTAGGAGATGTCGTCGGGATAGAGACCCGAACCGGTCTCCTCGGCGCCTACTCGCAGAGTCTCGTCCTCGTCATCGTCGTCGAAACCGAGCAACATCGCGGTCAGGTCGTCGCCGTCCAAGACCTCGTCCGGTGTCTTCACCACGTCGTCGAGGTCGCGCTGACCGGCGAGAACGGCACGGATGGCGTCCTCCTCGCCTTTCACGTCGTACTGCCCCATCAGGGAGGCGACGTCGCCGAGCGCGTGGTGCGCCTCGTTCTCCTTCTCGACCAGCTTCGCCAGCACCCGGATGTCACCGGCGAACCGGCCGCTCGACGGCTCCAGCAGCAGGGCGGTGATCCGGGGCGGGAACTTCTGGCCGTACCGGTCGATACGGCCGTTGCGCTGCTCGATCCGGATCAGGCTCCACGGGATGTCGTAGTGGATCAACTCGTGGCATTGGGCGTGCAGGTTGACGCCCTCCGAGGCCACATCGCCGGTGACCAGGACCCGGACCGGGGTGTGCGCCTGTTTGAAGCCGTCCACGATCCGCTGTTGCTCGTCGTCGGGAAGTCCGCCGTGCAGAACCTCCACCGCCTCGGCGGGCAGGCCGAGTGCCCTGGGCAGTTCCTTGCGAAGAGTCGTGAGCGTGGCGACGCGCTCGGCGAATACGACCGCCCGCATCGGCGAACGGGCTGCGACGCCCATGTCCTTGAGCCGTTCCACCAGACGAGCGAACTTCGCCGACCCGGTGGCCAGCGATTCGGCGTTCAAGGCCGCCAAATTCTCCAGGGCGGCACGTTCGGTGTCCGCTGCCATGTCAGTGCCCAGCCGGTTGATCCGCTGCTTGATCGTCTCGGCGAGAGCCGCGGGCGACGACAGGAACGCCTTGGCCAGCGTCCACGGGAACAGCGATGTGTTCTGTCCGGAGTAAGGCGTGCCCTTGCTGCCCGGCCACAGCCACACATCCTCCAGTTCGTGCGCGACCGCGTTCTCCGCGGGCGTCGCCGGGATGAGAAGGTTCTCCGGCTCGCGGCGTTCGGCCCAGTCGGCGCCGACCACCCCGGCCACCTCGGGGCTATGCCGGTGCCGCCGGATGACCAGCCGCTCGATCTCCGCCGGGATGAGTTCGCCGCTGGGTGGGATGGCCGACGGATCCAGCAGCCGGACGAGTTCCGCGAAGGAGTCCGCACGGCCGTTGTGGGGCGTCGCCGACGCCAGGATCAAGGTCTCGGTATTGCGGGAGAGAAGCCGGGCCAGTTTGTTGTTCTGGGTCGACGCGTTCGCCAGGTTGTGTGATTCGTCGATCACCACCGCGTCCCAGCGTTGTTTACGCAGGCTGGCGACATACCGTTCCGACTTGAGCGTGTCGATCGAGATGATCGCCCGCCTGAAGTAGGTGAAGGGATTACGGTTTGCCGGCAGTTTCTGCCGGACCCGCTGAATTCCGGCTGTGTCGAGCCGGACGAAGGGCAATGCGAATCGTGACCACAATTCCTGTTGCATCTGTTCCAGAACGTGGCGTGGGGTGACGATGAGAATCCGGTCGCCCCGACCGCGCCGGACCAGCTCCGACAGGATCATGCCGATTTCGAGTGTCTTGCCCAGGCCGACCGCGTCGGCCAGCAGGATCCGTGGCCTCAGATTCGCCGGGTCGAGAGCCTTGCGCACAGCGGTCTGCTGGTAGCTGAGCGGGGTTGCCAGCGCCTGGGTGGCGACCGTCAATGACCGGTCACCGAGTGGGACAGCCGTCTTGCGGAAGGTCGACTCCAGCCACAGCCGGGCCTTGCGATACTGCGGGCTGTCGTCGGCGACCACCGCGGCGGCGGCCGGATCAAGCGGCTGGATGTCGTCCAGGTCCTCGTTGTCGAAGAACGATGCGGTGGTGTCCCGGACCAATTCGCTCAAGCCGCGAACATGGACGAGCGGCCCGTCCGCGGTGATCTCGATGGATTGAACGAGCCATTCCTCGTCGCGGACCACCACCACCGAACCCGGCGCGACATCGAGCTTCGTTCCGGAACGGATATCTTCCATGGTTGTCCCCACGTTCCATCGAACCGTTTACGGTGCGGCCGATCGTATACTGATCAACATGTGCGGATGTATTCGCATAAACGGGTTCATCCCGAACCGGTCATCGGATACCGCACTCACCCGAACGGCGGATTCGCCGCAGGTCAGTTGATTACGCCATTCCGGAGGGAACCGGCGCTTCGGCGTCACCGCGGTTCGGAAGAGGGCGGCCAGATCTCGCCCTCGATGGCCGAATCCCGCGCCGGCCATGATTCCGGTGGTGGGCCGAACGCGCGCCGGGCGGCCTGCACCGCCAGAGTGGCCATGGCGGCGTTGGCGGCTCCGCCGATGACGGCACCGATGCCGAAGGGGGCCACCCGGCCGAGGACGACGATGCCCTGCTTGGTGCCGTACTTGGTGATGAAGTTCTTTCCCAGGATCTTGTTGATCTGGCGCAACGTCTCCATCGGAACCTTGGCGACCACCTGGCGTGCCCAGTGCTGACCGGTGCGCTCGGCGGCCTTGGTGATGGTGGTCGCGCCGGTTCCGCCGAGCATGATGCCCATGACGATGGTCCGGCGGCGTTCGATCTCGTCGATGGGCACGCCGTGGACCTCGGCGACGGAGAGCGCGAAGAGGGCACTCATCTCCAGCGATGACAGGGCCTCGCCGGCCGACAGGGCCAGCGCGATCCCGGTGCCGACGCCGGGTGCGGCAGCGGCACCACCGACCGCGGCGCCTGTGCTGGTCAGCGCGCCGACATACATTCCCTCCAGGGTGCGGATCACCTGAGCCGGGGTGGCTTCCGGATTCCGCTGGCGGGCCCGCGCGATGTTCTTACGCACCATGGGGCCCTGAATCTCGATGGCCTTGCTCAGAAGGTCGAGGACCCCCTGCCCGCGTCCGGCTGATTCGATGGCGGGTTCGTCGGATCCCATGCCGTGTGCTCCCTGATTCGAGCGACGCCTGTCAGGCTGATCAGGGCAACCATAGGATTGTGTGTGAGCGTTGTCAACAGACGCTCACAAGAGGGTGAGTTACTCCTATGCCGAGGCCGCCGTGGTAGGGCGGGTGGACAGCGCCGCGCGCAGGGGATCCTCGTAGAAGGACATCGAGCTGTGGGCGGGTGGGACGAACTTGTAGCCGACCTGGCGGACTGTGCCGATCATGGTTTCGCAGCGGGGGCCCAGTTTGGCCCGCAGGCGGCGGACGTGGACGTCGACCGTGCGGGTGCCGCCGAAGTAGTCGTAGCCCCACACCTCGCGGAGCAGCTGGTCGCGGCTGAAGACCCGGCTGGGGCTCAACGCCAGGAACTTCAGGAGCTCGAACTCCTTGTACGTCAACGCCAGTGACTCGCCGCGCAACCGGGTGGTGTAGCTGTGCGGGTCGATCGTCAGGTCGCCGATGTGGATCAGCTCGTCGGTGGCGGGGGCGTCCAGGGTGCGCCGGCCCACCGCCATGCTCAGACGGGCCGCCACCTCGGCGGGGCCGGCGGTGGTGAGGACGAAGTCGTCGACGCACCAGTCATTGCCGACGACCGCCAGGCCCGATTCCCGGATCAGGGCCAGCAGCGGTACGGTGGGGCCGGCCGCCCGGACGGCCCGGCAGGTCGTGCGGGCCTGGCCGAGCCGGCCGGTCGCGTCCACCAGGACCGCGTCCACCTGCGGGTCCCTGGCCACCTCCGACCATCTGCCGGGCGGTGCGACCGGCACGGAGTGCGGTAGAAGATCCAGGGCCGGCAGCACGTCGACGGGGCTGTCGGTCAGCAGGAGAAGGTTCACGAACGTCCCTCCGTGGCGTTGCGGACTGCACGAACAGCGTCCGAGGACACCTGACGGTCGGTCCTGAACTCGTCGGTAGAACGTAACGACGAACTGTTTCCACCGGATATCGGGCTGATTCCGGGCCGAGGGGTGTCCACCCGGGGGACCGTGGCGGTGACGAGGACGAGATCGGAGTCTGGCGGGAATTTCGATGGAGGGCCGTTTTCTGTGATACGGTCGCCCGGTTGCAGTTTTGATTTCCGTGGACGTTCTCAGCGCCTGTTGGATCTGTGATCCAGCGAGGCGCTTTTTCGTTTTGTGTCGATTCCGGCGCGGGTGATCAACGCGGTGGCGTGCGAGCCCGCAGATGGCGGTCTCGTCTGGCCTGCGAAGGAGCAGACATGGTTACAGGTACGGTGAAGTGGTTCAACGGTGACAAGGGCTTCGGCTTCATCACCCCGGACGAGGGCGGCGCCGACGTCTTCGCCCACTTCTCGGCGATCTCGGCCAGCGGATTCCGCAGCCTCGACGAGAACCAGCGGGTGGAATTCGACGTCACCCAGGGCCAGCGGGGCCTGCAGGCGGAGAATATCCGCGTCATCTGATTCGCAGTCTTCGAACGGCGGCCCGACTGGTTCAGCGGGCCGCCGTTCGGCTTTTCCTTATTCATTCGCCAGATCGATTCTGCGATTCCTGTGACGCGTGGCACAGGTGCTGCCGTCACGCTGTTCGAGAGAAGGACCTCATGCCCGACAACACCGGTTTCACCCGTCGAAGTCCGGAGCCCGTCAGCGGCCCGAGACTGTCGTTCCTGACCCCGCTCTCCGTCGAGGACCGCCGCCCGGATCCGCCTGCCTCGGCCCGCGACGAGAAGACGATGCACCGGCTTCGCAACCCCTTCGCCGTCATGGTCGCCACCCCGCTCCGCTGAGGAGAACGTCTGGGTGAGGAGTGAACGCAGATTTCTTGATCATGGCGGCAGCAGGTGGACTTGGTCAGCGCGTTCATCAGGGGAGTGGTTCCCCGGACGTGTGAGGAGTTCGATCGATGGCAGTCGACCGTGAGAGGGTCAAGGTGGGCGCCGTCATGGCGGGCGTCGTGGTCGTGGCGCTCGGTGTCGGGATCGGCACCGCTGACGCCGGCACTCGGCGTTCCTGGTGGGGACCCGCCGGCACGGCTCCGGTCGCGGCACCCAATGTGAACGTGTCGCCCAGCCGCAGCCCGAACTCCAGCCCGGCTGCGAGCCGGGCGAGCGTCGTCCCGGAGGCCACCGCAACGAAGGCGGGCTGGACCCGGCCACCGGCCGGCGCGGGCGTCGACTACCAGCTCGGCGGGGCGTACCCACTGCCGAAGGGGGTCACCGTGGTCAGCCGGGACCGGGAGGCGAAGCCGGCCGCCGGCGCGTACAACATCTGCTACGTCAACGCGTTCCAGGCCCAGCCGGGTGACGAGGCCTGGTGGACGAAGAACCACCCGGACCTGCTGCTCAAGGACCGCAACGGTGACCTGGTCATCGACGAGGACTGGGATGAGCTGATCTTCGACATCTCCACCGAGACCAAGCGCACGGCTCTGACGGCGATCGTCGGGAAGTGGATCGACGGGTGTGCCGCCGACGGGTTCCAGGCGATCGAGTCCGACAACCTCGACTCGTACCTCCGCTCGAAGGGTCTGCTGACCCAGGCCCAGGCGGTCGCCTTCGCCACCGCTCTCAACCACCGGGCGCACGCCAGCGGGCTGGCCGGCGGGCAGAAGAACTTCGCCGAGCTGGGCAGTGCGAACGCCCGCAAGGCCGGGTTCGACTTCGCGGTCGCCGAGGAGTGCGGCGAATGGGACGAGTGCGACGCGTACACCGCCACGTACGGGAACAATGTGATCGTGATCGAGTACTCCCGGGACGGGTTCGCCAAGGCCTGTGACGCCTTCGGTGACCGGCTCTCGATCGTGCTCCGCGACGTCGACGTGTCGGCGCCGGGCTCCCGATCGTATGTGTACGAGGCGTGCTGACCGATTTCGACGAGTTCGTCAAGGGCCGTGGCGGTGCGCTGCTGCGGTTCGCCTTCGTGCTGTCGGGGGACGCGCACCTGGCCGAGGACCTGGTGCAGGAGGTGCTGGCCCGGCTCCGAGACGATGCACGGCGCCGCCGGTCGCGCGCCCGGCGGGCAGGGCCTGCTCGGTACGGTGCACGAACGGTCCCGCCGCTACCACCGGCGCCGGGTCGCGACGGTTGCCGGGGTGTCGGTCGCGGCGGTGCTGGCCGCGGGCGTCCCGTTCGTGTTCGCGCGGGTCACCGGTCCGGAACCGATCATGCCACCGGCGGCCGGCGACGACCCGGCGACGGTGCGGCTGGCCGACGGCTGGGTGGCGCCGCGGTTCCCGTACACGCTTCCGATCGTGGACGGCATGCGCGCCCCGGTGGTCACCGCGGACGCCGGCCGGCTGAGCGCCTTCTTCGAGGCCACCGAACTGGTCGAACACGCGGACGTCACGGTCACCGTCTCCGGCGACGAGCCGCCGGTCACCGAGGGTGCGACCGAGAAGACGATTACGGTACGCGGTCAGGCCGGCTCGCTGCGAACCGTCGACGTACGCCCGGCCCGGCAGCTCGCCCTCGTCTGGCGGGAGTCGCCGGGCCGCTGGATCCAGCTGGCCACCGACGACACGTACACGACGCCGCGGGTGGTGGCGCTGGCCGAGTCGCTCAGTGGCGCGTCGATCCCGGTACAGCCGCCGTTCGATCTGGCCCGCAGTCCGGCCGGCCTGGTCACCGACACGGTCAGCGCCTCGCGGATGACCTTCCGCGCACCGGGCGCGAGCACCGCCGGGTTCCGTACCGTGCTGCGGGAACGGCAACCGCTCGCCGGTGCGGACCGGACGGTCGGCGCGTCCGCCGCGGCACTGACCCGGACGGCCGGGACGGTCACGCTGGCCGTCGACGTCCCGGACTGGAACGCCACCCTGGAGGTGACCGTCGGTGACGGCCTCACCATCTCCGACGCCGACCTGCTGACCTACGCCGAGGGGGTGCGGATCCTGAACCGCTCCGACCCGGAGTAGCACCCGGCGGCCCCGGATCGCCGGGCCGTGGCGGCGCTGGCCCGGCGGATCCCGGCACTGGCCGGAGCCGAATACCTGAGCAGCGTCGTCGCGTCCGACATGTACCCGGTGCGGGGATCCGGCGGTGTCGGCCCGGCGGCCACGGCCACCGACGGCCTATGGTTCATGACCGGTCTGTCCGGCGGTGGTTTCAAGATCGCACCCGCTCTCGCCGAGCGGGCGGCCGACCGGGTGACGACGTCCCTCGAACGAACAGGAACCCTCCGATGACCTCAGCGACCGCACTCGTGGTGACCCCGGCCGGCCCGGACGACGCGCCGGCCGTGGAACAGCTCTTCGACGCCTACCGGCTCTTCTACGGTCGCTCCGGTGACGAGGCGCGGGCCGCCGCCTTCCTGCGGGCCCGGATCGCCGCCGGGGACTCGCGGGTGCTCACCGCCCGGTCCGGTGACCGGGTGGTCGGCTTCTGTCAGATCTACCGGGAGTTCTCCTCGCTGAGCCTGACGGTCACCTGGATCCTCAACGACCTCTTCGTGCTGCCGTCGGCCCGCGGGCTCGGCGCCGGCCGGGCGCTGGTGGTCCGGACGATCGAGGAGGCGCGGGCCGCCGGGGCGGTCGCCGTCGTCCTGGAGACCCACGGCGACAACGACGTCGCCCAGACCCTGTACCGGTCCCTCGGGTTCACCGAGTCGCACCGGGACGGTGAGTTCGTCCATTACCGCAACGATCTTGAGGGTGGGGACCATGTTTGATCGCGAACTCGTCGGTGTCGGGCTCGGCCCGGCCAACCTGGGTCTGGCCGTCGCGCTGGAGGACGCCGGCGCCGGTGACGACGCGCTCTTCCTCGACCGGCGGCCGGGATTCGACTGGCACCCCGACATGCTGCTGTCCTCGTCGACCATGCAGATCAGCTATCTCAAGGACCTCGCCACCCAGCGCGACCCGCGCAGCGGCTACACCTTCGTGAACTATCTGCACGAGCGCGGCCGGATGAGCGACTTCATCAACAAGCAGACCTTCTTCCCCAGTCGGCTGGAGTTCACCGACTATCTGCGCTGGGCGGTGGACCGGCTCCGGACCCCGGTGAGCTGGGGTGCCGAGGTGCTGTCGGTGGAACTCGACGAGCACACCGGGGGCTGCGTGGTGTCCTGGCGGGCCGGTGGCCGCACCCACCGGGTCAGCAGCCGGTACGTCGCGCTGGGCGTCGGCTCGGCACCCCGGATGCCGGACTGGTCCGCGTCACTGCCCGGTGTCTTCCACAACACCCGGCTCCTCGGCGGCCTGCGCTCGGCCGGGCTCGCGGACCGGTCCCGGGTGGCGGTCGTCGGGCAGGGCCAGAGCGCGGCCGAGGCGGTCCGGCACGTCCTGGAGACCTATCCCGGCGCGACGGTCGACTGCTACCTCTCGTCGTACGGGATGACCCCGGCCGACGACAGTCCGTTCGCCAACCGTGTCTTCGATCCGGCCGCGGTCGACGATTTCTACTTCGCCGACGGCGACGTGCGTGACGAGCTGCTCGGCCGGCACCGCTCCACCAACTACAGCAGCGTCGACCCGGAACTGCTGACCTGGCTGTACGACTTCGAGTACCACGAGAAGATCACCGGGACCGGCCGGTTGCGTTTCCACCGCGCCACCCGGGTCACCGGCGCCGTCCCGGCCGGCCGGCGGACCACCCTGGACGTCCTGCACCGGATGACCGGGGCGCGCAGCCGGGAGGCGTACGACGCGGTGGTCTGCGCCACCGGGTTCACCTCTCCGCTGCCCCGGCATCTGCTCGGCGCCTCGTTCGGCGACTGCTCCGGTGTCTGGCTGGGCCGCGACTACCGGCTGTGCCGTACCGACGGATCGGCCCTTCCGGTCTTCGTGCTGGGCGCCACCGAGTCCGGTCACGGCCTGGGCTCCGGGTTGCTGTCCAACATCGCCGTCCGCGGTGGCGAGATCGCCGCGCAGGTGGCCGGCGGCGCCCGGGTGGCCGGCCCGCGGCTGGAACTGGCCGCCCGCTGACCGGGCGCGGGTCGTGAACCGGTGATCCCCGTGAACGGTCCCCGTCCGCTCCGGGCGGGGATCCGTCCCCGGAACATTCCCGAGAGCGGGCCGGACGGGGTTTCTCCGGGGATCGCCGTCCGCGGCGATGGGGTGCGGGCAAGAGAGACGCTGCGTCTCGTCTCGCGGTGCCGGGTGACGGCCCGCAAGGGCCGCCGGGCGGGTATCTAGGCTGGGCGGATGAAGGTTCTGTCCATCCAGTCGGCGGTGTCCCACGGCCATGTCGGGAACTCCGCGGCCGTCTTCCCGCTCCAGCGTCTCGGCGTCGAGGTCGTCCCGGTCCCCACGGTCAACTTCTCCAACCACACCGGTTACGGCGCCTGGCGGGGCCCGCTCATCCCGCCGTCGGACGTCGCCGAGATCATCCTCGGCGTCGAGGAGCGCGGGGTGTTCCCGCAGATCGACGCGGTGCTCTCCGGCTACCAGGGCGGCGCCGGCATCGCCGACGTCATCGTCGACGCGGTCCGCCGGGTCAAGGAGGCCAACCCCGCCGCGGTGTACGCGTGCGACCCGGTGATGGGCAACGCCAAGTCCGGGTGCTTCGTCGCGCCGGAGATCCCGGTGCTGCTGCGTGACCGGGTGGTGCCGGTCGCCGACATCATCACCCCGAACCAGTTCGAGCTGGGTTTCCTCACCGGCACCGAGCCGGCCGGCATCGAGTCGACGCTGGAGTCGGCCGACCTGGCCCGCGCGATGGGCCCGTCGACCGTGCTGGTCACCAGCGTGGAGCGGCCGGACCGGGAGCCGGGCACGATCGAGATGCTGGTGGTGGACGGGGCCGGCGCCTGGCTGGTGAACACCCCGCATCTGCCGTTCAAGGCGAACGGCTCGGGTGACGTCACGGCGGCGCTGTTCACCGCGCACTACGTGGCCACCAAGGACGCGGCGACGGCACTGGAGCGGACCGCGTCGAGTGTCTTCGACCTGATCGAGACGACCTACCGGTCCGGCGAGCGCGAACTCCGGCTGGTGCAGGCGCAGGAGTTCTACGCCACGCCGCGCATGCAGTTCACCGCCGAGCGGGTCCGCTAGGACTTCCGGTCGCGTGGTGATCTGTGGCCCGGATCGGACCACAGATCACCACGCGGTCTGGCCTCGGAGGGTCGCGCCGTCCAGGACGTTGAGCAGGGTGTCGTCGCGGCGGACCCGGTGACCGCGCTCGCGCAGGGCCGCCACCAGGCCGTCCTCGGCGACGACCGGGATCTCCAGGTAGTCGCCGTTGAGCGTGGTGTCGGTGGGCGTGCCGTACTCCACCTGGAGGTCCTTCGGCAGCAGGGTGAGGGCGCGGCTCGCCGCCATCCCGGGCCAGTCGCCCTCGAGGACCGCGCCCACCTCGGCGAGGGCGAACGGCTCGTGGTCGGCGCCGTCGTCGTACTCCGGGGCGGCCGGGTTGCTCCGCAGGTGCCGGACCGGGACCGCACGGGCCTGCCCGAGAGTGGTCGCGGCGGCCAGCGCGGTCAGCTCGGCGGCCTCCTCCGCGGCGGTCTCGTCGTCGGCGAAGGCGAGGGTGAGCTGGTCGGGCAGGTAGCCGTAGACGAGGCTGCGGGCGTTGTCGATCATGAACGCAGTCTTCCCCGGCGAACCTGGACGCCGGCTGTGGGCCGGTCAGCCGTAGGTGTCGAGCAGGTGGGCCAGGTGGCGTTCCAGGGCCGGGCCGAGCACCTCGGCGGTCAGGTCGGTGCGGCCCAGCTCGCGCCAGGGCCCACCGGCGTTGGCCGCGGCGGGGGCGAACGACAGGGCGTCCAGCAGCCGCCAGTAGAGGTGGCTGTGCCGGTCCGGGGCCAGGGCGCCGCCGGCCGTGCGGTACGCCCCGACGAACGTCTCGGCGAGATCGTCGCCGTGCAGCAGCGCCAGCATCGTCGCGCAGTGGGCGACGTCCAGGTCGGCGGGCCCCCAGGAGGTCTCGGTCCAGTCCACCACGCCGGTGATCGCGGTGTCCTCGAACAGCACGTTGCCGGGGTGGAAGTCGCGGTGCAGGAACCGGCCGGGGTGGCGGGGCGGCTCCCGGGTGATCAGTTCCTCGGCCCGCCGCCACAGCCCCGGGCGCGGGCTGTCCGGTGGGGTCACGATCTCGCCGGGCCAGGACCACGCCACGTACGGCGGTGGGGCGACCGGCGGCCGGACCCGGTGGATCGCGGCCAGCTGGCGGGCCAGTGCCACCGCCCGGGCGCCCGTGGCGTGGTCGTCGCCGATCTCGATCCGGCCGGGCAGCCGGGTGGTCAGCAGCGACGGCATCCCGGTGTGCGTGCCGGACGGGTCGGCGCCGAGCACCCGGGGCACCGGCAGCCCGGTGCCGGCCAGCATGCCGAGCACCCGCGCCTCCCGGGTGACCATCTCCTCGGCGCGGTCGGCCAGTTCCGGCCGGATCATGGTGCGCAGCACGTAGTCGCGGTCCCGGGTGTGCACCGCGCGGACCAGTGAGGACCAGCCGCCGCCCAGCCGTTCGGCGCCGGTGATCTCCGTTCCGGGTGGTAGCTGGGAAAGTGTCCACCGATGTGTCCGGGAGTCCAGTTCCATGCGGTGAGAATAGATGAAACAAAATATGCAACTTGCATATCTGGAGATCATCGCCCCTGGTCAGGGCCACATAGCGGCACTGTCTCCAATAGTCAATATATCGATCATCGGCAATCTTCCCCTAGGGTTGTGGTATCTCGAATCCCTATTCAACCGCGGTGATTTCTGCGGTTTTCCGGCGTATCGCGAAGGGTGATGGATCGTGACCATCGACCGGTTGGATCTGACGGCCAAGCTCTACCAGCCGGGGGTCTATCCGGTCGTCGAACGGGTCGCCGCCGGGCAGCGCTCGGCCGGCCCGGTCGTGGTCGACCTGGACCCCACCACCTTCTGCGACCTGGCCTGTCCCGAGTGCATCAGCGGCAAGCTGCTGAACCAGGGCCGGTTCTCCCCGGAGCGGCTCGCCGCCCTCGCCGGTGAGCTGGCCGGCATGGGCGTGCGCGCGGTCATCCTGATCGGCGGCGGGGAACCCCTCGCGCACCGCGGCACCCGCCGGGTGATCAGCACCCTCGGCGAGGCCGGGGTGGCGGTCGGCGTGGTCACCAACGGCACCATGATCGACCACAACCTGGAGGAGCTGGCCGCGTACGCCTCCTGGATCCGGGTCTCCGTCGACGCCGCCACCGCGGAGACGTTCCGGCTGGTCCGCCCGGACCGGCGGGGCGGCAGCGTGTTCGACAAGGTGATCGGCAACATGCGCAAGCTGGCCCCGGTGAAGACCGGCGCGCTGGGCTACTCGTTCCTGGTGATCGTGCGGCGCGGGCCGGACGGCGCGGTCGAGGGCAACCACCGCGAGATCCTGCCCGCCGCCGAGCTGGCCCGGGACATCGGCTGCGACTTCTTCGAGGTCAAGGCGCTCTTCGACGACGAGCACCACGTGATCGGGCTGGACCCGGCGATCCTGGCCGAGGTCTCCGCCCAGATCGTCGCCGCCCAGGCGCTGGCCGGCGCCGGCTTCGAAGTGATCAACTCGTCCACCATGGACTCGGTGCGGCGCCGGGACGGTCCGGTGCAGCCCAAGGACTACCACCGCTGCGGTGTCACCGAGCTGCGCACCCTGGTCACCCCGTCCGGCGTCTACGTCTGCCCGTACCACCGGGGCAACCCGGCGGCCCGCCTCGGCGACGCGGTCACCGAACCGCTGCCGGAGATCTGGGCCCGCTCCGACCGGGGCCTGGTCGACCCGTCCCGGGACTGCCGGTTCCACTGCGCCCGGCACGACTCCAACCTCGAACTCGGCGAGATCGCCGCCGGGCGCGGGCGGCCGGTGCTGGACCGCGACCACGACCTCTTCCTCTGACCGAAGGGACTTCTCAGGTGCGTGTGAACTCCTGGAACGGCTGGGACCCGCTGCGGCACGTGCTGGTCGGGCGGGCCGACGGCACCATGGTGCAGGCGCCCGAGCCGGCCGTGCAGCGCGACTTCCCGGAGGACGGTTTCCCGCTCGGCACCTACGGGCCGATGCCGGCCGAGATGACCGAGGCCGCGAACGAGCAGCTGGACGCGTTCGCCACCATGCTCACCAGGCGCGGCATCCGGGTGTCCCGGCCCACCCCGATCGACTTCGCGCAGACCTTCGCCACCCCGGACTGGGAGATCCCGACCGGGTTCGGCTGCATGCCACCTCGGGACGTGCTGATCACCGTCGGCACCGAGATCCTGGAAGCCACCATGTGCTACCGCAGCCGCTGGTTCGAGTACCTCTGCTACCGCCCCGTCCTGCAGGAGCTGTTCGAGGCCGATCCGGACATGCGCTGGGAGACCGCGCCCAAACCCCGGCTCACCGACGCCAGTTTCGTGCCCGGGTTCTGGGACGAGTACCGGACCGTGCCGAAGACCGGACAGCTGGCCCGGGTGGCCGCGCACGACCTGGTCCTCACCGAGGAGGAGCCGCTGTTCGACGCCGCCGACATCGCCCGGTTCGGCCGCGACCTGTTCGTGCAGCTCTCCCTGGTGACCAACCGCAAGGGGGTGGACTGGCTGCGCCGGCACTTCCCGGACCACCGGGTGCATCCGGTCACCTTCACCAACACCCATCCGCTGCACATCGACGCGACCTGGGTGCCGCTGCGCCCCGGCCTGGTGCTGCACGCCGGGGAACGCCTGGCCGACCCCGAGCTGGTGAAGTACTTCGAGGTCAACGACTGGCAGGTGGTCGAGGCGGTGCAGCCGGCCAGCTGGAAGCACTACCCCCGGCTGTCGTTCTGCAGCCCCTGGCTGGCGGTCAACATCCTCAACCTGGACCCGGGCACGGTCTGCGTGGAGGCCGGCGAGGTGCGCCTCGCCGACCAGCTGAACTCCCTCGGCATGGAGGTGGTGCCGGTGCCGTTCCGGGCGGTCGGGCCGTTCGGCGGCGGCCTGCACTGCGCCACCGTGGACATCTGGCGCGAGGGCGGGCTGGAGGACTACTTCCCGCGCCGCTGCGGACGGTTCTGATGCTGCGCGGGGTGATCTTCGACTTCAACGGGACCCTGGCCCGGCTGTCGCACTGGCGCTCGCACCGCGACGTGTTCACCGCGCACGGTCTCGGCGCGCTCGCCCGTGGATGGGGCGAGGCGTGGGACCACGCTCTCGACGACGGCGCCCGCCACGAGGAGGCGTCCCGCACCGCGGCCGGCTTCCGCGACTGGGAGCTGGCCAGGCTGCGGGCCCGGGTGGTCCGGCACGGCGTCCCCGAGTCCCGCGCCGGCGCCCTGGCCGACGATCTCGACGAGGCGACCAAGACCATGACCATGACGGCGTACGCCGACGCGGGCCCCGCCCTGGCCGCCCTGCACGGCCTCGGCATCCGGACCGCGGTCTGCTCCAACTGGCACTGGGACCTGGACGGCGCGCTGCGCGACAGCGGCCTCGGCGGGTGGTTCGCCGTCGCGGTCACCTCGGCGCGGGCCGGCATGCGCAAACCCGACCCGCGCATCTACCGGATGACCCTCGCCGCGTGCGGGCTCACCCCGGAGGAGACGCTGTTCGTCGGCGACATGTGGGGGCCGGACGTGGCCGGGCCCCGCGCCGTCGGCATGCGCGCGGCGTACCTGTGCCGCACCGGCCCGTTCCCGGACCATCCGGTGGACGGCGTGTGGTGCGTCCGCGACCTGGCCGAGGTGGTCCCGCTGGCCCGGGGGCTCACGTGCTGAGCCGGTCCAGCACGTTGCGGGTGACCCGTTCCAGCAGCGGGTCGGCGCCGCTCGCGACGACCACCGGCCAGTCCGTGGTGGCGCCGGTGAAGACGGTGCCGGCGCCCGGCGAGTGCACCCCCATGGTGGCCGCCCGTGGACCGTCGGAGTCCCGGTCCGGGCAGTTCCAGTGGCCCGTACGCAGGTGATGGAAATCGTCGTGGACCGGGGTCAGCTCGGCGATCCCGAGGATGGTGAAGTCCGCCGGAGTGCCGTCGGCGCCGGTCGGCCGGGCCAGCCCGGAGGCGTCCCGGTGGAAGGCCGCGCCGTCGCACTCGTACCCGATCAGGGGTGTCCCCTCGCCCAGCCGGTCGCCGTCGCGCAGACCGGTTCCGGCGAACACCCAGTGGTCCGCGTGCTGCACGGTGAACCCGGTCCGCGGCCGGTCACCCGGCCAGCCGCCCGGCCACATCCCGCCGTTGCGGAAGCTGACTCCGGTCAGGGTGTTCTCCGGCGCGATCGGCCACCACAGGTCGGGGGCCGGCAGCCGCGGGTAGACGTCGCCGACCCGGTGGTCGGTGTCCGACACGAACGCGGTGCCGCCGTCCGTCACCCGCACCCGCCACCAGCAGGTGTTGCCGCTGAGGAAGGCCACGTTGCCGCCGGAGGAGACGAATTCCCCGGTACGGGTCCGCATCTCGGCACTCCAGTACTCGTCGTGCCCCACGCTCAACAGCAGCCGGTAGCCGTCCAGCAGCCCCGGATCCTCGTGCAGGTCCAGGTCGGTGCAGAGGTCCACGGCGTACCCGGAACGCTCCAGCCAGGCCAGGAACGGCGCGTCCCAGTAGGCGAGGAAGTCGATGCCCCCGGCCCGGCGGAAACTCACCTTGTGCCCCTGGCCGGGCAGGTACACCGGATCGTCGTACAGGCTGGCCCCGTCGCCGAACCCGGTGCCGTCCCCACGGTTGTAGGCGTGCCGGGTGAACGTGGAGACCTTGTACAGGATCCGGTTGCGCTCCCGCCCGGCCCGCACCACCAGGGCGTCCCGGCCGAAACCCCGCAACGGCCCGCCGCGGGCCGGGGCGACGTCGGCCGTCTCGAAGAAGGCCGCGTACAGCCCGGGTCGCCAGTCGTCCGGGGGAGTGAACGTGTGCGCCGGCCAGTCCCAGTCCACCGAGGGGTCCGCGTGGCCCGCGATCATCGGCCGCGGGCTGTGCTGTCCTGGCAGCCAGTGGGTGCTTCCGGCGTACCGGGGCTCGGCGCCGAGCCGGACGAAGTCGACACGGAACCGGGGCGCGGTGGTCGAGGCGTGGATCCGGATCGGCTCGCCCGGCGCCACGCTCTCCCGCCCGAAGTACCCCTCGATGACATCAACGCTCATGAATTGTTTCTACCTGAGGGGAGCCTGGCGGATGCCGCACCGAGCCCGGATGCGTGAACTGATGATGGGAGTCGAAGGGCTGGCCCTGCTGCGCACCGCGACCACCGGCGACGACGACTTCGTGGCCGCCCGCGTCGACAGCCTGCGCCGCCTCGCCGGGGAACGGGGCGCCGGCAAGCCACTCACCGAACTCAGCCCGTCCGACGGATACGCGGTCTGGGCCGAACGCTACGACACCCTGCCCAACTTCGTCATCGCCGCCGAGGAACCCGCGGTGGCCGCCATCCTCGACGGGCTGCCACCGGGCCGGGCACTCGACGCCGCCTGCGGCACCGGGCGCCACGCCGCCCGGCTCAGCGCCCTCGGCCACCGGGTCACCGGCGTCGACCAGTCACCGGAGATGCTCGCCAAAGCCGTCGCCAAAGTGCCCGGCGCCCACTTCGAGACCGGGACACTGGACCGGCTTCCCGGACCCGGCCAGGCGTACGACCTGGTCGTCTGTGGTCTCGCCCTGGCCCACGTCGCCGAACTCGGCCCGGCGATCGGCGAACTGCGCCGCGTCCTCGCCCCCGGCGGGCGGCTGGTGATCACCGACCCGCACCCGTTCATGACCCTGCTGCAGGGCCCGGCCATGTTCGTCCGGCCGGACGGCGGGCTCGGCTTCGTGCCCTACCACGTGCACCTGGCCGCCGACTACCTGACCGCGTTCGCCGCACACGGCCTCACCGTCCGCTCCTGCCGCGAACCGCTGTTCGCCGGCCCCCTGCCACCCGGCGGCTACGAGGAACGGATCGCCGACGCCGCCATGGCCGCCTGGAAGGACATCCCGGCCGCGATCGTGTGGGACCTGGAGGCCCGGTGAACCCCACGGTGAGCTGCCTGATGGTCACCCGGGACCGCCCGGCGCTCGCCGACCGGGCCATCGGCTGCTTCGCCGCCCAGCACTACCCGCACCGGGAACTCGTCATCGTCTCCCAGGGCGGCCCGGCGTACACCGAACGGCTCCGGTCCTCGGTGCGCGCCCACGGCGTACCACAATCGGTGATCCTCGACGGTGACCCGGCGCTGCGCCTCGGCGCGCTGCGCAACCTCTCCCTCGACGCCGCCTCCGGCGACCTGGTCTGCGTGTGGGACGACGACGACCTCAACCATCCGGACCGGCTCACCGTCCAGATCGGCGCGCTCGCCGAAGCCGGGGCGCACAGCTCGTTCCTCAGCGACCACCTGCAACTCTTCGGCGCCGACCGGGAACTGCACTGGATCGACTGGCGCAGGCCACCGGCCGGGCGATACCCGCTGCTGCCGCCCACCATGCTGATGACCCGGGACACCCGGTTCCGATACCCGGAGAGCGGCCGGTACGAGCATTACGGCGAAGACTGGCAGCTCCTGCTTGACCTGCACCGCGACGTGCCCGTCCAGCATCTGCACGGGCACGGGCAGCTCTACATCTACACCTACCACGGCCGCAACGTCTTCCCCGGCGACCACCACCGCCGGATGCGGATCCGGTCCCGCCCGCGCGCCGAACTCGTCGCCGGCACGGCACTGATCCGGGCCGCGCTGGCCGCCTACCCACCACTCGGCCCGCTCCGCGTCTGCGGCGGCGACGGGCCCGCCTTCACCGTGGAGGACGATCGATGAAGCTGGTCAGCCATGCCGTCCGGCCCGAGATCTGGGACCGCGTCCCGGCCCTCTTCGACCGGGTGCTGCCCGAATACAACCTGCACGGCGACGTGATGGCCGGCTACTGGAAACGCCTCTTCGCCGAATTCGGGGAGTACCAGCTCGCCCTCATCGACGGTGACGACGTGCTCGCCGTCGCCCGGTCCCTCCCGGTCGCCTGGGACGACGTGTCCGGCGCCGGCATCGACGCGGCCATCGTCGCCGGCTTCAGCGGCGCTCCCTCCGACGTGCTGTGCGCGCTCGGCATCGAGGTCGCACCCCGGCACCGCGGTCGCCGGCACGCGGGCACCATGCTCACCGCACTGCGCGATCTCGCCGCCGGCACCGGGTTCGGCCGGCTGGTCGCGCCGCTGCGGCCCACCTGGAAAGAGCGATACCCCCTGACCCCGATCAGCCGGTACGCGTCCTGGACCACCGACCGTGGCGAGCCCTTCGACCCGTGGCTGCGCAACCATGTGGCCGCCGGGGGAGTGCTCGGCCCGTCCACCACCGCATCGTCGCTGATCACCGGAACCGTGCGGGAATGGGAGAGCTGGACCGGCATGGCCTTCCCGGACACCGGCGGGTACGTCTTCCCGCACGGCCTCGCCACCCTGGACGTCGACCGGGAACTCGACCGCGGCACCTACTGGGAGCCGTGCGTATGGGTCACCCATCCGGCCGGTGAGCGGCGATGACCGCTCCGGCACTGGCCATCGTCGGGTGCGGCGCGGTCACCGAGCTGTGCCATCTGCCCGCGCTGCTCCTCCCGGACCCGCCGTTCCGGGTCGCCGCCCTGGTCGACCGGGATCCGGCCCGAACGGCGTTGATCGCCGATGCCCTCGGGTATCCGGTCGCCACCTTCACCGACGTGCGCGAACTGCCCGGCCCGCGCCCGGGTGCCGGGTCGCGGCGCCCCGGTGCCGTGCCGTCGCTTCCTGGTGCCTCGGTGCCGCGGATCGACGCCGCTCTGGTGGCCACCGGGCCGGGATCGCAGACCACGGTCGCCGGGATCCTGGCCGCCGCCGGGATCCCGGTGCTGCTGGAGAAACCGGTCGCGCTGACCGCTTCTGATCTCGGCCCGCTGCTCGCGAGCGGGGTGCCGGTGATCCCCGCGCACGTCCGGCGGTTCTATCCGGCCACCCCGTGGGTGGCGCAGCTGCTCGCCTCCGGGCGCCTCGGCCGGCTGCTGCGGGTCCGGTGGCGGGAGGGCGCCGCCTACGCCTGGCCGGCGGCCGGGCCGTCCGCCTTCGCACCCGGTCCGGGCGGTGGCGTCCTCGCCGACCTCGGGCCGCACGTCCTCGACCTGCTGGGCTGCTGGCTGGGTGGACCCGCCGAACTGCTCTCCCACCGGGACAACACCGGGCCCGGTCGGCTCCACGCTGAGTCCGGTTTCGATCAGAATGTTCGTGGTGCCGCGTCCGAGGTCGAACTGCGCCTCGCCGTCGGCGCGGTGACCGCCGAGGTGACCCTGAGCCGCCTGCGCGCCCTGGCGAACCAGATCGTCCTCGAAGGCACCGACGCCACCCTGACCATCGGCACCGAACGGGCCGCCGGCTACGAGATCAGCGGCCCGGCACCGTCCCGTGGCCGCATCCCGGCCACCGACCCGGCACTGCTGACCCGGGCCGGTCTCTTCCGCCACCAGCTGGTCCGCTTCGCCCGCACGATCCACGGCCCACCGTCCCCCGCGACGGAGGTCCCGGTGGCGGCGACCCTCGGCGAGGCCGCCGCGACGGTCGATCTGATCGCCCGCTGCCGGCCGGCCGGCGGTCTGCCCCGCCCGTGGGAGCCGTCACGGCGGACGTCCACCGCGCGGTCCGGATCGCCGTCGGGTGGGCGGGTCGCGGTCACCGGAGCCGGCGGGTTCATCGGCGGGCATGTCGTCGAGTACCTGCTCGACAGCGGGGTGCCGGAGGTGGTGGCGGTGGTCCGTACCCACGCGCGCCGGGCACGCCTCGCCCACCGTGCGCCGGACCGGCTGCGGTTCGTGACCGCCGACATCCGGGACGCCGGTGCGCTGACGGCGGCCTTCCGGGGCTGCGACGCGGTGGTGCACACGGTCTACGGCTCGCACGGCGAACCCGGGGAACGCTGGACCGTGACGGTCGACGGCACGGCGGCGGTCCTGGCCGCGGCGGCCCAGGCGGGTGTGCGCCGCCTGGTCCATCTGAGCAGCGCGGCCGTCTACCGGGCGGGCACCGGGCCGGCACTGACCGAGGACTCACCGCCGCTGGTCCCGGAACCGGGCGACCTCTCCTACGCGGCACAGAAGGCCGCCGCCGACACCCTGGTCACCGAGGGCGGTCCGGGCGGCGTCGAGGTGGTGCGACTGCAACCCGCCGCGGTGTACGGGCCGATGGGGCCGGTCTGGACGATCCGGCCCCTGCGCCGGCTGCGGGAGGACAACGCCTGCCTGCCCGGCGGTGGCGGCGGCACCTGCGACGTGGTCCACGTGCACGACGTGGCGAGCGCGGTCGCCCACCTGCTGACCGCGCCGGCGGTCGCCGGAAGCCGGTTCCTCCTCACCGGCCCGGAGACGACGAGCTGGGGCGACTACTACGACCGGTACCGGGACCTGCTCGGCCTGCCCCGCCTGGACCTGCCGGACAGCCCGGCCTGGGCGGACCGCGACCGGGAGTTGTTCGGCCGGCGTACCACCGTCGACGCCTCCCGCCTGGCCGGCACCGGCTTCCGCCCCCGGATCGGCCTGGACGAGGGAATGGCCTCGGTGTCCGGCTGGGCGAGCTGGGCGGGCCTCACTTGACTGCGGTCCCGGACCCGGCGGGCGAGGACCGGACGGCGCTCGGCCGTGGCCGGTACCGGTTCGGTGGCTCGGTCCTCACCCACCCGGCCCGGGGCGACGCCGGGGCCCGGGTGGCCGCTCAAGGACCGCCCGGCCTGCTCCGGGTGGTCGTCGATCCGTGGCCGGACGGGCCGCCGACCGCGCTGCGGACCGCGATCGCCGCCTGGGCGAGCGTCCCCGCCGGCCACACCCACCACCTGGTGTTGCAGGACGACATGCGGCTCGCGGACGGAATCTGGGACCGGGTCCTCGACGCGATCGAGGCCGCGCCGGACGCCGCGCTCGCGCTGTTCGCCAACGGGGACTCGCGCAACGGCGCGATGGTCCGGATCGGCGCGTTACAGGGGGACCGGTGGGTGCCGGCGGTGGGCGAGTACACGCCGTGCGCCGCGCTGGTGCTGCCCCGGGAGATCGCGCTCGGATACGCGCGGGCCGCTGATGACCAGCGTGCCGACGGCTGGCCGGACGACATCCTGATGCAGCGGTTCCTGCGTACCGCCGGGGTCCGCTGCCTGATCGCCGTCCCGAACCTGGCCGAACACGAGGACGGGCCCAGCATCGCCGGGAACGCGTTCCGGGGCCCCCGCCGGTCGGCCTGCTTCCTGCCGGTGGCGCCACCCGGCCCACCCCGGATCATGCCGGAGCCGCCGTGGCTGGTGCCGTTCCTGAAGAACGGCGTCGCCCAATGCCTCGAACGCGCCGCCGACGGCACCTGGCTGCACCTGGAGACCGAGGCCCGGCTCCGGCTGCGCGGCGCCCCGCCGGCCCACGGCCTCACCCCGGAGGAACACGGCGTCTGGCTGACCGCTCATGCGCTCGGCCTGCTCTCCCGCTCCGCACCATCCCGGCCGGGGACGCCCTCCGGTCCGGGCCCGGCCGTACCCGGACCGTCCTCTCACCCGGCTTCGAGCGCCACTGAAGACGCCGCGGGGATGGATGCCGCCGGGATGGATGCCGCCGCGGCTGAGGCGCTGCGCACGATCGGGCCGGGTGGTGTCAGTCAGCGGCCCGGTGCCCCGCTCGGTGCGGACGACCTGCGGCGACTCGCTGATCTCGCCGTTCGCGCGGTCGGCGCCGGACGGACCGGTCCACTGCGACCGCCCGCCCCGTCCCGCGCCGTGGTGCTCCGGCATGACGGCGACTCGCGGACCGCGCATCTCCCCGCGTACCTCGCCGCGTTTCTCGCCGAGGACGGGATCGCGGTGACCTTCGCCGAGGACGGTGCGGATCTGAATCACATCGACGCAGACCTGTACGGGCCGGGATGCGGACCGGGCGAGGCCGTCGGCACGCTGGTGTGGCAGGCGTTGCGGTCGCGTCCGATCCTGCTCACCGACGACCAGCCCGCGCTGATCCGCCCGCTGCACGTCCGGGATGTGGCCCGCATCCTCGCGCGGGGTGGTGGGCAGGAGCCGGTCCCGGCGTATCCGCTGGAGGTCTTCGCGCACGCCGTGGCGCGAGCGGTCCGCCCGGTCCCGGTGCGGGATCTGCGCCGGGGGAGGGCGAGGGCGGCGGCCCCGCGGGTGGTGGATACGGAGCTGGGGTTTCGTCTGCACCACTACGCGCAGTGGCTCGCCTATGAGTGGCGGGGTGGTGTCGCGCCGGTGACCAGGACCTCCGCCGGGGAACCGTCGGCCCGGTAGGCCCGCGCGACGGCCTCCGCGATCGAGCTCGCGTCGTCGGCGCGGCAGATTCCGGTCAGGGCTCCGCCGCCGCCCGCGCCGCTCACCTTCAACGGGAGGCCGGCCGTGCCGCGGGCCAGAGCGCGTAAGCGTTCCAGCACCGGGGTGGACATCCGCTGGTGGTCACGCATCGCCCGGTGTGCCTCGGTCATCGCGGCGCCCAGGGCGGGCAGGTCGCGGCGGATGATCGCGTCCCAGGCGACGGTGGTGGCGGTGTCGCAGCGGCGGATGTAGGCGGCCAGTTCCGGGTCGTCACGGTGCTGCTGGGCGCGTACGTCCCGGATGTGGCCGGGTGTTGATTTGGGGGATCGGGAGTCCACCACGATCACCGCCCACTCGCTGGGGAAGGTGGTGTGGCCGGTCACCGCGGGCAGGCCGGCCGGGCGGCCGTCGAAGCGGGTCACGCCGCCCAGGTCGATGGCCAGCTGGTCCATGCCGCCGCCGTTGCAGAAGGCGAATTCGAACTCGTACGCCCAGCGCACCCGGTCGGCGCGGGTGGCGTCCGGTGCGTAGACGTCGAACAACGCCATGATCAGGGCGGTGGAGCTGGACAGGCCGCTGGCGATCGGCGCCCGGGTGTCGACGGTGACCGGTGCCGGTGGGCCGTCGTCCGGGTGCAGGAAGGACCACACCTCGTGGGCCCACGGCACCTCCCGCGGCGTGGTGGCCGGGGACACCGTGGTCGGCAGGTCGAGGGCCACGCACAGCGACCGGCCACCGAGCCAGTCCAGGTCCTCCCCGGACAGGCAGGCCCGAACCGGCCGTGACGAGCCGGGCGGGGTGGGCCGCGCCGGCCGCGACGAGCCGAGTGGGGTGGCCGGGGCCGGCTGGGCGGGGCCGGGCTGGGCGGGGCCGGGCTCGGCGGGAACGGGCTGGGCGGGGCCGGGCTCGGCGGGAACGGGCTCGGCGGGGCTGGTCATGGGCACCACACCCGCTGTTCGAGGCTGCCGCGCAGGCGGCCCAGGCGCCACGCCGTCTCGCAGACCCACGGGCCGGCGCGGTCCGGGTCGCGGAGGTGGCCGGCCCGGGCCAGCAGGCCGAGCCATTCGCGGGCGGCCTCGGCGGTGCTGTTGACGGTGAGGCCGTGGGCGCGGAAGTCGCGGAGCAGGCGGGCGTCGGCCCGGCCGTATCCGATCTGCTGGCGGGCCAGCGGCCACAGTCCGTCGCGCAGGCGGTACCGGACCACCGCGCCGGGTGCGAAGCCGACGGTGTGCCCGGCGAGCTGGGCGCGCACGCAGAGTTCCACGTCGTCGCCGCCCCCGCCGGTGTAGGTCTCGTCGAAGCCGCCGAGGGCGGTGAACACCTCGGTGCGGACGGCCATGCAGGCGCCCGTCGCGTACGGCAGCCAGCCCATGATCAGCGGCAGCCGGTCGGGCGGGTTGGCCGGCCGGGACGCCCGGGTGCGCGGGCTGTTGAGCGCCACCGGGTCGAGGTAGCCGCCGGCGATGTCGGTGTCCGCGCAGGCCGCGACCAGCCCGCTCAGCCAGGTGGGGGTGGCCTCGTCGTCGGCGTCGCAGAAGGCCACGATCCGGCCCCGGGCGGCGCGGGCCCCGGCGTTGCGGGCGCTGTTCACGCCGGGGTGGCCGGCGCGGACCACCCGGAGCCGGGGCAGCCGGCCGGTCCAGCCGAGGGCGGTGTCGCCGGTGCCGTCGGTGGAGCCGTTGTCGGCGACGACCACCTCCCAGTCGCCGCCGTAGTCCTGGGCGGTGAGGGCGGCGAGCTGGACGCCGATCCGGTGGGCCTCGTCGCGGGCGGGGATGACCACGGTCGCGTCACATCGACGGCCTTCCATGCCGGAATCCTATCGGGTGGGGAGGCCGCCGCGGGGAAGTCTCATCTCCGGGCCGGTCCCGCCGACCGTAGGGCCATGGAAAGCGGGGAATGCCGATGAATCGTCTGCCGGTGCTGGTGTCGCCGTACGGTCCCTATGCCGGCCTCGCGCTGCATGTGCACGATCTGACGATTCGTGGGCATCACACCGAGACGCTTCTCGCCGCGGACGAGGCGGAGGCGATCACGCTGATGCTCGGCGACCACCGCACCCACCGGGTCAGCCGGCTGGGGCGGATGTACGCGCTGCGGTCGCTCGGGCGGCTGGACGAGGCCATGCGGATCGCCGAGGACCTGATCGAGGACCAGAAGGCGCTGGGCGGGCCGAAGGCCACCGACGCCAAGATCATGGCGGACGCCGCCGAGGTGCTGATCCACCTCGGCCGCATCGACGAGGGCCTGCACTACGTGGCCCGCGCGATGGCGGTGCTGGACGTGGCGCCCCGCAAGGGCCTGCGCTACTTCTCCGCGATGGCCTCGCTGGCCGAGGCGGCCCGCTGCGCCGACCTGTTCGAACTCGCCGACGACGCGATGCGCCGCTGCATCGAGTCGTTCGAGAACCCGGACGACCTGTACCGGTCGGCCGCCGAGCTGACCCACATCGAGCTGTGGCTGGAGTGGTCGCTGCGGCTGGACCAGGTGGGGCGCACCGAGGACGCGGCGAACCTGGTCGACAAGTGCGTGGCAGTGGTGGAGAAGCTGTTCGGGGAGGGCGTCGACTCGCCACTCGGGTCAGCGGTGCTGGCCGTCTGCTATGCCAAGTCCGGGCGTACCGAAGAAGCCTTCGAACTGGTCGGTGACCTGTTGCCGCGGATGCGGGAGGCCGGCCAGTCGCACGAGGCCCGGATGCTGCACCTGGCCAACGGGGTGGCGCTGCGGAGCACCGGTGAGTGGCGGGCCGCGCGCCGGGAGTTCCGGGCCGCCCTGGAGCTGTCGGTGCTGCGGTCCCAGAAACTGCTCTTCCAGTACGAGCTGGCCACCACCGCCGTCCTGGAGTTCCCCGGCGAACCCACCCAGGCGGTGCTGGAGTCGCTGCGCGGGCACGTCGAGGCGCTGTGGCAGCTGCGGCTGGACCGGCGCACCATGCTGCGGCAGGCGTACCGCCGGGTCGAGCTGGAGGCGGCCCGGATGAGCGCCGATCTGGCCGCGGCCTCGGACGCGCTGACCGGGCTGGGCAACCGGCGGATGTTCGACCGGCGGATCAACGCGGTCACCGGCGGTGGAACCCTGCTGCTCATCGACGTGGACCACTTCAAGCACATCAACGACCACTACTCGCACGGTGTCGGCGACCGGGTGCTCGGCGAGATCGCCGCGGTGCTGCGCTCGCACTGCCGGCACGACGAGGTGGCGATCCGGTTCGGTGGCGACGAGTTCGCCATGTTCCTGTCGGTGGGTGAAACGGAGGCCCGGGAGATCGCCGAGCGGATCCGCCGGGTGATCCTGGCCCGGGACTGGAACACCATCGTGCCGGGCCTGACGGTGACCCTCAGCATGGGCCTGGCCGAGTGCCGGTCCGACGAGCCGGGCCGGGAGCTGTACGACCGGGCCGACGCCAACCTGTACGCCGCCAAGCGCTCCGGCCGGAACCAGCTCGCCGCCGCCTGACCGAGCCGATGCGGCCCGTCCCTGATCCGGGGGCGGGCCGCATCGCCGTTTCCCGGTCCGCTGGGACACGAACCGGCCGGGGTGGGAGACGAACCGGCCCGGTCGGACCGAACCGGTTTGGGAACCGAACCGGCCCGCCTGCCGCGAGGGCAGACGGGCCGGAGGGGGTGGCGCGGATCAGCGGGTGGTGGTCACCGAGGCGGCCGCACCGGTGTTCCCGGCCCGGTCGACGGCGACGACCGTCCAGGTGTGCCGGCCCGCCGGGGTGGTCACCGCAGCCGACGTCGTGCCGGCCGCGACGGTGGTCACCCGGACGCCGTCCAGCGACAGGACGTACTCGGACACGCCGCTGGTCCGGTCGGTGGCGGCCCGCCACGACAGCGTGCCGTCGGTGAGCCTCACCGGGGACACCGGGGTGGGCGCGGTCGGGTCGTACGTCCAGACGACGGTGGCGGGCGTGGACAGCACCCCGGCGTTGTTGACCGCGGTCACCGTCACCGTCTGCCGGCCCTCGACCGGCCGGTACGACCAGCTGGTGCCGGTCACGGTCGCCTTCTGGGAGCCCACGCTCACCCGGTACGAGGCGATCCCGGACTCGTCGTCGGCCGCCGCGTCCCAGGTGACGGTGACCGGCCCGGTCCGGGCCAGGCTGTCGGCGGCCGGGGCGGTGAACACCGGCGCGGACGGGGCGGTCCGGTCGGTCCAGGCGGTGAACCGGGTGGCCGTGCCGGTGTTGCCGGCCGCGTCGACCGGGGTCACCGTCCAGGTGCGGCGTCCCGGGCCGGCGGTGTTGGCCACCTCGGCCCGGGTGACCGTCACCGGGTCGCCGTCGTCGATCCGGACCTGCCAGGACACCGGGGAGCCGGTGCCGCCCGGCGCGGTCCAGGTCAGTTTCGACTGGTCGGCGGCGAGCTTGACGGCGACCGGGGCCGGCGGGGCGACCGTGTCCACCTTCACCGTCACCGAGGCGACCCTGGCGGCGGTGCCGGCCAGGTTCCGCGCCAGCACCGTCACCGCGACGCTGCCGTCGGCGGGGGCGGTGACCGTCGCGGTGGTGGTGTCCGCGTCGACGGTGGCGACCGTCCGGCCACTGACCGACACGGTGTAGGAGGCGATGCCCGAACCGGGCGCCGAGGCCGGGTTCCAGGTGACCGTCAGCTGCCGGGTGTTCTGCCAGGCGCCGGCGGCCGGCGCGGTGATCACCGGCGGGACCGGGGCGGCCGGATCGACCCAGAGGGTGGTCTCGGTGGCGGCGCCGGTGTTGCCGGCCGCGTCCGACGGGGTGACCGAGACGGTGCGGCGGCCGGCGGTGATGCTCACCGAGGCGGGCGCGGCGGTCACCGTCCGGGCCAGGACACCGTCGATCCGGACCGCGTACGACCGGGTGGTGCCGGTGTCGGCCGGGGCGGTCCAGGTGACCGAGCGGCCGTCCGCGGCGACCTTGAGCGCGGTGACCGCGGCGGGGGCCGTCGAGTCCCGTACCACGGTCCGGGCCGCGCCCGCCTTGACCAGGCCGGCGCCGTTGACCGCGACCACCGCGACCGCGTTGCGGCCCTCGGCCAGCGGCACCTCGGCGGTCCGGGTGGAGCCGTCGGTCTCGGCGACGGTGGCGCCGTTGACGGTCACCCGGTAGCCGGTGACACCGGACTCCTTGTCCACCGCGGCGGTCCAGCTGACCGGCGCCGACTCCAGCCGGGCCGGGGCGGCCGGGACGGTGACGACCGGGGCGACCGACGGGGCAGTGGTGTCGGTGGATCCGGCGACCAGTTCGACGCGCGCCGTGGTGTCGCCGGTCGCGGTGACCTTGACCGCCTTTCCGGTGCCCGGGATCGGCCAGGTGGCGCCGGCCGGCAGGTTCGCGGCGGTGAACGCGGTGGCGGTGGCCGGCTGCATGTCGAGCAGGCGGGTGGTCGGCGGCGTGCCGGTGCTCCGCAACCGCACCTGGACGCCGGCCCACCGGCTGACCCGGGTGTCCCGGCCGGCCGCCGGGCGGTAGTCGACGAAGATCGTGCCGGTGGCGACCGGGATCCGCAGGCCCGACGTGCCGGAGTGCGCGGAGAGCGCGGTCAGTTCGGCCGGGGACGTCGTGGTGGTCTGCTGGAGGCCGAGGTAGTCACCGAACGCCGAGTTCAGGTTGCCGGACGGTACGCCGGACATGCCGTACCCCATCACGTCGGTCCGATCCTCGTACTCGCCGACCGTGCAGTTGTCCGACAGCGGCACCCGGGCGCCGCTCGCCGACGTGCACTTGGCCCAGTTGGCGTGGCCCAGCCCCAGGTTGTGGCCGAACTCGTGGGTGAACACGTCCTCGATCGGATAGCCGTTGATCCACATCATCGGCCCGTTCACCGAGCCCAGCCCGGCCCAGGTGCAGGCCGAGTACCTCGGGAAGTAGACCGCCACGTGGTTCTTCGGGTCGGCCGGGGTGGCCGTCGCGTGGGCGGCCAGCGCGGCGTTGTAGATCGCGGCGGCGTTGCAGGAGGTGGTGGGCGCGGCCATCTGCTTCCAGTCGCGCACGTCGACGCTGACGGCGACGTCACCGCCGGACTGCTCGGCCCAGTAGTCCCTCGCCTGGTTGGCCAGGGTGGTCAGCGACTCCTGGGTCTGCGCGTCCGTGGAGTTCCAGAACACCGGCAGCACGGTCAGCGTGTGCGATCCGGCGGCCGACACCGCGCGGGCGCCCCGGGTTCCGGCGGCCGGCTCGGCGGACACCACCGCCGAGCCGCGCAACCGGACAGTGGCACGGGTGCCGGACGCGACCCCGGTCAGTGCGCCGTCCGGGACCTCCAGCAGGCGCCCCTGGACGCGTACGAAAGTCCGGGTCTGATCCTCATGGCCGGCATGGTCCTCCGCGCCGGGTGGCTGATCCACGATCACGGTCTCGACCGTGCCGGTCAGCGGGGCGGGCTCGGCGGCGTACGCCGTCCCGGGGACGAGCATCGCGGCCACTGCCGCGGAGGTGACGAACGTGCCGAACCGACTGGGTGCCATGGGCTCGCCATCGGCTGCCGGCGCGACGACCTGAAAAGATCTCCGCCCGGATTTGCCCCCCCGAGCGTGACCTAACCGAGTCCACATCGACAGCCGTCCGCAGTCGAATTGGCATAATCTTGCCCGATCCACTACCTGGCCGGGGGAGATGTATGAACATGACGCGACGTTTCAACAAGACGGCTGTGCTGGCCGCCGCCGTCGCGCTGGCGATCACGGGCTGCGCCAAGGAGGACACCTCGGTCACCACCGAGACCGGTGTCCCGCTGATCAAGGCCGGTGCGCTGACCACCTGCACCCATCTGCCGTACGCGCCGTTCCAGTCCAAGGACTCCAGCGGCAAGGTCGTCGGGTTCGACGTGGCGCTGATCGACCTGGTCGCCACCAAGCTCGGTGTCACCCAGGAGATCGTCGACACGCCTTTCGAGGGCATCAAGTCGGGCTCCGACCTCAACGCCGGCAAGTGCGACGTGGCCGCCGCCGGCATGACCATCACCGACGAGCGCAAGCAGGTGCTGGACTTCTCCGACCCGTACTTCGACGCCACCCAGGCCCTCGCGGTGCAGACCGGCAAGACGGTCAAGACCCTGGAGGAGCTGGCCGGCAAGCGCCTCGGCGTGCAGGGCGGCACCACCGGCGAGGACTACATCAAGACCCAGGTCGGTGAGAAGAAGCTGGACATCGAGGTGGTGTCCTACAAGGACCTCGCCGCACTCCAGCAGGCCCTCGCCACCAACCAGGTCGAGGCCGCCGTCAACGACCTGCCGGTCTGGAACGAATACATCAAGGCCAACCCCGGCAAGGTCGAGGTCGCGGCCGGCTTCGACACCGGTGAGCAGTACGGCTTCGCCGTCAAGAAGGGCAACGCCGAATTGCTGAAGGCGGTCAACGAGGCGCTCGCCGCGGCCCGCGGCGACGGTAAGTACGACGAGATCTACAAGCAGTGGATCGGCGAGAAGCCCGCCGCATGAAGCTGAGTCCACGCCGCCGGCGGCTGGTCGCCCGGGTCGCCGGCTACGTCGTCTTCGCCGCGGTCATCCTGACCGTGGCGGGGGCGGCCGACTGGGGGCGCCTGTCCGAGGCGTTCTTCCGGCTCGACATCGCCCGCGACATGTTCCCCGACGCGATCACCGTCGCGTTGCGCAACACCGTGACGTACACGCTGCTGGCCTTCGTCTTCGGTCTGACCCTCGGACTGATCCTGGCGCTGATGCGGCTGTCGTCGGTGCTGCCCTACCGCTGGTTCGCCACCGCCTACATCGAGCTGTTCCGCGGCCTGCCGTCACTGCTCGTGCTGTTCATGGTCGGTTACGGCGTGCCGCTGGCCTTCCCGGACCGGGAGATCCCCGGCGGCGTCTACGGCTCGGTCGCCGTCGGTCTCGGCCTGACCGCCGCGGCCTACATGGCGGAGACCATCCGGGCCGGCATCCAGGCCGTCCCGAAAGGACAGCTGGAAGCCGCCCGCACCCTCGGCATGTCACACACCCGCGCGATGATCTCGATCATCCTGCCGCAGGCGTTCCGGATCGTCATCCCGCCGCTGACCAACGAGATCATCCTGCTGACCAAGGACACCTCCCTGGTGTACGTCCTGGGCGTCACGTCGACCACCATCGAACTGACCAAGTTCGCCGGTGACACACTCAACCAGCGGGTCAACCCGACGCCGCTGGTGGTGGCCGGACTCCTCTACCTGCTGATCACCCTGCCGCTGTCGCAGCTGGTCCGCGGGCTGGAGCGCCGGGCCGGAAGGGAGAGGTGACGATGTCCACCATCGAGATCGGCGGACTGCACAAGTCCTTCGGTGACCTTCAGGTGCTGCGCGGCATCGACCTGGCCGTCGACCCGGGCGAAGTGGTCTGCGTGATCGGCCCGTCCGGTTCGGGCAAGTCCACCCTGCTGCGCTGCGTGAACCTGCTGGAGCAGCCGACCGCCGGCACCATCCGGGTGGCCGGGACCGAACTCACCGACCCGGACTGCGACATCGACGCCGTCCGGCGCGGCATCGGCATGGTGTTCCAGCAGTTCAACCTGTTCGGGCACCTCACCGTCCGGGAGAACGTGACGATCGCCCAGCGCCGGGTGCTCAGACGTGGCCGGGCCGAAGCCGACCGGATCGCCACCGAGAACCTGGAGCGGGTGGGTCTGGCCGACAAGGCCACCGCCTACCCGGCCCAGCTCTCCGGCGGCCAGCAGCAGCGGGTGGCGATCGCCCGCTCGCTGGCGATGGACCCGCAGCTGATGCTCTTCGACGAGCCGACCAGCGCCCTCGACCCGGAGTTGGTCGGCGAGGTCCTGGCGGTGATGCGCGGCCTGGCCGCCGACGGCATGACCATGCTGGTGGTGACGCACGAGATGGCGTTCGCCCGCGAGGTGGCCTCCCGGGTGGTCTTCATGGACGGCGGCGTGATCGTCGAACAGGGCCCGCCGTCGGAGGTGTTCGGCCGCCCCCGCGAGGAGCGCACCCGCGAGTTCCTGCACCGCGTCCTGGACCCGGCCGGCGTCAGCGAGTCGGAGATCGGCGCCCACCACCCCGAGTGACAGACGCCGGGGAGACCGTGACGGCCTCCCCGACGTCATCTCAGGGCCGGCCGGCCGCCGCCAGCGCGGCCACCTCGGCGTCGGTCAGGGCCCGGTCGTACGCGCCCACCTGATCGATCGAGCCGGACCACCAGTCGGTCGGGTTGCCCGCGTACTTCGCGCGCCCGACCGACAGCGGCCCGGTGCTGACCACGTCCGGCCCGGCCGGCACCGCCGCCACCCGCTGCCCGTCCACGAAGAGCCGGACCTCGCCGGTGCTGTGGTCGCGCACCCCGGCCAGGTGGTACCACCGGTTCAGCTCCGGCGTCACCACCAGGCGGGCCCGGTTGCCGCCCGGGGTGCTGAACGCGAAGGCGCCCTGCCCGTACTGCAGATAGAAGGGGTTCTCCCGGGCCCGGCCGTCCTGGCTGACCACCGTCGCGTAGTTGCCGGGCAGCTTGTCCAGGGTCACCCACGCGGACACCGTGTAGTCCTCCGTGGTGTCCAGGACCGGTGCGGTGGTGTCCGCGGAGTCCCCGTCACCGTCGAACCTCAGCGCCGACCCGGCGACACCCGTGGTCCAGGAGGTGTCGCCCTTCAGGGTCAGATCACTGCCGGACAGGGCGTCGCGGGCCACGGTGCCACTCGCCTCGTCCAGCCTCCACTCACCCCTCCCCGGGAAGGTGGCGTCCGCCCCGGCGGTGCGGCCGGCTTCGATCACGGCGCGGTTGATCGCCCGTACCGGCGCGGGGTCGACCTTGATCTCCCGCCGGTCGTAGGTCCAGAGCCCGTTCAGCTCGGTCTCCAGGTCGGTGATCTGGGTGTAGACCGAACCGGACAGCTCCGCCCCGGCCGCCTCCAGGTAGAACTGGCGGGTGTTGTCGACGTACTTGGCGGTCAGCGCGGCCTTGTCCGGCACCCCGCTGTAGATCACCGCCGGCGGTCCCGGCCACATGTGCCCGGGAGTGCGCAGGGTGAAGCCGCCGTGCTCGCCGTCCATCGCGATCCGGGTGGCGTCCGGGTACGGCGGGTCGTTGTTGACGTAGTCGTGGTGGTCGATCACCTCGCCCTTGCCGGAGTCACCCTTCGACGCACAGCAGTTGACGCCGCTGTGCGCGTTCAGGATCCGGGACGGGTCTTCATTCTTGACAGAGGTCGCGATCCGGCCTGTCTCCTCCCGGTCCCACTCGCCCCAGCCCTCGTTGAAGACGATCCAGCCGATGATCGACGGGAAGTTGTGCAGCTGCCGCATCATCTCCCGGCCCTGGCTGAGGAACGCCTCCTGGCCGGCCGTGCTGTTGATGTCGGCCGAGACGAAGTCCTGCCAGACCAGCAGGCCCAGCTCGTCGGCGTGCCGGTAGAACCGGGCCGACTCGACCTTGATGTGCTTGCGGACCGCGTTGAACCCGAGCCTCCTGGTCTCCACCAGGTCGAAGCGCAGCGCCGCGTCACTGGGCTGGGTGTAGAGGCCCTCCGGCCAGAAGCCCTGGTCCAGAGTGGCCAGCGAGAAGATCGGCTCGCCGTTGAGGACCAGCTTCGGGAAGCCGCCGACCTTCTGCACCTCGATCTCGCGCAGGCCGAAGTAGCTCTTGACGGTGTCCTTGCCGAGGGTGATCTTCAGGTCGTAGAGGTAGGGGTCGTCCGGGCTCCAGAGGCGGGGCTTGTCGATCTTCAGAGTGAGATCAGAGTTGGCGGCACCGGTGGTTTTGCCAACCTTTTTACCCTTTTTGTCGTACGCGGTCGCAGTGATCTTGGCCGTTGAGTCGGCCGTGACTCGCAGGCGGACCTCTTTGCGATCGGCGGTGATCTTGAGGTCGTCGATGGCCCCCGGGGCGACCGGCTCCAGCCAGACCGTCTGCCAGATGCCCGAGGAGGGCTCGTAGACGATGCCGCCCGGGTTCAGCGACTGCTTGCCCTTCGGCTGGTTCGGCCCGGTCACGTCGGTGACCCCGACGATGATCTCCTGCGGGCCCTTCCTCGTCAGGGCGCCGGTGATGTCCGCGGTGAACGCGGTGTAGCCGCCGGTGTGCTCGGTGACCAGGGTGCCGTTCACCCAGACCTTGGCCTGATAGTCGACCGCCCCGAAGTTCAGCTTGACCCGCTTGCCGGCCCAGCCCTTCGGCACGGTCACCAGCTTGCGGTAGAACATGTGATCCTCGCGCCGCTCGATCCCGGACAGCAGCGACTCCACCGGGAACGGGACGGTGATCTTCTCGGCCAGCTTCTCACCGAACACCGGCTGCTCACCGGCCTGCGCGGCGGCGAACTCCCACTGCCCGTTCAGGTTCAGCCAGTCCTCGCGGACCAGTTGCGGGCGCGGGTACTCCGGGAGCGGGCGATTCTTGTCCACCCTGTCGCCCCACGGTGTGGTCAGGCGGTGCGTGGAGGTGTTCACCGCGGACCGGATGATCTGCGGAACCGTCTCGCCGCCGACGACCAGGCCGCCGGTGCCGTCGTAGTCGACCCGGACCCGCTGATCCTTCTGCACCCTCTCGGTCAGCGTGATGATCACCCTGGACCGGTCGCGCCGGTCCACCCGTGCCTCCCGCACCGGAAAGCGGGTGGTGTCCACCTCCACCGACAGATGCTCGGTGAACTGCCCGAGGGTGCCGACCGGTGCCGCGAAGTCGGCCACCACCGTGCTGCCGTCGGCGCCCACCGTCAGGTCCACCGGGAAGATCTGGAAACCGTCCGGCGGGGTGAACGCCGACTCCGGCACGATCTGCTTCGGCAGCCCGGCGCCGGCCCAGCGCAGGAACAGGTTCGCCCCGCCGATGTCCTGGAACATCTCGATCTTCACGTCGTGCGCCTCGCCCGCGACCAGCGGCACCGGGGCACTGGTCTGCTCGCGGTCCCAGTCACCGACCCAGTGGTCGATCACCGGCTGCTCGTCGATCAGGAACCGGAACCCGTTGTCGCCGATCATCGAGAAGGTGTAGTCGCCGGTCGCCGGGGCGGTGATCTTTCCGGTCCAGCGGGCGGTGGTGTGCTCGGTCCGCCCGGTCAGCGACTCGAAGGTGCCGGCCAGCCCCGGCAGGTCGATGTTCGGATCCAGTGCGATGCCGCCGAGCTCGGCGAAGTCGCGGGCTCCCGGGGCGGACATCCGGAAGTACTCGCCCTTGAGGCCGTGCACCTCGGCGGCCGCCGCCGCGGGTGTGGCCGGCACCGTCAGCGCGGCGAGGACGAGGAGGGACGCGGTGAAAAGGGATCTGAGGGACGTTCGTGGCATCGAAATTGTTTCCCTTCGCGCAACGACGTAACGAGATCACATTGGCGTATTTACATGTTCGATGTCAACGAAAGCCAACAGGATCCAACAGTTCCGCAACTCGCCCGGTGTGACGGTTGTGTCACTCCCATGACGGTTGCGCTGCAGCCGATGGCAAACCCGGTTTCACCGGCGACAGTTGATCCAGACCCGCAGGCCCGAGAGGAGCGCCGATGACCCGCCTGGAGCACACCGAGACGATCCACAGCGATAGCGCCCAACTCGGGGCCGCACCCCAGGTCGTCGCCCGGGCCGCCGACTTCGGCGCCGCCGAGCGCGCCCTGGACCGGCTGATCCAGGGTGGGGTGCCGGCCGGGCGGGCGGTGATCGTGGCGTGCGGTCGCCGGACGGCCGCCAAACGGCCCGCGGCCCGTGCGGCCCGCCGGGGCGCCCTGTCCGGGCTGGTGGTCGCGGTCCTCATCGAGCACCTGCTGGCCTGGTTCGACCTGATCATCCCGATCGCCGACATGACCTGGAGCACCCTGGTGGCGGCCGGGCTGGGCGCGCTGATCGGCGCCGGGATGGGCATGATCATTCGTGAGTTCGCCGGGGAGGACGGGCCGGCCGAGGTCGTCCCGGACCACTACGACGTGCTGGTCGCCGGCGAGGTGTCCGACCATGCCGTCCGCCTGCTCGGCCCGGAGCCCCTGACCGACTGACCGCTACCGCGTGCCAACTTCCGGCGCGCTCCACCCCGAAAGTAACCACAAGCTCGCGGTCCACAGCTCGCGTGGTCATTTCCGGCGCGTTCCGCCCCGAAAGTAACCACGCGCTCGTGGTCCGCAGTTCGTGTGGTCATTTCCGGTGCGTTCCGTGCCGGAGGTAACCACGCGCTCGCGGTTGGCGGTTCGTGTGGTCATTTCCGGTGCGCTTCGTGCCGGAAGTTGCCACGCGGTCGTGGTTGGCGGTTCGTGTGGTCATTTCCGGTGCGCTTCGCGCCGGAAGTTGGCACGGGGTCTTGGTTGGCGGTTCGTGTGGTGACTTTCGGTGCGCTTCGCGCCGGAAGTTGCCACGCGCTCGTGGTTCCTGGTTCGTGTGGTGACTTTTGGTGTGCCTTGTGCCGGAAGTTGGCACGGGGGCTTGGATTTTGGGTTGTGTGGTGAGTTCTGGGGCGGAGTGCGCCGGAAGTCGGCACGGGGGTTAGGCGCGGCTCCAGGCGACCTGGACCGGTAGGCGGAGGCGGCGGGTTTCGGCGGGGGAGAGCAGGGCCGCGGCCAGCAGGTCCATCGCCGCCCGGCCCAGGCCGTCGCCGTCGACGTCGATGGCCGGGATGCCGGGGGCTCCGAGGGCGTCGGTCACCGTCGTCTCGGCGCTGACCACGATGTCGTCGGGCACGTGCACGCCCCGGCCACGGAGCGTGAGCATCAGGCCGAGGGTCAGGGCCGTCGCGTAGGGGACCACCGCGGTCGCCCCGGACTCCAGCACCTCGTGGGCCGCGGTCACCCCGGCGGCGAAGGTGGCCGGGAACGGGCCGTGCACGGTCAGCTCGGCGCCGGAGCGGCCGGCCGCCTCCCGGGCCGCCGCCTCCCGGCCGGGGTCCTGCCAGGAGCCGGGTGGGCCGCCCAGGTAGGCGATCCGCCGGTGCCCGCGCACCGCCAGCCCCTGCACCACGGCGCCGATCGCGGTGGCGGTGTCGGCGACCACCGACGGCAGCCCGTCGGCTTCCCGGTCCACCAGCACGGTCGGCTTGACCGCCGCGATCGCCGTGACGTGCTCGTCGGTGCCCCGGGGCGCGGCCAGGATCAGGCCGTCGACCTGGGCGGCGAGGCGTTCCAGCGCGGCCACCCCGGCGGCCGTCTCCAGGGATGCGACGGCGACGGTGAGGTGCAGGTCGGATTCGGCGGCCCGGGCCTGGGCGCCGCCGATGATCGGGGCGAAGAAGGCGTTCTCCAGGGTGGGCACCACGAACGCGGCCAGGCCGGTGCGGCCCCGGGCGAGCTGGCTGGCGGTGCGGTTGAGCACATAACCGAGTTCGTCGGCGGCGGCCCGGATGCGGGCGATGGTCTCCGGCGCGACCATCTCGGGGCGGGCCAGGGCGCGCGACACCGTCGACTTGTTGTAGCCGGCGAGCGCTGCCACATCCGCCAGGGTTGCCACGCGGCGTCCTCCATGTTCGTTACACGCTGTTTACCAGCTCTGATGCAGCACCATCATCCTCGGGGAGGTAGCCTGCGTGCAACCGGTTGTGCAACCGGTTGCATGAGACCAAGTCACGAAAAGCTAGGGAATGACTCGTAAATCCGCTCTCCTCCTGCTGCCGGGGCTCGCGTTCCTCGCCATCGGGTTCCTCGTGCCCGCGGTGGCGATGCTCGTCGCGCCGCCCGGCGAGGAGACCACGGCGGTGTTCGCACGGTTCGGCGAGATGCTCACCGACCCGTACGAGCTGCGCATCATCGGGCGCACCGTCACGCTCGGGCTGATCGTGACGGCCATCTGCGTCGGTCTGGGCTTCCCGATCGCGTACCTGCTGGCCCGCTCCACCAGCCGGTGGGGTGGCGTCCTGCTGGCGCTGGCGATCTTCCCGCTGCTGCTCAGCAACGTGGTCCGGACCTTCGGCTGGCTGGTGCTGCTCGGTGCCAACGGGGCCATCGGCAAGCTGCTCACCTCGACCGGCCTGGCCGACGAGGCGCCGCAGCTGCTCTACACGCCGCTGGCCATCGTGCTCGGCCTGACCCAGCTCTTCCTGCCGCTGGCGATCATCTCCTGCTACTCGGCGGTCGCGCAGATCGATCCGGGGCTGGACGACGCGGCCCGTGGGCTGGGCGCCGGGCGGACCCGCACCTTCTGGACCGTGGTGGTGCCGCTCGCACTGCCCGGAGTCGTGGTCGCGGCCACCCTGGTGTTCGCCGGATCGGTCACCGCGTACACCACGCCCTATCTCCTGGGCGGCTCCGGTCAGCGGATGCTGGCCACCCAGCTCTTCTCGTACGCGTCGGTCTCGGTCGACTGGGCCGCGGCCAGCGCCACCGCGCTGATCATGACGATCCTGGTCTTCCTGGTCTCCGGCCTGTCCTCGCTGGCTGGCCGGAAGGGAGCCACGACATGAGGCGCCCGGTCGCGAGCACCCTGGCGGTGTTCGGCTACCTCATCATGATCGTCCCGATCCTGTTCGTGGTGGCCACCGCGTTCAGTGCCGGGCGGACCCTGCGGTTCCCGCCGGAGGGTTTCTCGCTCCAGTGGTTCGAGGCCGCGGTCACCTACCGGCCGTTCATGGAGTCGCTGGTCTCCAGCCTGTGGCTGGCGCTCGGCGCGACCGCGCTGGCCCTGCTGATCGGGGTGCCGGCCACCATCGCCATCCACCGCGGGAAGATCCCCGGGCGCGGACTGGTGGAGGGGCTGTTCCTGTCCCCGCTGATCGTGCCGGAGCTGGTCGTCGGGCTGGCGCTCTACCAGCAGCTGATGATCGGTTTCGGGCTGGACAACCTGACCACTCTGATGCTCGGGCACACCGCGCTGCTGCTGCCGTACGCGGTCCGCGTCACCGGCGCCTCCCTGGCGCTGGCCGACCCGGCCGTCGAGGAGGCCGCGCGGGGTCTGGGCGCCTCGCCGGTGCGCGCCTTCGTCACCGTCACGCTGCCGCTGCTGCGGCCCGGGATCTTCTCGGCCGCCCTGCTCGGTTTCGTCACCTCGTTCAACAACGTGCCGCTGTCGCTGCTGCTGCAGGACCGGGAGTTCCGGACGCTGCCGGTCACGATGCTCGACTACGTCCAGCAGAGCTACAACCCACGGATCGCCGCGATGGCCACTCTCATCCTCGCCGCGACCGTCGTCATCGCGGTCATCGCGGAGCGCACCGTCGGCTTCGCCAAGATCTTCGGAGGAATCAACCGATGAGTACGGCTGCCGAGTTCATCGGGGTGACCCAGCGGTTCGGTGACTTCACCGCCGTGGACGCCATCGACCTGGAGATCCCCGAGGGGAAGCTGACCACGCTGCTCGGGCCGAGCGGCTGCGGCAAGACCACCTCGCTGCGGATGCTGGCCGGGTACAGCCTGCCCACCGCGGGCACGATCAACATCCACGGGGTGGACAGCACGAGGCTGCCGCCGGAGAAGCGCGGGCTGGGCATGGTGTTCCAGTCCTACGCCCTGTTCCCGCACATGACGGTGGCCGACAACGTCGCCTACGGCCTCAAGATCCGGAAAGTCGGTAAGAAGGAGGCGTCGGCGAAGGTCGCGGAGACCCTCGACCTGGTCGGCCTCGGTCACCTGGCCAGGAGCAGGCCCAAGCAGCTCTCCGGCGGCCAGCAGCAGCGTGTCGCCCTGGCCCGGGCGATCGCCATCCAGCCCCGGCTGCTCCTGCTCGACGAGCCGCTGTCGAACCTGGACGCCCGGCTGCGGGTGCAGATGCGCGCCGAGCTGCGCCGCATCCAGTCGGAGACCGGCCTGACCGTCGTCCTGGTCACCCACGACCAGGACGAGGCGCTGGAGATGTCCGACCTGATGGTGCTGATGAAGAGCGGCCGGATCATGCAGGCCGGCTCGCCGCGGGAGGTCTTCGCCCACCCGGCGAACCGGTTCGTGGCCGACTTCCTGGGATACGAGAACTTCTTCACCGACAAAACCGGAAATTTCCGTACGGTACGGCCGGAGCACCTGCGGCTGGGCGTCGACCACGACGGCGAACGCCTGGACGCCACCGTCGTCTCCACCGCCTACCGGGGTGTCGACCTGCTGGTGACCGTGGAGGCCGTCGACGGCGCCGGCCGGACGGTCCGCCTGGTGGCCGACGTCCGCAACTCGGCGGCGGTCGAGCCCGGCACCCGGACCACGGTCAGCGCCGACCCGGCCCACCTCGTCACCCTCGAAGATTCCGGAAAGGAATAACCCCTTGATACGCCACGCCCTGACCGCGGCCTTCTCCGCCGCAGCCCTGCTCGTCGCCGCCGGCTGCTCCGGCTCGTCCGGCTCGTCGGAGTCGGCCGAGAAGCTGGTGCTGAGCACGTTCCCGTTCGGTGTGGAGGAGTTCACCGAGGCGGTCATCGACCCGTTCACCGCGGCCACCGGCATCGAGGTCGAGGTGGAGACCGGCTCCAACTCGGACCGTCTGTCGCAGCTGAAGGTGGCCGGGGACAAGGCCGGCGCCGACGTCGTGCTGATCTCCGACTACTACGCCGCGCTGGGCCAGCAGGACAAGCTGTTCCAGCAGGTGGCGGCGGACCAGGTGCCGAACCTGGCGAAGATCGCCGAGTTCGCCAAGGAGGCCGCCTATCAGGGGCCGGCCTACAGCTACCAGCTCAACGGCACCATCTACAGCACCGAGAAGCTGACCGCCGAGCAGGCCGCGAAGTGGGACGTCTACGCCGGGGCGAACAGTGAGAAGGTGGCGCTGCCCGACATCTCGGTCACCGCCGGCCAGCTGATGATCTCCGGGGTGGCCGCGACCTACGGCTCCGGCCCGTACGACATCGACGCCGCCCTGAAGACCCTGGCCACGTGGAAGCCCGGCGTGCTCCAGTTCTACAGCTCGTCGACCGAGGTCACCAACCTGATCGCGCAGGGTGAGATCGTCGCCGCGGACACCCTGAACGGTTTCGCCACCAACCTGATGGCCGACGGCGAGAAGGTCGCCTGGACCCCGCCGGCCACCGGTAGGTACATGGCCACCAACCGCGCGATGATCCCGGCGACCGCGAAGAACGCCGCGAACGCCCACCGGTTCATCGACTACCTGCTGTCCGCCGAGGCGCAGTCCAAGTCCGCCGAGCTGGTCGGCGACCTGCCGGTGAACCCGGAGGCGACGGTGCCGCAGACCATCACCGCGGTGGTCGGCGACATCGCCGAGGACCCGGTGGCCGCCGGATACGCCACCCTCGACCCCGCCCAGCTGGTGCCGACCCGCAAGGACTGGGCCGACCGGTTCGCCCGCGAAGTCACCGGCAGCTGATCCACCCTCCCGTGGCCGGGCCTCCACCGCCAGGGAGGCCCGGCCACCCAGGGTTCCTAAGGAAGACCATGTCTGATTTCATTCGTGACCTGCCCAAGGTGGAGCTGCACTGCCACCTGATCGGCACGGTCCGCGCCGGCACCTTCGCCGAGCTGGCCCGCCGGGCCGGGCTCGATCTGCCCGCCGAGCCGGAGCGGATCTACGCCGACATCAACTCGCTCCCGCCGGACCCGGCGCTCTACCGGAACACCCGGATCCCGGTGCCGCAGGGCCGGGCGGCCGGTGAGCCCGAGGTGTCGTACTCGCTGTTCCAGGTGTCCGCCTGGGTGATCGCGGCGCTGCGCACCGCCGACGACCTGACCCGGATCGTCTACGAGGCGTTCGAGGACGCCCACCACAACGGGGTCCGCCACCTGGAGATGTCCTTCGACGAGGTGCCGGAGCACCTGGCCGGGCTGGGCTACCGGGGTTCGGTCCAGGCGTACGCCGAGGGCATCCGGATGGCCGAACGGGACTTCGGGATGTCCGGCCGGCTGCTCGCCGCCGTCGACCGCAGCCGCTCCGGCGAGGAGGCGGTGGCCCGGGTGCGGACCGTGGTGGACAACCCGCACGAGTACGTGGTGGGCATCGGCCTGGACAACCTGGAGACGGCCGGGCCGCCGGAGCGGTTCGCCGAGGCGTACCGGCTGGCGGGTCAGGCGGGCCTGCGGCGGACCGCGCACTCCTCGGAGCACGCCCCGATCGCCGCGAACACCATCACCTGCCTGGACGAGCTGGGCTGCGACCGGATCGACCACGGCTACTTCGTCCTGGAGGACGACGCGGTGGTGGCCCGGCTGCGTGCGGAGCAGACCCCGTTCCTGGTCGCCTCGACCACGTCCCGGCGCAGCTGGCGTCCGTGGCGCAAGGCGTCGATCGGCGCGATGATCGAGGCCGGGCTGAACGTGATCCCGTGCTCCGACGATCCCGGCATGTTCCCGACCAGCCTGACCGCGGAGTACCGCATCCTCGCCGAGGACCTGGGCGTGGCCCGCGAGCGCCTGACCGCGATGGCGCTGGCCGGGGTCGACGCCTGCTGGCTGCCCGACGCGGAGAAGGCCGCGCTGCGCTCCCGGTTCGAGAGGGAGATCGCCGCACTGTGAGCGACCGGCGGGTGGTGGCCGAGTTAACGACACCGAAACTCGGGCTACTTCCCGCCGACTCACGCGATCCCTAACTTTCTCCTCAGCTTGAGTCTCGCGACGCATATCCTCGTATTCGCCTCGCACGCTCTCCGGCTCCATTGACATTTCGCCGTTGTCTGGAGACCGCATTGTTCGACAATTTCCGCGAGCAATTCACATGAGCGCCGAGGCGATCCGGGTGACCCGGGTCCGGCGTGTGTACACCGTCGCCGCCGGCGCACTGATCGCGCTGGACGACGTCGACCTGACCGTGCCGGCCGGCACCTTCGTCAGCGTGATCGGCCCCAGCGGGTGCGGCAAGTCCACCCTGCTGCGGGTGATCGCCGGGCTGGAGGATCCGGATTCCGGTGAGGTGAGCGTCGGCGGGGTGTCCCCGGCCGAGGCCGCCCGGAACAAGATGCTCGGCCTGGTCCCGCAGACCCCGGCGCTGCTGCCCTGGCTGTCGGTGCTGAAGAACGTGTCGCTGCCGGCCAAGGTCAACCGGTCCGCCGGGCGCCGCCGCCGCAAGGAGTCCGGCACCGACGGCCCGGACATGGTCGAACTGCTGCGCAAGGCCGGCCTGCACGACGTGATGCACAAGCTGCCGTCGCAGATCTCCGGCGGCATGCAGCAGCGGGCCGCGATCGTCCGCGCCTTCGGCCTGCACCCGGACGTGCTGCTGATGGACGAGCCGTTCTCGGCGCTGGACGAGTTCACCCGCGAGTCGCTGCAGGAGCAGCTGCTGGACCTGTGGGACGAACTGAAGGCGACGGTGCTGTTCGTGACCCACTCGGTCACCGAGGCGGTCCGGCTCTCCGACAAGATCGTGGTGATGGCGCCCCGGCCGGGCCGGATCACCGACGTGCTCGACATCGACCTGCCCCGGCCGCGGGGCCAGGCGATCCTCAAGACCGCCGAGTTCCACCACTACGAGGACCTGGTCCGGGACCGGCTCCGCGGCGCTTTCCAGGGGGCGGCCGCATGACGATCGCCGCCCGTAAGACCGCCGCGATCCGCACCCGCTGGCGAGGGGACCTGTCGTTCCTCAAGCCGTCGATGTGGCTGCCGCTGGTGCTGATGATGACCCTGCTGGGGCTGCTCTGGCAGTGGGGCGCGCGGGAGATGCCGTACCTGCTGCCGCCGCTCGGCGACGTGGGCACGACCCTGGTCGAGGACTCCGGCTACTTCCTGCGCAACGCGTGGGTGACCCTGCAGGAGGCGCTCGGCGGGCTGGTGCTCGGCGGGCTCAGCGCCTTCGTGATCGGGGTGCTGGTCAGCGAGTTCACCCTGGCCCGCCGGGCGATCATGCCGGTGGCGGTGGTGCTCAACGTGACACCGCTGGTGGCGATCGCCCCGGCCCTGGTGGTGGCGTTCGGCTTCGGTGCCGCGCCGAAGCTGATCGTCACCGGGCTGATCTGCTTCTTCCCGGTGCTGATCAACACCTCGGTCGGGTTGCGGGCGGTCCCGCTGCCGGTGCTGCAGGTCTACCGCACGGTCCACGCCTCCCGCCTGGAGACGCTCTGGTACCTGCGGATCCCGAGCGCGCTGCCGTACCTGTTCGCCGCCCTGCGCATCGTGTTCCCGCTGTCGGTGGTCGGCGCGGTGGTGGCCGAGCTGTCCGCGGCCGGCTCCGCCGAGGGGCTCGGCACCGCGATCAGCCTGGCCTCGTCGATGAACCGGCTGTCCGCGGTCTACGCCGCGATCGCGATGCTGGCCGTGCTCGGCTCGCTGCTCCTGCTCTCGGTCACCCTGCTGGAGCGCCGTCTCCTGCACTGGCACGAGACCCAGAGCGCCGGTAAGTGATCCCGCTGTGTACGTCCGGTCGCTGCACCCTGCCCGGAAAACCTAGGAGTGAGTCATGAAGATCCGCGTCCTTGTCGCCGCTCTCACCGCCTTGTCGATCACCGCCTGTTCCGGTGCCGACGAGCCGGCCGCGGCCACCACCTCGGTGATCTCCGCCGAGCGCTGCGCCCAGAACAAGGCGGCCGGGAAGATCACCTACCTGTCCGGCTACCAGTGGCAGGCGTCCGCCTCGATCCTGGAGTACGTCGCGGCGAAGAAGCTCGGCTACTTCGAGTCGCACTGCCTCGACGTGACCATGCAGCCCGGCACCGGTGACACCAGCCAGAACACCAAACTTCTGGCCAGCGGGCAGGTTACCTTCAGCCCGGTGAGCCAGCAGGACGTGCTCTCCGCCAACGCCAACGGGATCAAGGTCACCGGCGTCTCGGCGTACAGCAATGTCGGTCTTGAAGTGCTGATGACGAAGACCGACGTGACCGACCTGAAGCAGCTCGACGGCACCACCCTGGGCCAGAAGGGCGCGATGCCGATCGGGGTGCGGGCGATGCTCGCCCAGGCCGGCGCGAACTACGACTCGATCAAGCAGGTGGTGGTCGGCTACGACCCGTCGATCCTGCCCCGTGGCCAGGTCCGGTCCCTCACCGGTTTCATCTCCAACGAGCCCAACCAGCTGAAGAAGGCGAACACCCCGGTCAAGGTCTGGCGGCCGTACGACTACCAGGTCCCCGGCTCGCTCGGCGCGATGGCCGTCAACCCGGAGTTCGCCGCGAAGCACCCGTCCGCGGTCCAGGACTTCCTGCGGGCCGGGCTGCACGCCTTCGAGTACTGCGAGCGCAACGGCGCCGAGTGTGTGAAGGCCGCCGCCGACCTGACCGGCGCCGGGTACGACGAGGAGCACAACCTGGCGATCTGGCAGACCGAGGTGGGTGTGGTCCGGGAGACGCTGAAGGCCGGCACCCCGCTCGGCACGATCGACCCCGCCAACGTGGAGTCCCTCGTGAAGCTGCTCGACACGTACGGCGGAACGTCCATCGCCGGCACCGACACGTCTGCCGCGTTCGACCCGTCGTTCGTGACCGCCATTCACTCCGGGGCCACGCTGGTCTGGCCGGCCGCGTGATTCCCGAAGACCACGAGAGCCGCAAAGAGGTATCGATGTCCGACAAAGAATATGGAGTGTTCCTGCCGATCGGAAACGGCGGCTGGATGATCTCCGAGACGGCTCCGCACCCGGAGGCGACCTACGCCTACAACCGCCGGGTGGCGGCCGACGCCGAGAAGATCGGCCTCGACTTCATCATGTCGATGGCGAAGTGGAAGGGCTTCGGCGGCAGCACCGACCACTGGGGGCAGACCCTGGAGTCGATGACCCTGATGTCCGCCCTGGCCGAGGCCACCTCCACGGTCAAGATCTGGGCGACCATGCACGCCAACGTGCACCATCCGGCGATCGCCGCGAAGATGTTCACCACCCTCCAGGACGTCTCCGGCGGCCGGGCCGGGATGAACATCGTGAACGGCTCGTACGCCGACGAGTTCCGCCAGATGGGCCTCTGGGACGAGGACCTGTCGCACGCCGACCGGTACCGGATGACCGAGGAATGGACCGAGGCCGTCACCCGCCTCTGGACCGAGGACACGGTGACCATGAAGAGCGACTTCTTCACCCTCGCCGACTGCGAGTCCCGGCCGCACCCGGCCACCCGCCCGACCATCATCAGCGCCGGCCGGTCCGAACGCGGCCGCGACTTCCAGGCCCGGTACTCCGACGGTGCCTTCCTCAGCGCCGACAGCCTGGACCAGATGCGGGAGTTCTCCCGGTACGTGCACGACAAGTCCGCCGAGTACGGACGGCACTGCAAGACGTACTCGATGCTGACCGTGGTCCTGGACGAGACCGACGCGGCCGCCGAGGCCAAGGCCAAGCGCTGGTCGGCGGGCCTGGACAAGGCGGCGCTGATCGGGATGCGCACGTCCTGGGGCATCCCGGCCGACGTGGCCCGCGCCTGGGCCGACGGGGCGACCGGCGCCGAGGCGTTCCAGACCCCGTACGTCACCGGCGGCCCGGACACCGTCCTCGCCCACATCACCCAGATCGTGGACACCGCCGAACTGGACGGGCTGATGCTGATCTTCCCGGACTACCACGCCGACATGATCCCGTTCGGCGAGGCGGTCCTGCCCCGGCTGCGGGCCGCCGGATGAGCCCGAAGCTCGCCTCCCTCACCGGCCGCCCGGCCCTGGTCGTGGTGGACGTGCAGCGCTCCTTCGCGGACCCGGAGATCATCGCCGGGTACGGCGCGGACCTGCCCGCCGTCGCCGCCGCGGTAGAGACCGTGGCGGGCCTCGTCGGCGCGGCGCGGGCCCAGGGCGTGCCGGTGGTCTGGGTCGCCCTCGGCACCGACCCGGACCGCCCGTGGCGGGCCAGCCTCTGGCTGCGCACCGGCGACCCGGACGCCCCGTACGGCCCGGACGAGCCGTGCGTGCTCGGCACCCCCGGCGCCGAATGGTGGGGTGTGGCGCCCGCCGACGGCGAGATCCGGGTGGTCAAGCGGGGGTACAGCGGCTTCCTCGGCACCTCCCTGGAGCTGCTGCTGCGCCAGGAGGGCATCGGCTGGCTCGCGGTCTGCGGGCTGACCACCGAATGCTGCGTGGCGGCCACCGCCACCGACGCGTTCCAGCTCGACTGGCCGGTGGTCATCCCGGCCGACGCCACCGCCGCCTACGACCCGGCCCTGCACGAGGCCGCCCTCACCCAGCTCGAACTCAACGTGGCCGTGCGCACCGACGCGGCCACCCTCACCGACCTGTGGAAGGAGGTGTCCGCGTGAGCGGCATGCACCTCGCGTTCGATCTGTCGTTCACGCACACCGAGGGCCGGTGGGCGCGCCGCGGCTCCTGGGTCGGCACCGACTTCCCGGACCCGCGGCTCTACATGGAACTGGCCCGGACCGCCGAGCGCGCCGGGATCGGCATGCTGTTCTTCGGCGACGGCACCGGCATCCCGGACACCTGGCGCGGCTCGATCGACGCGGCGGTGGAGTGGGGCGTCCAGTGGCCGCGCCACGACATGAGCCCGATCATCGCGGCGATGTCCACGGTCACCGACCACATCGGTTTCGGGCTGACCTACTCGTCCACCTTCATGCACCCGTTCTACACCGCCCGGCTGCTCAACTCGCTCGACCACGTCACCGGCGGGCGGATCGCGTTCAACGTGGTCGCCTCCACCCGGGGCGCGGACGCCGCCAACTACGGCTTCGACCAGCTGATGCCGCACGGCGAGCGCTACGAGCGGATGGAGGAGTTCATCGACGTCTGCCAGGCGCTGTGGGCGTCGGTCGACCCGGACGCGATCGTCCGGGACCGGGAGACCGGGCGGTTCGCCGACCCGGCCAAGGTGCGGCGGGTGGACCATCAGGGCAGATTCTTCGCCGTACGCGGCCCGCTGCCCAGCGTGCCCAGCCCTCAGGTGGCGCCGGTGCTGGTGCAGGCCGGCAACTCGCCCCGCGGGATCGCCGCCTCGGCCCGTTTCGCCGACCTGGTGTTCGGTTTCGGCGGCAGCGTCGCCTCCCAGCAGCGGCACCGCACCATGCTGGACAGCGCGCTCACCGAGCAGGGCCGCGACCCGGCGAAGGTCGGCATCCTCTGGGCCACCCAGGTGATCGTGGGCCGCACCGCCGACGAGGCCCGCGCCCGCCGCGACGAGGTGCTCGGCTTCTGGAGCGAGGAGGCGGTCGGCGCGTACCTGTCGCACAACGCCGGTATCGACTTCTCCCGGCTGCCGTCCTCGTTCCCGCTCGGTGAGCTGCGCAGACAGGCCGAGCAGGCGCAGGCCTCGCCGTCCGGGCTGATCGGCACCCTGCTCGCCGAGCACGGCGAGGACTATCAGATGAGCCGGACCGAGTTCTTCGAGCACGGCTGGACCAGCGCCACCGGCCTGGACCACACCGTGATCGGCGACCCGGTGGCCGTCGCCGACCACCTGGAGGAGAACTTCGCCCAGACCGGGCAGCGCGGCGGCTACATGCTGTCCAGCCCGCTGGCCATGCCGTCCGGCCTGACCGACGTCGCCGAACTGCTCGCGCCGGAGCTGCGCCGCCGGGGTGCGCTGGCCCCGCGCTACCCGGGCCGGACCCTGCGCGAGAACCTGGCGATCTGATGCGCGCCCCGTCCACCGTCGAGCAGACCGTCCTGGTCTGCGCGCTGATCGGCACCGCCCAGATGACCTGGGGTGTCACGGTGCCGGTGCTGCCGCTGTACCTGGACGCGTACGGGATCGCCGTGGGTGTCCTGGGTCCGGTGGTGGCGGCGTTCGGGATCGGCCGGGTGATCGCCAACGTTCCGGCCGGTCTGGCACTGCGGCGCCTGCCGCCACGCGCCTACCTGTGGTCGGTGTCGGTGGCGCTGGCCGTGGTGACCGCGCTCACCGGGATGGCCGGCTCCACGCCCGCGCTGCTGGCCTTCCGGCTGGTCGCCGGGGTGTTCGGCGGCGCGGCGGTGACCATCGGGTTCGCGCTGCTGATCGCCGGTTCGCCGGCCGGCCGCCGGGGCTCGGTGATGGCCACCGCGACGGTGGTGCAGATGAGCGCGGGCGCGGCCGGGGCACTGCTCGGCGGCTCGGTCGTCGGGCTGGCCGGCCCGGCCGGGACGTTCGCGGTCGCCGCCGTGCCGATCCTGCTCTGCCTGCTCTGGGACGCCGCCCGCCCGGCGTCGCGCTACTGGTCGGCTCCGGTCCGGCCGGCCGCGCGGTCCGCTCCGTCGGTGCCGAGCGGGAACACCGTGCTGCTGGTGGCGCTGTGTGCCCTCTCGTTCGCCACCTTCCTGGTCCGGTTCGCCGGGGAACAGGGCCTGATCCCGGTGCTGGCCTACGACAGCGGCGGGCTCACCCCGTTCACCCTGGGGCTGGCCACCGCGGCCGGCACCCTGGCCAGCCTGGCGGCGATGCCGCTGATCGGCCGGTGGGTGGACCGGGGCGCCCGCAACACCCTGCTGCTGCCGGCCGGGCTGATCGGCGCGATCGCGCTGGCCGGCCTGCCGCTGCTGGACGTGCCGCTGGGCTTCGGCGCGGCGATCGTCGTGTATTCGCTGGCCACCAGCGTGATCGGGGTGCTGCCCGGGGTGGTCACCGGTGAGGTGTTCGCGGCCGACGCGGCGGGCGGTGTGATCGGGCTGACCCGGACGGCCGGTGACCTCGGGGCGGCGGTCGGCCCGCTGGCCGTCTTCGCGGTCGCCGGCGCGGCCGGGACGACCGCGGCCGGCGTACTGCTGGGGGTCCTGTTCCTGCTCGCCGCGGTGGCCCTGGCCGCGGCCCTGATCCGCACGCCGCGGCGGGTCCCGGCAGAGGTGGAGGTGGCGTGATGGACCGACGGATCACCGGCCGGGTCGTGCGGGGTGCCGGGCGGGGCCGGCCGATGGGGTTCCCGACCGCGAACCTGGCCGTGGAGTCCCCGGCGGACCTGCCGCCGGACGGTGTCTACTTCGGCCGGTTCGCCCTGAACGGCTGGTCCGCGGTGGCGCTGGTGTCGATCGGCACCAACCCGACCTTCGGCGCCGGCACGCGCACCGCCGAGGCCTATGTGCTGGATCGTGACGAGGACATGTACGGAGGGACGGCGGAAGTGGAGATCATCACCCTGATCCGGTGGCAGGAGCGGTTCGCCTCGGTGGAGGCGCTGGTGGACGCGATGCGGACCGACGAGCGGCTGGCCCGGCGGCTGGCCGGCGGCGAGACGGTGCCGGGGCTGCCGTGGTCTCCGCGATGAACCACCGATGGTTCACCCACGATTCCCCGCGGTACGGACGTAGGGTGGTACCCATGTCTGAGGCCGGCGAGGAGCGTGGCTGGCGCCGATTCGGCCCGGAGAGCATCGAGCGCGCGATGCTGCTGGCGCTCAGTGACGAGTTCGGCGTCGTCTTGCGGCCCCGGTCCATCGATCTCGGCGACGGCACCCGGCTGGAGATCGAGGGCGCCGACACCGACTGCGGCCTGCTCGTGCAGATGGTCGGCAACCAGGGCACCTTCCGGTCCCTGCACCGCAACAAGGTGATGGCCGACATGTTCAAACTGACCTGGCTGCGCAGCGCGATGTTCCCGGACAGCCGGGCCGTGCTCTGCGTCAGCGAGACCGTCGCCCAGGTCTTCACCCCGTCCGGGTGGACCACCCGGGCCGCCCGTGACCTGGGCATCGAGGTGTGGATCTTCGACGGGGCCGGTAAGCCGGCCCCGTTGCAGCACGCCTGAGCAGTCCCGTTCTCCGCAGCTCCGGTCTCATCCCTAACCGATGTGCCTGGCGACCATTCCGGACAGCTCCGCGGTGGCTGAACCCTTTCCGGCAACTGTGAAGAGGAAGTCATGAGAATCGCGATCGTGGTGGGCAACCCCAAGCCCCGCTCCCGGACCCGTGAGGTCGCCGAGGCCGTCGCCGCCGTGCTGCCCGGCGAGGTCGTCGAGACCGTCGATCTGGCCGACCACGCCGGCCGGCTGTTCACCTGGGGCGACCCGGTGCTGGACGAGCTGACCGCGAAGGTCGCCGGCTGTGATCTGCTGGTCGTCGCCTCGCCCACCTACAAGGCCACCTACACCGGGATGCTGAAGGCGTTCCTGGACCGGTACCCGACCGACGGCTTGGCCGGGGTGGTCGCGGTGCCGGTGATGACCGGTGGGGCACCGGACCACGCGCTGGCCGTCGAGACGCACCTGCGGCCGCTGCTGGTCGAGCTGGGCGCCTCGGTGCCCACCCGTGGCCTCTACGTGGTGATGTCCCGGATGGCCGAGCTGTCCGGGATCACCGCGGCGTGGGCGGCCCGGAACAAGGCGGCCCTCCATGTCTGACCAGGGCCGGGAGTTCCGCCGGGTGCTGGGCGGGTTCGCCTCCGGCGTCACCGTGGTCACCGCCGTGCTCGACGGCGAGCCGGTCGGGATGACCTGCCAGTCCTTCTTCAGCCTGTCCCTGGACCCGCCGCTGATCGTGTTCTCCCCGGCGCGCACCTCCCGGACGTACCCGCTGATCCGCCGGTCCGGCTCGTTCTGCGTGAACATCCTGGAGGCCGGGCAGGAGGAGCTGTGCCGCCAGTTCGCCCGCAGCGGCACCGACAAGTGGCGCGGCGTCGGCTGGCGTCCCGGCGTCACCGGCAGCCCGGTCCTGGACGGGGTGCTGGCCAGTATCGACTGTGAGCTGGAGCGGGACCTGGAGACCGGTGACCACTACCTGACCATCGGCCGGGTGGTCGACCTGGCGAGCACCCCGGGCCGCCGGCCGCTGCTCTTCTTCAACGGCGCCTTCGAACGCCTGCGGGCCGCCTGACCGGCGCGGTCACGGCTGCCGCTGGTACGGGGCGCCGGCGGCCAGTGCCGCCTGAGCCACCTCCCGGGCCCGTTCGCAGGCCTCCGGCAGATCCTCGGCCGGGACCGGGCGGCTCAGCACGTACCCCTGGGCGTAGTCGCAGGACATCGCCCGGAGCCGGGTCAGCGTCTCGACGTCCTCGACCCCCTCGGCGACCACCTCCAGCCCCAGGTTGTGGCCGAGGTCGATGGAGCTGCGGACCATCACCGCGTCCGGGGTGCCGTCGCGCAGGTCCCGGACGAAGGTGCGGTCGATCTTCAGTTCGTCGGCGGGCACGTGCCGGAGCTGGGCCAGCGAGCTGAAACCGGTGCCGAAGTCGTCGACCGAGACGCTGACCCCGTGCGCGCCCACCTCGCGCAGCGCCCGCACGGCCCGGTCCGGGTCGCGCATGATGCTGGTCTCGGTGAGTTCCAGGCGCAGCAGTTCGGCGGGCAGCCCGGCGGCCCCGAGGGCGGCCAGCACCCGGCCGGCGAAGGCGTCGTCGCTGAGCGCGCCGGGGGAGACGTTGACCGACACCCGGCAGACCCGGCCGTCGGCCCGCCAGCGCGCGGCCTGGCGGACCGCCACCCCGATCAGGTGGTGGGTGAGCGGGATCTCCAGGCCGCCGCGCTCGGCCATCGGCAGGAACGACATCGGCATCTGCAGGCCGCGCCCGGGATGCTGCCAGCGCACCAGGGCCTCGGCGGCGACCACGGCGCCGTCGGAGAGACGTACCTGCGGCTGGTAGTGAAGTCGCAGTTGATCGGCGGGGTCGCCGGCGTCGAGCAGGGCCCGCAGGTCGGCGAAGAGAGCCATCCGGTCGGGTTCGCCGGTGTCGTCGCCCGGCTCGTAGACGGCCACCCCGCCGCCGCTGCCCTTGGCCCGGTACATGGCGGCGTCGGCGTGCCGGAACAGCTCGTCGCCGGGGGCGCCGACCGCGATGCCCAGGCTGCCGCTGATCGCCGCCGGGCGGCCGGCCAGCACGAAGTCCCGCCGCAGCTCGGCGACCAGGTGCTCGGCCAGGGCCACGATCTCCGGCAGGGCGCCGGGCCGGGGCAGCAGCACGGCGAACTCGTCGCCGCCCAGCCGGGCCACCACGCCCCGGTCGCCGGTGCCGGCGTGCAGCCGCCGCCCGGCCTCGATCAGCAGCAGGTCGCCGGCCTGGTGACCGAGCGTGTCGTTGACCGCCTTGAACCCGTCCAGGTCGACGACGATCATGGCGACCGGGGTGCCGGCCGGCGCGCGGCCGGTCTCCTGGTGGAAGTAGTCGCGGTTGGGCAGCCCGGTGAGCGGGTCGTGCAGCGAGCGGTGCCGGCTCTCGTCCGCCTGGTCGACGAGCCGGCGCTGGTAGCCGACCATCATCTTCATGATCATCGCGAGCAGGATCAGGCCGGCCGTGAAACCCACCGACGTGCCGATCAACAACCGCACCTGGGTACGCCGCAACGCGCTCACCTGATCCTGGGCGTACTCGTGGTACGCCCGGGACACCTCGTCCACGTCGTTCTGCAGCGAGTAGAACGCCGGAGTCACCTCCAGCCGGTCCAGCTGCACGTGCGCCGGATCGCTGTCGGCCACCATGGCGATCAGCCGCTCGGCCAGCTCCCGGTACCGGCCCTGGGCGGCCAGCAGCCGCTCGGCGTCGGCCCGCGCCCCCGGATCACCCTTGCCGGCCACCTCGGCCAGTACCCGGCCGGTGTCCGCGGCGACCTGCTCGAACCGCTGCTTCACCGCCACCGACGGCTCCACCTGGTAGTGCCGCAGGTTCACCTCCTGCATGGCGACCGCGATCCGGGCCTCGGTGAACAGCATGTCCACCACCAGGGCGTCGCTCTGCTGGTCGGTGGCCCGGGTGGTGTGCAGTGTGCCGTGGATGACGTACCCGGCCAGGCCCAGCAGGACACCGGCCAGCGCGGTCGTCATCAGCACGCTGTACCGGCGGTTCGTCCAGGTCACACCGGTCAGATCGGCGCGGTCCCGCCCGGGTCAAGGGAAACACCTCAGACCTTGCCGCGGTACGCCGAACAGGGTGCCGTGGTGCAACGTTGGGGAATCGCCGCCGTGCTGGTCACGATCGCGCTGGCGGCGTGTGGTTCGCCGGAGCCCCCCGACGAGGCCGGGCCGTCGCCGGCGGCGGCCATCCGGCTGGGCGCGCTGCTGCCGTTGACCGGGCGCAGCAGCCACTCCGGTGAGGCGATGCGCAACGGCGCCCAGCTCGCGGTGAACGAGATCAACGCGGCCGGCGGGGTGCTCGGCCGGCCGCTCGAACTGGTCACCGAGGACGACGCCTGCGACCCGGGCACCGCGGTCACCGCGGCCCAGCGGATCGTCAGACAGGACATCGCGGCCTCGGTCGGCGGGTACTGCAGCAGCGCCGTGGTGCCCACGCTGCGGATCTTCCGGGACGCCGGCATCCCGATGGTCATCCCGCAGGCCAACTCGACCGATCTGATCGAACCCGGGTACGACAGCGTCTTCCTGATCTGCGGCACGGTCACCGCCGAGGCGGTGTTCGCGGTGGACCGGATCAAACGGCTCGGCGGCACCCGGCTGGCGGTGGTGCACGACGGCACCAGCTTCCCGCTCACCCTGGCCGACGCCACCGTCGCCGAGGCGGCCCGGACCGGGGCGCTGACCGTCACCGACGAGATCAAACTCAGTCAGGGCGCGCCGAACTACCAGCGGATCGCCGGCACCGTGCTGGCCGGGAAAGCCGACGCGGTCTACTTCACCGGCTACTACGCCGAGGCCAACCAGCTGATCAAGGATCTGCGCGCCGAAGGCTTCGACGGCCTGATCGTGGTCGGCGACGGGGCCACCGACGGTCCGCTGCTGGCCGACCTGACCCCGGCACAGAGCGAGGGCGTGTACGGCACCTCGCTGCTCTTCCCGGACCTGATGCCCAGCCTCGACGACTGGTCGGCCCGCTTCCGGACGGCGTTCGGCACCACCCCCGGCCCGTCGACGGTCGAGGCGTACGACGCGGTCCAGGTGGCCGCCGACGCGATCCGCCGGGCCGGCGACAGCACCCCGGCAGCCGTCCGGCAGGCACTGACCACCACCGACACCACGGTGGCGTCCGGCAAGGTCACCTTCAACCCGGACGGCACCCGCAGCCTCCCCACGTTCCTGCTGCTGCGCGCCGACGGCGGCGCCTTCGTCCTGGACGCCCTGACCGCCTAGCGTATGCGGGGTGCGGTCACCCACTGACCGGCAGGCGTGGCCGGCGATCCGTCTCGCCTTCATCGAGTACATTCCGCCCCGGGCCGATGCGACGATCCTTCTCACCCAGCCGGCCGCCGCGGCGGCTGACGGTGCTCCTCGCGCGGGTGCCCTCCACTCCCCGTGTCCATGTCCCTGCCCTGGAGCTGGCCGATCTTGGTGGATTTACCACCGGAAACGGTGGTAAATCCACCAAGGTCTCGGCTGAGCGGGTCGCCCGCGTGAGGGATTGACCGCAAGTGATCAGACGACCGGAAGCAGGACTCAAAGCGGTGGGGAAATCGACCGAGATCACGGTTTTTGTTGCGGTCACCACCGCATTCGGCCCGGCGCTCGCCGGACGGTCCGGCGGTGACGCGGATGTCGCGGGGACCCGGCGGGGCGTCCCGATCTCTGGGGCCCGTTTGGCGTACCACGACGGGTTTGGAAATGGTCATCGGCCTGGAGGGAGCCGCGGACCTGGGAACGCGGTCTTGGGGGAGTGCGGCCCCGGATGCGGCCGGAACATCGGGGAAGTGTGAGGCCTGCGCCGGCTTTCGGAGAGGCGTGGGGGGGGTGGGGGGGGGGGNGAGTTCGGGTGCGATCCGCACCCGAACTCACCACGTCAGAGGGGAACGGATCAGGAGGGGAGGCCGCTGACCTGGGTGTTCACCCAGGCGCGGATGGAGGGCAGGTCGCCGTAGATGGACGGGCCGGTGGCGCATGTGGAGTTGTTGTTGCCGGCCCGGCTGGTCACGCCGATCAGGTTCCAGCGGCCGCTGACCAGGCGGACCTGCGGGCCGCCGGAGTCGCCGTAGCAGGCGCCGGAGTTGCCGTTGGTGTTGTTGGTGCAGATCTCGTACGGGCCGTTGATGCCGGAGCAGCGGCTGTCCGCGACGATCGAGGTGTTCAGCTGGTTGGCGACGCGCGGGGCGGAGCCGCAGCCACGGGTCGGGCAGGTCTGGCCCCAGCCGATGATGCGGGTGGCGGTGCCGACGGCGCCCGAGGTGGTGGGGATGGGTGCGGGGGCGTAGGACACCGAGGAGGCCAGCTGCAGCAGCTTGACGTCGATGGTCGGGTGGTTGACCGCGCGGGTCACGGCCACCACGGTTCCGCCGGCGGCGCGGTCGGTGCTGCCCACCCGTACCGAGGAGGGGGTGGTGCAGTGTTTCGCGGTGACCGCCCAGTTGGCCTTGATCAGTGAGCCGGTGCAGCCGGACACATAGACCATGAACGGGTAGTTCTCGGTGGCCGGCTCGCCGCCGACGACCATCGTGCCGGGGGTGGGTTCGACCGGTGCGGCGACTGCGGCGGCCGGGGCCAGCAGGCCGGTCAGGGCGACCGCGGCGGCCAGCAGGAATCGAGCAGTATTGCGCATGAAGCGGCCCTTCTGTTCGGGGAACGGGCTTTCACCTGCGCACGAAGATTGCCAGATAGTTACAGCAATCGATACATCCCACTCGGTGCCTCTCCCCGGCGGGATGCCGGGCGGCACCGGCCTCCTACGATGATCGTCGTTTTCTGCGTCACCGCCGGATCGTCGAGGAGGACAGGTTGGACACGGGGATGTTCCGTAGGCCGCCGCGGCAGGCCGGGCCCGAACCGGTGACCACCGAATCGCCGGCCGAACACCTGCGGCAGCTCAGCCGGCACCGCACCGCCCTGCTCTGGCGGCATCCGGAACCGGCCGGCCTGCGGGCGCTGGTGGGTTCGACCCGGATGTGGGAGCGGCGGCCCACCGACGACGACTTCGCCGAGGTGCGGATCGCCGTCGACGACCGTACGCCCACCGTGGACATCGCCGCGCTGGAACCGGCGGCCATCGAGGACCTGGAGACCAGCACCGCGATCGCCGTCCCGCATCTGCCGCTGGCGGTGCGGCTGCGGGCGTTCAGCCGGGTCACGCTGCGCGGCGAGCGGGAGCCGGTGGCCGGCCTGGCCCGGGCGATGATCGGCCAGCTCGCCGTCCTGCACTCGCCGGACGAACTGCGGATCGCGGTGGTCGCGGCGCCCGCCCGGCTGGCCGCCTGGGACTGGGCGCGGCAGCTGCCGCACGCCCGGATCGCGGCCGGCACGCTGGTCTTCGAGACGCTGCAGGACCTGGAGCGGACCCTCGGCGCCGACCTGTCCGACCGGCCCCGCTACGACCCGGCCGCGAAGGCCCCGGCCTCCAGCGCGCACCTGGTGGTCGTGCTGGACGGCGGTGAGGTGGCGCCGAGCTGCCGGCTGGTCGGGGTGGGCCCGGCCGCGACCACCGTCGTCGACCTGTCCGGGCAGGCGCCCGGCGGCGCCGGCCGATGGCTGCTGCGCCTCAACGTCACGGCCGCCGCGATCGCGGTGGACACCCCACGACAGACCACCGCATTGGGTACGCCGGACTCGCTCACCGCCGCGCACGCCGAGGAACTGGCCCGGCGGTTGTCCACCCGTCAGCCGGCCGGTGCGGCCGATACCACCGATACCACCGATGCGGCCGGTCCGATCACCGAGGGCACGCGGGAGCCGGCCGCCGCCAAGCCCCGCTCCCGGTCCCGGCGGGCCCGCCCGGACGGCCTGCCCGAACTGCTCGGCCTGGACGGCGCCGAGGCGATCGACCCGGCGTCCACCTGGCGTACCGGGCCGGACCGGGACCGGCTGCGGGTACCGATCGGCACCACCCCCGACGGCGAACCGGTCGAGCTGGACCTGACCGAGGGCCCGCACGGCCTGATCATCGGCGCGACCGGCTCCGGCAAGAGCGAACTGCTGCGCACCGTCATCGCCGGCCTCGCCGTCACCCACGCGCCGTCCGACCTCAACTTCTTCCTGATCGACTTCCGGGGCGGCGAGACCTTCGACCCGGCCGGGGGACTGCCGCACACCGGGGCGGTGGCCGGCCACCTGATCGCCGACCTGCCGGAGATCGAACGGGTCCGCGCGGCGCTCGCCGGTGAGCTGCACCGGCGCCGGGATCCGCGCGGTGGCCCGCGACCCCGGCTGCTGGTGGCCGTCGAGGACTTCACCGACCTGCTGGAGACCCGGCCGGACCTGGTCGACCTGTTCCTGGAGATCGCCCGGGACGGCGCCGACCTGGGCGTCCATCTGCTGCTGTCCGGTCAGCGCCTGGACCAGGGACGGCTGCGCGGGCTGGACTCGCACCTGTCGTACCGGATCGGCCTGCGCACCTTCTCCGCCGCCGACAGCCGGGCGGTGCTCGGCGTCGACGACTGCTTCGAACTGCCCGCCGAACCCGGGCACGGCTACCTCAAGGCGAACGCGTCCACCCTGCGACGGTTCCGGGCGGTGTACGCCACCCCGGTGCTCGACACGATCGCCGATCGGCTGTCCGGCGCGGCCCGGCCCGCCCACCGGATCATGCTGCCGCCGCTGGACGTGCCGCCGGGTGTCACCGACCTGATCGACGCGGAGCGGCCGGGCCGGCTGGCGGTGCCGGTGGGCATCACCGACCGGCCGTTCGAGCAGCGGCGGGAGCCGTACGTGCTGGAACTCGGCGGCACCGCCGGCAACGTCGCGGTGGTGGGCGCCCCGCAGACCGGCAAGAGCACCCTGCTGCGCACCCTGATCTCCGGCCTGGCCCTCACCCACAGCCCGCGCGAGGTGCAGTTCTTCGGCATCGACCTGGGCGGCGGAGGCCTGCACTCGCTGGACGGGCTGCCGCACGTGTCCGGGATGGCCGGCCGCCCGGACGGCGACACCATCCGGCGTACGGTGGCCGAGATCAGCGCCCTGATCGACGCCCGGGAGATCCGGTTCAGCGGGCAGACCGGCGGTGTCCCGGACGACCCGTTCGGTGACGTCTTCCTGGTGGTGGACGGCTGGGCGGCCCTGCGGCACGAGCACCGCGAGCAGGCGTCCGCGGTGGTCGACCTGGCCACCCGCGGGCTGGGTTTCGGGGTGCACGTGGTGCTCACCGCGAACCGCTGGGCGGAGATCCACGGGCCGGTGCGGGACCTGTTCGGCACCCGTGTCGAACTGCGGCTGGGCGATCCGGCCGAATCGGAGATCGACCGCCGGGCCGCCCAGCGGGTGCCCGAGTCGCCGGGCCGCGGGCTCACCCGCGACGGGCAGCACTTCCTGACCGCCGTACCGTGGATCGACGAGTCGCAGGGTGTCGGCGCCCTGGTCGGGCTGGTCCAGGCGACCTGGCCGGGCGAGCGGGCGCCCCGCCTGCGGCTGCTGCCGCACCTGCTGCCGGCCGCCGAGCTGGCCGGGCCGGGCATCCCGATCGGGATCGACGAGGCGAACCTGGCGCCGGTCCGGTTCGACGACGCGGAGTCCTCCGCCCACCTGGTGATCTTCGGGGATCAGGGGTGCGGCAAGACCAACCTGCTGCGGCTGATCGCCCGGTCGGTGGCGGACCGGTTCGCGCTCGACGAGGCCCGGCTGGTGCTCGTCGACTACCGGCGCAGCCTGACCGGCGCGGTCGAGGGCGACCATCTGCTCACCCACGCCACGTCGGCGCACGTGCTGACCGACGCGATGGGCTCGATCCACGCCGCCATGTCGCGCCGGCTGCCCGGCCCGGACCTCACCCGCGAGCAGCTGCGGGACCGCAGCTGGTGGCGCGGGCCCGACCTGTTCATCCTGGTCGACGACTACGACCTGGTGGTCACGGCCGGCGAGAACCCGCTGTCCGGGCTGGTGGAACTGCTGCCGTACGCCCGGGACATCGGCCTGCACCTGATCATCGCGCGGCGGGCCGGTGGTGCGGCGCGGGCGTCGTACGAGCCCCTGCTGCGCCGCCTGGAACAGCTGGACAGCCCGGTCCTGGTGATGTCCGGCGGCCCGGAGGAGGGCAAGCTGTTCGGCAAGGTCCGCCCGCGCCCGCAGCCGCCCGGCCGGGGTGTGCTGGCCCGGCACAGCGACGGCACCACGGTCCTGCAGACCGCCTGGAGCGACCCGGACATGCCCTCCCTGGCCAGGTGAGCTAGGTGATGTGCACCCGGCCCCGGCCGGCGGCCTTGGCGGCGTACATCGCGGTGTCCGCCCGTTTGATCTCGCCCTCCGGGTCGGCGCCGGCCGGCGCGGTGATCACGCCGATGCTGGCGCCCACCCGGACCGGCACGCCGCCGACCGGGATCGGCTCGGCCACCGCCTCCACGATCCGGGCGGCGATCCCGGCGGCCTGCTCGTCGGTGGCGCCCGGCAGGATCACCGCGAACTCGTCACCGCCGAGCCGGGCGACCAGGTCGCTGACCCGCACGGCCTGGCTGATCCGCCCGGCGACCGCCTCCAGCACCGCGTCGCCGGTCTCGTGCCCGAGCGTGTCGTTGACCGCCTTGAACCCGTCCAGGTCGACGTAGAGCAGGGCGGTCGGCCCGGTCCCGCCGGCCAGCGTCTGCTCCCAGCGGGCGTGGAACTGCCGCCGGTTCGCCAGGCCGGTCAGCTGGTCGGTGTGCGCCTGCCCGCGGGCCACCGCCAGGGACGCGGCCAACAGCCCGACCACCCCGTGCAGCCGCGCCATCACCAGCAGGAACAGCAGCACGCTGCCGGCCACCACGACCGGGACGTCCAGCGGATCGTCCTGCAGCCACTCGATGGTCAGCACCAGTGGGGCCATCAGCCCGGCGGTGGCCATGGCGATCAGCCGGCACCGGCTGATCATGCCCTCCGCCGGGGGCGGGGTGGGCTGCGAGACGGTGGCCATCGCCGGGTGCAGCGCGGCCGCCCCGAACAGGACGTGCGTGACCATCCAGCCGATGTCCAGGACACCACCGGCGGCGTACGCGTCGTGCAGCTCCAGCAGGGTGTAGGTGGTGTCGGTGGCCAGCAGCGTGATCACGCCGATCAGCAGCATCCGGTAGGCGGCCGGCCGGCGCCCGGAACCGATCGCCACCCGCAGCAGGACGGTCAGACCGAGCAGGGCCAGGATCGGGTACGCCAGCGACACCGCCCGGCCGAGCAGGGTCAGATCACCGAGCCGGGCGGTGGGGGCGATCACGTAGAGCCAGGCGAGCATGGCCCCGCCGGTGGACAGGATCAGCGCGTCCAGCAGCCCGGGGATGTCCAAGCCGGTGCGCCGGGCGCGGGCGAATCCGATCAGCGCGACGATCAGCATGATGCTGGACGGCACGTACAGCGCGTCGGCGATCGAGGGGAAGACGTCCCGCCGCAGCAGCACGGTCTGCAGCCAGTAGGCGACGTCCGCGGTGGCGAACAGGGCCACGTTGACGGCCAGCGCGTACCACGGCCAGCGTGGGGCGGGCCGGTGCCGGCGGACCCCGGCGACGATCGCGACCGCGCCGGACAGGTGCAGCACCGTGGCGATGACCGCCTGCACCGGGTCCGACGGGATCAGGTTGTAGACCACGGCGCCGATCGCGCACCCGCCGAGATACCACCGCCAGCCCACCACCACCGCGCCCTTCTTCCGCCGTCCTACAGAACATCGGCGGGCCGGAGCGGTTCGTGATGACTTGTCGTGAGCTGCTGTTCCCCGGATCGGCATGACTCCCGAGTAGCGGAACCGGGCATGAATGTGATTCGATTTGTAGCGAAAGGCCGGGCATCTTCCCCCGTGGATGCCCGGCCCTTCTTCGTGTGCCGTCCGGGGGCAGATGAGGTGGGCATGCTTCCGGTCTCCGAAGCCTTCTTCCGCGACCCGTACCCGGTGTGGGCCGGTCTGCGCGACAGCTCCCCGGCGACCAGGGTGGAGCTGCCGGACGGATCACCGGTCTGGCTGGTCACCCGCTACGCCGACGTCCGCGCCCTGCTCGCCGACCCGCGGCTGTCCGTCGACAAACGCACCGGCGACGGCAGCTGGCGCGGCTTCTCGCTGCCCCCGGCGCTGGACGCCAACCTGCTCAACACGGATCCGCCGAACCACACCCGGATCCGCCGGCTGGTGTCCCAGGCGTTCACCCCGCGCCGGGTGGCCGGCCTGCGGCCCCGGATCGAGCGCACCGCCGCCGAGCTGCTCGACGCGCTGCCCACGGACGGCGTGGTCGACCTGGTCCGGTGCTACGCCGGGCCACTGCCGGTCACGGTGATCTGCGACCTGCTCGGCGTGCCGGAGGACGACCGGGACGACTTCCGGTCCTGGACCGACGTCATGCTCGTCCCACCGGACCGGTCCGCCGGGGCGCGGGCGGTCGGCGCCGTCCACGCCTACCTGGTCGGCCTGCTCGCCCGCAAACGCGCCGCCCCCGCCGACGACCTGCTCTCCGCGCTGATCGCCGCCCGTGCGGAGGGCGACCGGCTCACCGAGGACGAACTCACCTCGCTCGCCTTCCTGCTGCTGCTCGCCGGATTCGAGAACACCGTGCACGCCATCGGCACCGGCGTGCTCACCCTGCTGGCGAACCCGGCGATCGACCGGGCCGATCCGGGCGGGACCGTCGTCGAGGAACTGCTGCGGTACGAGCCGCCCGCGACGGTCCTGCTGCGCCGGTTCACCACCGAGGAGGTGGACGTCGGGGGAGTCACCGTGCCGAAGGCTGCGACCGTTCTGCTGGTGCCCGGCGCGGCCAACCGTGACCCGGACGTGTTCCCCGGCCCGGACCGGGTCGTCCCCGGCCGCCCGGCCGCTCACCTGAGCTTCGGCCACGGCATCCACTACTGCGTGGCCGCGCCGCTGGCCCGGATCGAACTGGAGATCGCCCTCGGCGCCCTGCTGCGGCGCTTCCCGGATCTGCGGCTGGCCGTCCCGGCCGGCGAACTGACCTGGCGGCCGTCGTTCCGGGCCCGCGGCCTGGCCGCTCTCCCGGTGCTTCGCTAGAACCGGACCCCGCCGTGCCGGTAACCGCCGAGCGTGCCGGCGGTCTTGGTGACCAGGGCGGCCCCCAGATCGACACCGAGATACTCGGACAGCTCCAGGGTGCGGATCAGGATGTCGGCCAGCTCCAGGCTGAGCGCGTCGTCCGGGCGGCGGGCCGACGGATCCAGATCCAGGTCCCGGCTGCGGATCTCCTGCAGCGCCTCACTGACCTCGCTCTGCAGCAGCGCCATCCGGGTCGCCGCGACATAGGCGCGCCCACTGGGATGGGCCGCCTCGACCGCATCGGAGCCGGAGAACAGATCGATCCCGCGCGCGTACGCGTGAGCGGCGCGCTGCGCGTCCGGCAACAGTGCGGCCACCGCCTCGATGTGCCGCAGGGCCTCGCTCATGACGACGTCACCATCCGCTTCCCGTCCAGGTGCCGCGCGATCCGCAGCAGATGCTCGGTCTCCTCGGCGATGTCGGTGCCACCGCCCGGCTGCGGGGTCCAGCGCTCGGCCGGCGTCTCACCACGCTCCTTGGCCCGGACCGCCGCCGCGAGCACCGCCGCCTGCACCCGGTCGTGATCATCGCCGGGCACCGCCCGGGCCACCCGGGCGTCGAACCACGGACGCAGCGCCAGCCAGCCGTCGCGGATCTCCACCACCAGGCGGACCAGCCGGTACTCGATGTCGCGGACCGCGCCCCGCCGGGTGTGCCCGGGATCCAGGGCGATCTCCGGGGTGGCCCGGCTGAGCAGCTCCCACAGCGGGAAGAGCCGGCGGTAGGTGCGCAGCCGGCGCAGCCACGCCCCGGCGGCGGCCACCTTCGGGCCCCACGACGGGATGGTGAACCCGATCAGGATCAGCACACAGCCCGGCCCGGTGAGCAGCGGCGACATCTGCTGCTGGACGTCGGCCGGGATCGGCTCCCAGCCGGCGTTACGGGCACCGATGTAGAACGCCTTCTCCACGCAGTACGCCAGCCCGAAGACCGCGCCGGAGCCGACCAGCCGCAGACCGATGCGCAGATACCGCTGCCGGGTCAGCCGGGCGAACCGCCAGGACAGCCGCAGGATGTCGGCCAGGGCGATGACGAAGTAGCCGAGATAGACCATCATGTACTCGGCCATCCAGGGGGCATCCCCGTACCGGATGGTGAATTCGCTGGTCAGCGTGATGTCCAGCGGCGCCAGGGTGAAGAAGGCGGCCATCGCGGTGGCCGCCGCGCCCGCCGCCAGGAGCCGGAACCAGGTGCTGCGCCGGGGCGGATCGGCGACCGTCCAGTGCAGCAGCAGCAACTGGACCGACACCGCGAAACCGATGATCCCGTAGTGCGCGATCAGCCGGGCGATGTTCGGCATCCCGAGCAGCTCGTCGATCCGGACGTAGACGTTCGGGGTGTTCGCCGCCGGAGCCCAGACCAGGCAGGCCAGCATCGCCGCCAGCGCGCGGCGGGTCGCGCTGCGCGGATCCCGGATCAACGGCGGGATCTTGTACGCCAGCGCGACCAGCGCCAGCAGGGCCACCACCGGGTAGACGACCGAGGACACCGGTCACCGCCGCCCGGGATCGATCAGTGTGTGGTGCAGCCGGTCCAGCACCGGGGAGGTGCCGCCGTCCCCGGCCGGCGGGCGGGCCAGCACCGACCGGCGCAGCAGCAGCGAGGCGATCATCTCGGCCTCCTTCTCCTCCACCTCGCTGTAACCGGACCGGCCCAGCACCGCACGGACCAGCGACGGGTCCAGGTCCGGCAGCAGCAGCCGGGACGCCTCGGCGGCCAGCACCGGCGCGGTCAGGTGCCCGCACACCAGATGGCCCAGCTCGTGCCGGATGATGTGGTCCTGGTGCAGGCGGCTGGTGCCGGCCTCGTAGAAGATGACGTCGAAACGCTCGGTGCGCACCGCCAGACCGCACGGGCTGGACGCCGGCAGGTGCTCGGCGACCAGGTGGATGGGCCGGCCCTGCCGCTCGGCGAGCACGTCGCACAACTCCCGCACGTCACCGGCGTCCGGCAGATCGAGCCCGGCGAGGATCCCCTCACACCGTCGTCGCATCGCGCGATCTGTCATCCGTCTAGGCCCTCCAGTTTGCGGCAGCGGTCGACGAGTAGTTCGATGAGGTGGGTGCTGTCGTCGGAGAGGCCCTGCTGGCGCAGCACCCGGCGGAGCGCGACCTGCTGCACCTTCATCTCGCGCAGCTCGTTGAGCATGTCGATCTGGTCGCGGACCCGGCGGGTGACCGCGTCGTCCACGAAGAAGCCCGGATCGACGCCGAACGCGCGGGCCAGCGCCTGCACGTGTGAGGTGCGCGGGTCGGTGGTGATGCCGCGGCGCATCTCGCCGACGTACGCGGCGCTGATGGTGACCCCGGTGCCGTCCCGGCGCCCCGCCTCGTTGATCTTGTTGGCGATCTCCTTCGTGGTGTACCGGCGGCCGGTCTCCTCGCCCGGACCGAGCTCGGTGCCGGCCGGCCGGACCCGGTCGAAGAGGAACTCCAGCCGGGCCGCCAGGGTGTCCAGTGCCGGCAGGCCGGTCTCGTTCGACGCCACCAGTCCTCCTAGATGGACGTTCGGTAAACAGTTGTATCGCGGATCCGCGCGGCGGTACACGCTCGTTGACATCAATACCTGCTTACCGCGTATAGTCGCGGCGGCGGGGCAACACGCGTGGTTCGAAGCTGCAATGTAGAGCAACAGGCGTGTTCCCGGCCAGCGCCACCCCACGGGGACTGAGGGGCGGTCAACGCGCCTCCGGGGGCATGGCAACCGGCGGGAGGAGACTTCCGCCGGTTGCCAGGCGTCGACTCACCGGCCGATCAGGGAGCCCTTGTGGCGCTCGGCGAGCTGGATGGCCAGCGTCCCGGCGAAATCGAGGCCCGCCATGCGCACCGCCAAGGCCCGGGTGGGGTTGGCGTGGTTGTTCCGCCGCAGCCGGGCCAGCCAGCGTTTCTCCAGCTGATGGCGGCCGACGATCGCCGCGATCGACAGCGCGGCCACCCCGGCCAGCAGGGCGGCCTCCTTCTTGCCGACGGTGAAACCCTCCTCGGCCGCGGGCGGCGGATCGGACACCGGGAACGGCTGGGCGGACAGCTCGATCTCGTCGATGTCGTCGGCGCTGGTCTCGTCCGGGGTCATCACGAAGCTGACCGCGGTCAGCGCGGCGACGGTGCCGGCCCGGGCCAGGCGGCGGCGGGCCGGGGACAGGTCACGGACCGCGACCCAGATGCCGCTCATGCCGGCTTGCAGGGCGGCGGTGCCGACGATTCGCAGATACGGAAGGGAAGCAGCCATGCGACGACCCTAGCGGCGAAGGTCAACGCACCCGACCCGCTACCGTACGGAGAACCAGGTCACATCCCCGCGGCGGGACCGTGAGCACATGACCGCCGCACCGCACACCACCACCGGGACCGACCTCGCCGCGCTGGGCGTGGTGCCGGAGTACACCGACTCCTTCGGCGTCGACCGCGACGTCCCGGCCCGGACCCGGGAGGCCCTGGCCGCCCGGTTCGGCCACACCGCCCGGCTCGCCCCGCAGACCCTGGTGGCGACGCCGGGCCGGCACCACCCCCGGCTGTACGGCACGCTGCGCACCGAGGACGGCACCGTGCTGCGCGCCGAGGGGATCGTGGACCGGCCCGGCTATCACACGCTGACCACCGACGACGGGGTGTCGCACCTGGTCCTGGCCGCCGAGGAGTACCTGCCGCAGGCGCCTCGCACGTTCGGGCTCGCGGTCCAGCTCTACGCCGCCCGCAGCCGGGACTCGTGGGGCATCGGCGACTTCCGGGACCTGGCCCTGATCGCCCGCTCGGTGGCCGCCCGGGACGCCGGGATGCTGCTGGTCAGCCCGGTGCACGCGATGGCGCCGGGGCGGCCCGCGCCGAATTCGCCGTACAGCCCGGCCAGCCGCCGCTGGCTCAACGTCCTGCACATCGCCCCCGGTGAGGCGCCCGGCGCGGAACGGGTCGACCTGTCCGGCCTGGCCGCCGAGGCTCGTACGCTCAACGAGTCCAGGACGATCGACCGGGACGCCGTCACCCGCGTCAAGGTCGAGGCGCTGGAGCGGATCTGGACGGTCATCCGGCACGACGAGCCGGCCGAGTTCCGGGCCTGGGCCGGCGAGATGGGCGCCGATCTGACCCTCTTCGCCACCTGGTCGGTGCTGGCCGGGATCCACGGCGGCGACTGGCGCAAGTGGCCGCAGCGGTACGCCCACCCGCTGTCCCCGGCGGTCGCCGTCTTCACCCGCGAGCACGCCGACCGGGTCCGCTTCCACATGTGGTGCCAGTGGGTGGCCGACCGGCAGCTGGCCGTCGCCTGCCGCAGTGGTGTCACCGTCTGCCTGGACGCGGCCGTCGGGTTCGACTTCGGTTCCGCCGACGCCTGGCTGCACCAGGATCTGCTCGCCATGGACTTCGAGGTGGGCTGCCCGGCCGACCCGTGGAACCGGGAGGGCCAGCGCTGGGGGCTGCCGCCGTTCGACCCGTACGCGCTGGCCGCGGCCCGGTTCGAGCCGTTCGTGGCGCTGGTCCGGGCGTCGCTGCGGCACGCCGGGGCGCTGCGCATCGACCACGTGATGCAGCTGTGGCGGCTGTTCTGGGTGCCCGCGGACGGGCCGGTGAGTGACGGCGCCTACGTGCGTTACCCGGTGGACGCGCTGCTCGCGGTGCTGCGGATCGAGGCGCACCGGGCCGGCGCCTGGATCATCGGCGAGGACATCGGGACGGTCGCGCCGGAGGTGCGCGAGACGATGGCCGCGATCGGCATGCTCGGCTACCGCACCGAGGCCGGGGCCGCGTCCGGCGGCAATCCGGAGAATTCGGTGGGCGCCACCGGCACCCACGACCAGGCCACCATCGCCGGGGTGCTGACCGGCTCGGACCGGGACGACCTGCTCGCTCTCGGCAAGACCTTCGACGACGCCGAACTGGCCCGGACCCTCGGTGCGCTGGCCCGCCAGGCCGGCCTGGACCCGGCCGCGCCGGCCGGGCCGGAGCAGGTCCGGGCGGCGATCCTGGCCCAGCACCGGGCTCTCGCGGCCTGCCCGTCCCGGATCGTGGTGGCGACCCTCGACGACGCGGCCGGGGTCGCCGAGCGCCCGAACATGCCCGGCACCGTCGACGAATACCCGAACTGGCGGATCGCGCTGCCCGCGCCGGTCGAGGACCTGCTGGCCGCGCCGCTGGCCCGGGACCTGCTGGCGGTGCTGGCCACCGGCCGGCGCTGACCCTCGTGGCGAAACACCGGATCGGCATCCCGCCGGTCCGGTGTTCGCGTTAGATGAGGTGATGTTGCGGACGGCGCTCGCCCTGGCCCTGCTGGTCACCGGGCTGACCGGGTGCGGCGCGGCCACCGGTGACACCGGCGCCGGCGACGACGGCGGGCCGATCACGCTGGGTTTCTCCCAGGTCGGGTCGGAGAGTGCCTGGCGGGTGGCGAACACCAGGTCGATCGAGGAGGCCGCCGCGGCCGCCGGTGTCGACCTGGACCTGCGGGAGGGTCAGCAGCGGCAGGAGCAGCAGATCGCCGACATCCGTGACTTCATCAGCCGGAGGCTGGACGTGATCGCCTTCTCCCCGGTGGTCGAGTCCGGCTGGGACGGCGTGCTGCAGGAGGCCAAGGACGCCGGCATCCCGGTGATCGTCACCGACCGGTCGGTGGACACCACCGACACCTCGCTGTATGCCGCCGAACTCGGTTCGGACTTCGTCGCCGAGGGCCGTAAGGCCGGCGAGTGGCTGGTCGAGCAGTACCGGCGGGCCGACGGCCCGGTCCGGATCGTGGAGATCGAGGGCACCACCGGTTCGGCGCCGGCCAACGGCCGCCTCGCCGGATTCGCCGAGGCGATCAGGGCCGACCCGGATCTGCAGGTGATCGACTCCCGGGACGGTGGTTTCACCCACGACGGCGGCCGTTCCGCGATGGCCGGTTTCCTGGCCGAGCACGCCGACATCGACGCGGTCTTCGCGCACAACGACGAGGAGGGCATCGGTGCCGCCGCGGCGATCGAGGAGGCCGGGAGGAAGCCCGGCCAGGACATCAAGATCATTACGGTGGACGCCAGCCGGGACGGGCTCACCGCTCTCGTCGCGGGCCGCCTCAACTTCGTCGTCGAGTGCAACCCGCTGCTCGGCCCCCAGCTCATGGACCTGGTCGCCAAGGCCGCGGCCGGCGAGACCATGCCCCGGCGCGTCACCGTGACCGAGACCGTCTTCGACGCGAAGGCCGCCGAGGCCGCCCTGCCCACCCGCGAGTATTGAGGCCGGTCCGGCCGTCAGCTCAGCTCGGGCAGGAGACTGGCCAGGTCGCCGAAGGTGCCGCGGTGTTCGCGCAGCATCGGGGCCAGAGCCTTGCGGAAGGCGGTCGAGTCGACCTCGTTGGTCAGCGCGCCCTGCCCCTCCGCCGCCGACACCTGGTCGAAGGTGGCCTTGGTCCAGAGGCGCAGCTGCTCCTCCCGGGTGAGTACGCCGGCCTGCACGATCGCGTCCCGGGTCGCCTTCGGCAGCTTCGACAGCCAGGTGCGGCTGGCCATCAGCACGTCGACCGTCTGCTGGTGCCGGGTCCAGGAGAAGTGCGGCGCGAACTCGACGTGCTGTTCGGTGGCGTAGAAGACGGCGCTGTTCTCGGCGGCGTCGACCAGTTTCTGTTCCAGCGCCGAGGCGATGTCGTTGGTGGCCAGCGGTACCGCGTCGGCGCCGAGCGCGTTCACCATGTCGATCGACACGATGTTCTGCGGCACCCGGATCCGCATGCCCTTCAGGTCGGCGGGGGTGTAGACCGGGCGCAGCCGGTTGTAGACGTTGCGGTCGCCGCCGTAGAAGTAGGCCAGCACGGTCAGGCCGTGCTCCTCGAGGATGCTGGCGCAGCGCCGGCCCAGCTCGCCGCTCATCGCCTCCAGGCAACCACCCTCGCCGCGGAACACGTACGGCAGATTGACCACACCGAGCCGTTTGTCGTACGCGGTCAGGTTGGCCATCAGGGTCTTGCAGAACGCGACCTGGCCGGTCCGGACCATCTCGGTGACCCGGTTGTCGTCGCCGAGCACCCCGCCGGGTTTGACCTCGACGGTGATCAGGCCGCCGGTGAGTGCCGCGACCTGGTCGGCGAAGTACTTCTCGGCCACCACCATCGGGCTGTTCGCCTTGACCGGCTCGGCGAGCTGCACGGTGGTCGCGCCGTCGGTACCGCCGGAGCGGCTCTTCGCACCGCACCCGGTCACCAGGCCCAGCGTGACCGCACCGGCGGACGTCAGCACCCACCGTCGATCCACCTCACCCACGGTAATCGAAGGGTGCGGGTTCAGGCGGCGCTAATCGCCAGACCGGACGTCGCGTACCGGGACAGCCAGACGGTGAGTTCGGCGGCCGGCAGCGGGCGGCTGATGTGGTACCCCTGCGCCTCGTGGCAGCCGAGTTCGCTGAGCGCCCGCATCGCGTTCTCGTCCTCGACGCCTTCGGCGACCACCCGCAGGTGCAGGTTCTTGGCCAGGTCGACGACGGCGCGCACGATGGTCTCGTCGCGGGAGTTCGCGCTCATCCGCATCACGAAACTGCGGTCGATCTTGAGTTCGTGCGGGGGCATGTCCCGCAGGTTCGCGATCGACGAGTAGCCGGTGCCGAAGTCGTCGATCGAGATGTTCACGCCGTACGCCCGCAGTTCCTGCAGCACCTCGGAGGCGCGCGTGGTGTCGCCGATCATCGCGCTCTCGGTGATCTCCAGGGTGAGCAGGCCGGGACGCACCCCGTGCCGGTCGAGCGCGGCCATGACGGTCTCCGGGAACGCGCCGTCGGCCAGCGACCGGGCCGGGATGTTCACCGACACCGGCAGCTGGTGGCCGAGCCGCACCCACCGGGCGATCTGGTCCAGGGCCTGCTCCAGCACCTCGGCGGTGACCAGGTCGATCAGGCCGCTCTCCTCGGCCATCGGGATGAACGTGTCCGGGCCGAGCAGCCCCCGCTCCGGGTGCTGCCAGCGGACCAGCGCCTCGGCGCCGCACGGCCGGCGGCTGGCCAGGTCGACCTTCGGCTGGTAGAAGACCACCAGTTCGCCGCGTTCGACACCCTGCCGCAGCTCGCTCTGCAGGCTGAGCCGGCCCGCGTCACCGCCGTCCATCGACGGGTCGTAGCCGACCACCCCGTCCTTGCGGCGCTTGGCCGCGTACATCGCGACGTCGGCGTGCTGCAGCAGCTCGGAGGTGCCGCTGCCGTCCTCCGGGTACATCGACACCCCGATGCTGGCGTCGATGTCGACCATCAGCCCGCTCAACTCGATCGGCCGGCGCAGCGTCTCCAGCACCCGGTGCCCGGCCTCCAGGGCGGCGGCCCGCTCCGGGGTCGACGGCAGCACCACGGCGAACTCGTCACCGCCGAGCCGGACCACGGTGTCCCCGGTCCGGCAGGTCCGGGACAGCCGCTCGGCGACCTCGCACAGCAGCTCGTCACCGGCGGCGTGCCCGAGCGTGTCGTTGACCTCCTTGAACCGGTCCAGATCGATCAGCAGCAGACTGAACGGCTCGCCGGAGGCCTCGCCCTGGCGCACCGCGGCGGCCAGCCGGTCCTGGAACATGGTCCGGTTGCCGAGCCCGGTCAGCGGGTCGTGGGTGGCCTCGTGCAGCCGCCGCTCGGCCTGCCGTTCGGCCCGGCGCTGGTAGCCGACGAGCACGAACGCGCACACCGCGAACAGCAGCACCACCACCGGGATCATCAGTTCGGCCACGGTACGGACCAGGACCGTACGGTCGTCGACCCCCTCCAGGTAGTCGGCCAGGGACTGCTGGCTGATGTGCACGTTGTCGAGCACCTCGTCGCGCAGCGGGGCGAAGGTCAGCGAGGCCAGTTCGGCGTACCCCTGCACGCTCGCACCACGCTCGGTCTGCGTCATGATCTCCACGACGATCCGGCTGTAGTTGGCGTACGCGCCCCGGATCGCGTCCAGTTCCACCTGGTCGACGGCGTTGTTGGCCTGCAGCCAGTCGAGGTCGGCGCGGGCCGAGTCGAGGGTCGCGGCGAGCTGGTCGCTGCGGTACTTGGTGCCACCGGTGGCCAGGTATTCGCGCAGCGCGGCGTCCTGGGCGTTGATCCGTACCGAGATGTCGTTGAGGACCTTGGTGGTCTGCTGGGTCCGGCGCACCTCACGGGTGGCGTCGGCGGTGACCGTGGAGGCGAACACCGCCGAGGCCGCCAGGATGGTGATGCCGACGGCGGTGCCGGCGATCGCCGCCCGCGCCACGGCACGGCTCGCCAGCCACCGGCCCCACCACCCGCGCGGCTCCGCCCGTTCCGATCCTGCGCTTCCGGTCACGGCAGGCCATTCGGCTTCACCGGCGCGAATCTAAAGGTTCGCGCGGACCACCTCGGCCAGCCGGTCGGCCGCCTGCACCCCGGACAGCCGCCGGCCGTGCACGACGGTGAGATCCTCGACCGCGCAGGCGGGTGGGGCGTACCCGACCGCCAGGGCCAGTGCCGGGCTGCGCCGGGCCCACGCCGTCACCTCGGTGAACAGCTCGCCCTCCAGGTCGGCGAGGGACATCGACGCGGTCAGCCGCTGGGTGAGCCGCTGCCGGTGCGGCCAGAACGACCACACCTTCGCCTCGTCGATCAGCTGCTCGACCGGGTCGGTGCGCAGGTAGCGCAGCGCGATCTGCAGCGACTCGGACCGGCCGTCACCGATCAGGTCGTCGATCATCCGGTGCCGGGCGTGTGCCCCGGCCACCTCGTAGAAGGTGCTGCGGCAGCCGCGCGGTTCGGCGGCGGCGACGATCGTCTTCCAGTTGACGTCCGAGTGGGGCCCGGCGTTCAGGACCGTCGCGGCCGCCCGGTAGTACGTCGTCTTGGTGTTCCAGTGGTTGCGGCGGGTCGAGGTGTTGCCGGCGAGCCGCCGCACCCAGCCACCCACGACTGTCCCGTCCAGGTCCGCGAATGCCGTCGTCATCGTCCTCAGTCCTTATCGATGGGATTCAGCGCAGGAACGAGCCTGTCCGGAACGCCCCCGGGACCGCATCACGTGTTCACGTGATCCTGCGGCCGGTCCCGCAGCACGCCGGCCAGTTGCTCGGGGGAGGCGCCGGTGGCGGCCAGCGCGGCGAACCGGTGGTGCCGGTCCAGCGCGCGGGACAGCCGCTCCCGGTCCCGGACCGCGTGTGGCCGCCGGTCCCGCTGGTAGCCGTCCAGTGGGCCGGGCCCGCCGTTGACCGCCGCGGCCAGCCGTCCGCCCAGGTCGGCGGCGTCGGCCAGGCAGGTGTCGACGAGCGCGCTCGGCGGGTGCAGCGGGTGCGCGGACTGGCCGGCCAGATAGGTGGTGCCCCGGCCGTACACCCGCGCCACCCCGAGCGGGTCGTGCCACTGGACCACGCCCAGCACCTGGGAGGCGGCGAGCGCGGCCGGCAGCCGGCTGTGCAGCACCCCGGCCGGGTCGGCCTCCTCGCTGGAGTCGCGGTCCAGCAGCAGATGGCCGGTCCACATCCCGGGTCCGGTGCACCGGACCAGCGAGATCCCGTCCGCCATGATCATCGACGAGCGGGGGAACCGCCGGTCCAGCGCGTCGCTGCGGAAGTCCACCGAGCAGTACTGCCCGGTGGTGATGGTGTCCTCCAGCGGCACCCCCAGGCAGCGCCGCACCGTGCTCCGGGCGCCGTCACAACCGGCCAGGTGCCCCACCGGCAGGTCGTGCCGGGTGCCGGTGGCCGAATTCAGGACGGTCGCGACCGTACGCCCCCCGGTGTGCCGTGACCCGGTGAACGTCCAGCCCTCCCGCAGATCGATCAGCGGATGGTCCCGCAGCACCGCCCGCAGCCGGGTGACCAGGCCGATCCCGGTCACCTGACCGGCCAGCGGCGACGGCATGGTGACCACCGGCGGGCCGCCCACCGCACGGCTCCACTCGACCCGGCCGCGGGCGCCCGCGTCGACCCCACCGGCCAGCACCCGGCCGGCCACCCCGAGACGCTCCAGTATCCCGGCCGCGGTGCCGCCGATCAGATCCGGTCCGGAGTGCCGTGGCGGGCGCGAGGAGCGTTCGACGACCAGACTCGGTACGCCGTGCCGGGCCAGTTCGAGAGCCAGCACGGCACCCGTCGGCCCGGCGCCGACCACCAGGACCGGCGCATCGGTGTCGATCATCCCTCGTCCCTCCCCAGCATGTACCGGTCATGCTGGGGGAACATGCCGTGGCGGCACATCACGTGATCCCGCCATCAGTCCCGGCCCTCCCGCGCCACCAGGGCGGCCAGCTCCACCCGGCTGCGGATCTCCAGCTTCTGGAACACCTTCCGCAGGTGACTGTCCACCGTGTGCGGGGACAGGTTGAGCCGGCGGGCCACCGCGATGTTGGTCATGCCCTGGGCGACCAGCAGCGCCACCGGCCGCTCCGCCGGGGACAGCGTGGGCAGCACCGGCGCCTCCTCGGCCGGCCGGGTGGTGGTCACCGCGCCGAGCCGGCCGCCCAGGCCGTCCCGCAGCCGCCGGTGCACCCCGTGCGCGCCGGCCCCGATGGCCAGCACCAGCGCCTCCTCGTACCACTCCCGCGCGGTCTCCCGGTCGCCGGCGTCCCAGGCCTGCCCGGCGGCGTCCGCCAGCGCGCTGGCCAGGGCCACCGGGCGGTGACTGAGCCGGAAACCCCGCACCGCGGCCCGCAGCCGGGCCGGATCCTTGGTGAGCGTCCCGGCGGCGTGGTCGGCCGCCCCGGCCGCCGCCCACGAATCCGGGTTGGCGCAGGCCAGCCGGGACGCCGCGGAGGCCACCGCCTCGGCGCGGGCGCCGTCCCCGGCGGTCCGGGCGAGCCGCACCAGCACCGCCGCCGCCTCCGGCTCCCGGACCAGCAGCGCGGGCCGCACCACGAACGAGTCGTAGACGCCGCGCATCAGCCGGAACGCGGTCACCGGGTCACCCTCGGCGGCCAGCAGCGACGCCTCCGCCCAGACCACGTCCTCGGGCCGGCCGGTGACCCCGGCGGCGGTCAGCTCCCGGATCCGGAACAGCAGGTAGCGGCCCTGATCCAGATCCCCGCGCAGCACCGCCAGCCGGATCAGGGTGCCGAGCAGCGGGATCACCGGCTGAAAGGTGGAGTACTGCTCGGCCTGGGTGACCCCGGCCTCGGCCTCGGCCGCCGCGTCGTCCAGCCGGCCGCGGGCGGTCAGCAGCACCGACCGGTAGTGGTGCCAGAGCGGCTGCGCCCAGACCGCGCACTCCCGGTGCCCCCGGTCCAGAGCCCGGTCCGCCTCGTCGAACCGGCCCAGCGCGGTCAGCGCGCCGGCCAGCCGGATCCGGTGCGGCCCGGTGGTGCCGGCCCGCCCGGCCAGCCCGGTGGCCTCCTCGGCGTGGCCGAGCGCGTCCGCCAGCCGGCCCTCGGCCTGTGCGATCAGGCTGCGCGCGGTCAGCCCGGACACCGCGGCCGCCGGCGCGATCTCCCGGCCCAGGGCGACGGCGGTGGCGCCGGACTCGTCGGCGGTCGCCGGATCGTCCAGGTGGACCAGGGCGTGCGCGCGGATCGCGTGCAGGTGGGCGCGGACCTCCCGGGGCGCCGCCGGATCGGCCAGGCCCGCGTCAGCCTGGTCGGCGGCCTCGTCGTTGCGCCCAGCGTGCCGGAACGCGGTGGCCAGCCCGAACCGGATGGTGGCCCGGACCGCCGGGTCCAGGTCGCCGCGCAGCGCCGCCCGGCCCAGTTCGGTCGCCGTGGCCAGCCGCCCGGCCGAGGCCAGCGCCCCGACCGTGTCGGCGACCAGCGCCGGGCGCTGCGGGTCGTGCTCGCCGATCGCCGCGCACGCCTGCAGCATCAGATCGGCGGCCGCCGCCGGAGCCGTCGCCGCCATCTCGGCGGCGGTGTCGCGCAGCAGGCCGACCGCCGCCCCGGCCCCGATCCGGCCGCTGCGCAGCAGGTGACCGGCGATCTGCGCGGCCGGCCGGTTCTGTTCCCGGGCCAGCACCGCGGCCCGGCCGTGCAGGTGCCGGGCCTGGGAGGGGCTCAGCGTGCTCTGCACCGCCTGATGCACCTGAGCGTGCCGGAACACCAGGCCGGTGTGGTCCTCGACCAGCAGGCCGCAGGTGACCGCCTCGTCGACCAGCCCGAACAGCCCGGCCGGATCGAGGCCACCCATCAGCCGGGCCGCCGACTCCAGGTCGATCGGGCCGTCCAGCACCGACGTGGCCCGCAGCAGCCACTGCGCGTCCGGTGACAGACTGCCGACGATCTCCCGGACCGTGGTGACGAAACTGGACGGCAGGTCGTCGCCGACCACGGTGGCGATCCCGTCCGCCACGATGATCTGCCGGGTCGCGGTCAGCGCACCGATCAGCTGCTCGATCCGCAGCGGATAGCCGCCGCAGCCCTCCACCAGGGCCAGCACGGTGTCGTCCACCCGCGCGCCGATCCGCTGCTCGCACAGCCGGCGTACCGCGTCGCCGTCCAGCACGTCCAGGTGCGTCGGGGTGATCCGGTGCGACAGCCAGTCCAGGGTCTGCCGGCCCGGGGTGTCGGCCCGCTCGGTGCGGCTGGCCAGCAGCCACCGCACCGGGAACGACTCCAGCGCCGGCACCAGCTCGCGCACCGCCAGGGCGCTCAGCTCGTCCATCCAGTGCGCGTCGTCGATCACGATCAGCAGCGGGCGGACCGCGGCGAACCGTTCCAGGGAGTCCCGCAGCCGGTGGATCTTCGCGTAGTTGCCGGCCGGCTCGTCGTCCAGACCGGACAGCCAGGCGAACTCGGCGGTCGGCGGGCTGCACGCGCGCAACGCCCCGGCCAGGGTCACCAGCGGGGCCGTCCGGTCGTGCCGGAACGCCTCCCGCGCGGCCACCGCCACGTCCAGCCGGTCGGCGTGGTCACCGGCCGCCAGCAGCAGGCGCGACTTGCCGATCCCGGGCCGGCCGAAGAACACGTGGCAGCCGCCCCGGCCGGCCTTGGTCTCCTCCAGCGCGGTGCGGATGACCTTCAGCTCCTCGGTACGGCCGACGATGCGGTCGCTCACGCCGGCCTCCCGTCGCGTTCTCTCGATGTGTCCAACGCTCGCCCCGCCCGCAGGTTCCGGGTCGAGAGTGGACTGACGATTGTGGCCTGCGACAGTGATCAACGTAAGTGCCTCACCGGACGACGTCATCCATCGTCCGATCGTGGCCGGGCGCCGTCCGGCGGATCGCCTACTGGTACGGGATCGGCGCCGAAAAAACGGTCACAGCTCGGCGACGGCCCGCAGCCGGACCGGATCGGTGATCAGCAGCTGCCGGTACCCGGTCTCGATCAGCCCCTGATCCCGCAACTCGCGCAACGCCTTCTCGACGGTGGCCTGCGCCGCGGCGATCATCGCGGCCAGGTCCGGCTGGCTCAGCGGCACCACCATCTCGATGCCGCCGTCCGAGCGCAGCCGGCCACACACCTCGGCCACCTCGATCAGCAACCGGGCCAGCCGGACATACGCCGGAAAGGCCGCGATGTCCACCCGCCGCCGGTTCGCCCACCGCAACTGCCGGGCCACCGCCGCGGTGATCAGCGCCGCCGCGTCCTGCCGCTGCCGCAGGAACGCCTCGAAGTCGCCCCGGCTGATCTGCCCCGCCGTCATCGGCGCGCACGCCGTCACCGTCGCGTTGCGCGGATTGCCGGTCAGTGCGCCGATCTCCCCGACCACCTCGCCCGGCGCCCGGATGCCCAGCACCGTCTCCACCCCGTCGACCGCGGTGGTCGCCTTGACGAACCCGTTCAGCAGCAGGAACACATGGGTGTCGGCGGTGGTGCCCTCGCGCAGCAGGGCACGCCCGGCCTCGAACGTGCGCTTCACACTGGAGTGGACCAGCGCCGTGGCCACCTCGGCCGGAAGGCTGCCGAGAAAGGTGCCGGGCGCCCATGGGTTGCCGAGCCGGCGGGAGACCTCAGAGGACAACGGAACCACCCCCGGTCACTCAACCACGCCCGGTAGTCCGCGGGCAATGCCACGCACGGTGGGGGGAATCCGGCACCGGCGGGTCAGGACAGCCGGGCCGTCGGCCTCCGGGGCGCACGACACGTCCGAACCCTCCCCGGCGCCGGGAGAACCGGGAATCCGGCGGGAACGGGGCGGGCCTGGTGGGGCGGTTCACCTACCAGGCTCTGTGTGGCGGACCGCGCCTCGCTCCCACCCGATCCGCCACACGGAGCCTAGAGGTTCGCGCGTACCCGCTGATGGAACTCGGCGGCCCGGTCGATCAGCTCCTTCACCGAGTCGGTGGCGGCGGGCAGCGTGATGTAGACGTGGTCGGCGCCCGCCTCGGCCAGCGCCACCACGTCGCCGGCCAGCTGGGTGACGTCACCGGCGTACGGCGGGCGCGGGGTCTCGGCCGACGTGGTCAGGTCCATGGTGCCGATCTGCACCGTGCAGCTCACCGTCGCCGGATCGCGGCCGGCCTCCTCGGCCAGCCGGCGGATGTGCGCCAGCTTGCGCCGCACCATGTCCGGCGTGGTGGCGCTGGCCAGCCAGCCGTCGCCGCGCCGGGCCACCCGGGCCAGGGCCTTCTTGCCGGCGCCGCCGAGCAGCACCGGGATGCGGCGGGCCGGTTTGGGCCCGATCTCCGCGGCGCCGACCCGGTAGCGGGAGGTCGCGAAACCCACCGGATCCGGCCCCCACACCGCGGCGGCGATGTCCAGGAAGTCGTCCAGGGCCCGGCCGCGCCCGGTCAGCGGGACGGCGCCGGTGGCCGCGAACTCGTCCGGGGACCAGCCGGTGCCCAGCCCGGCGAGCACCCGGCCGCCGCTGGCCGCGTCCAGGGTGGCGAGCTGCCGGGCCAGCCGCATCGGCAGGTGCAGCGGCACCACCAGGACGCCGGTGCCCAGTTCGATCCGGTCCGTCACGGCGGCCGCCATCGACAGGGTGACCAGCGCGTCGGTCACCCCGCTGTAGCGGTCCGGCCAGGCCAGGCCGGGAACCCCGTAGAGCCCGTGCGGACCGCTCTGGTCCTCGGGGACGAGCACCCGCTCGAACACCCACAGACTGTCGTAGCCGATCTCCTCCATCGCCCGGGCCGCGGCGACGACGTCCGCGCCGGGCGTGAAATGACGGAATTGCGGCAGGCTGATGCCGAGTTTCACCATGACAAGAACAATTCCATTTCGTACGGTCGGCGAACAGCCCTCGTGAGTCCGCGCGAGGCCGGCGATGGGCCCGGACCGGGCCGCGACCGCCGGGCGTGAGCGCGGGGAGACGCCCTACCGCCCCGCTTCGGGCCAGCCCGCTTCGGGCCGGGCCACCGCCGGATCAGCCGGCTTCCGGCAGAGCCACCGCCGGATCAGCCGTTCTCGGCAGGGCCACCGCTGGATCGCCCAGCACCACCAGCGCCCGCCGGTCCAGGAACCGCAGCCGGGCCCGCAGCGCGTCGTCCGGGTGCGCCTGCCCGGCCAGCACCCGGGGCCGCAGGTCGTGGTGGGCGGCGGCCTCCGCCCCGGCCCGCAGCTGATAGTCCCGGAACGCCCAGCCCACCGGCCGCCCCAGCAGCAGCTCGTCGTAGAGGGCCGGAATCAGGTCCCCGGTCAGCGCGTGCCGGGTCGGCTCGTCCCGCAGCGTCCAGTCGAAGGTCGGCTCGACGTGCCCGACGAACGCCCGCGCCGGCCGGGCCGCGGACAGCAGCGCCACCGGGAACGGCGCCACCAGCCCACCCAGCCCGGCCACCTCGGTGACCATCCGGTCCAGTGCCGAACCCGGCTCGAACACCCCGGCGAACGAGGTCCGCGCGTCGGCCCCGGCCCCGCAGCAGGCGTGCGCGTACCAGACCGCCCCGTCCGGCTGCCAGCCCCGCAACAGGACCGCCGGATCGATCTCGGTGTGGTCGCCGTCGACCAGCCAGCCCAGCCGCTCCCGGTCCGGCGCGCCCACCGGCCCGGCGAACCCGTGGCTCGTGGTCACCACCAGGTCCGGCCGCCCCTCGGCGAGTGCGGTGGCCAGCACCGCTCCGGTGGCCGCCGGACCCCGGTGGTAGGTCACCCCGACATCCGGGTCGGCGCCGTACCGCTGATGGGCCGGTTCGGCGATCACCCGCCGCATCAGGTCGGTGATGTCGGTGGGGGAGTGCGCGGTCGACCACATCACCACCTCGGCCCGCCCCGGCGCCGGAGCCGCCCACGCGGTGCCGAGCAGCCGGACGTAGCGCTCCAGGGCGTCCCCGGCCAGCGGCAACCGGCCCGGCCGCAGCCGCGGGTCGACACCGAGCGTGTACTGCAGCGACCACGGCAGCACCGCCGGATCACCCCACAGCATCAGGAAGACCGGGATCGCACCGGGCGCCACCCCGCGCGGTGTGCCACCGATCGGGATGTGCTCCGGCTCGCCGAACCCGGCGTAGTAGCGCAGCAGCACCCCCGGCTCGTCCGGCCGCCAGCGCAGCACCGGCGCCGGCCCCCGATCGGCGACCAGCTGCCGCAGGCACTCCGGGGCGTCCCGGGCCGCCGCCCGGTCGGCGCTGGTGCCCACGTCGGTGTCCGGCAGCACCAGCCCCCAGCCGACGCCGGGATGCCGCCAGTCCCACGGGTCGGCGAGCGGCGGGGCGGCCGGCCGGATCGGCCGGGCCACCTCGCCCATGCCCCAGCGGTGCGCCACCGCCCCGAACGGCGCCTCGGCCGGCGATCCCCGCCACGCGTTCCCGCTGACGATCACGGTCGTCCTTCCGGATACAGCAGATCCAGCGACGGCCGGCGCATCTCGCCGGCCATCCCGGGCAGCAGATTCCCGGCCCGCTCCAGGCCGTCGACGAACGACAGCGCCGCCACCTGCGCGTCCACCGCCGCGTCATCCAGGTCACCGGTCGGCCGGCCCCGGATCCTCATCGCACCGGCGGCCAGGTAGAGCACCGGCAGGGTCCACTCCCGCTGCCGGCCGGCCACGTCCCGGACCGCGCCGATCCGGGTGCACAGCGCGCTGCGCGGGCCGGTCAGCACCCGCGCCCAGTCCAGTTCGGCCGGCGTCCGGCCGGTCCCGGCGACGGTGGCCAGCCGGTCCACGACCGCGTGGTACAGATCGGCGCAGAACTCGCCGGCCATGTCCACACTCACCGGCCGGCGCATGCCCAGGGCGGCCGGGAGACCGGACCGTACGACCGCCGCCGCGATCGACCCCAGCGTCTCGCCGGGCGCCGCGCTCTCGCAGCAGTTCAGCGTGGTCAGCCAGGGGGCCAGACCGGCCGGGCGGGCGAGTTCGGCGAGGTGGCCGGCGGTGAGTTCGAGGGTGGCCAGTTCCTGCTGCGAGATCAGCAGCCGGGGCCCGGCGGCGGTGCCGTGACAGAAGATGTGCAACAGCTGCGGGCGCAACATCCGGAGCCGTTCGATCAGCGCCGCCGCGCTCGCCGGCACCAGCTCGGCCGTCCAGCCCGGCGCGGCCTCCTCGTCCAGCTTCGCCTTCATCGCGAAACTGCTGGTGATCACGGTCGCCTCGACCGGCAGTCCCGGATGCCCGGCGACCGCCGCGCGCAGCGCCTCCAACTGCGGCCCGCCGTCCTCACCCTCGGCGGCCAGGATCGCCACCAGGCGCACCGCCCGGGTCATCGTGAACGGGCCGGGCGGCTCGACGGCGCCGGCTGGCGACCGGGCGATGGTCCAGCGCGGGTCCAGCCCGGGGAACATTCGCAGCGGCTCGTCCCAGAGCGTCTCGAACGGCACCGCCTCGACCGCCGGATCCCCGATCACGAACCGCACCGCCCGTACCCCGCCGATGCCCGCGGCCCCGGCGAACGCCTCGGTCAGCGCGTGCCGGACCGGATCAGCCGTCGCCAGCTTGCCGCGCAGCAGTGTCCCGACCGCGTGTACCGTCTCGGCGGCGCCCGCCGGCTGCGGCCCCCACGGCACCCGGTCCAGCGCGTCGATGACCGCCTGCTCGTCCGCCGCGCACCGCCAGACCCGCGACACCCCCGAACCGGCCAGCCCGAAAGTGATCATCCCGTCGGCGTCCAGCACCGCGGTGAACTCGATCTCCACGTTCATCCCGGCCCGCCGGTCGCCCGGAGCAACGCGTCCAGCCTGCTCTTCACGATCGCCAGCCCGGCCCGGGCGTCGGGTGGGCCGGCGGCCAGTTGTGCCTCCAGTTCGCGGATCTGCCGCTGGGCTCCGGCCAGCCCGCCGTCGTCCACCCCGGCGCCGGAGTCCACCAGCCCGGTCGACTCGTAGTCCGGCCACGGGAAGCCACCGGCCGGCCCCAGCATCGGCCCGAACCGTTCGGGGTGAACGCGCGTCGACAGCCTGGTGGTGCGTACCGGGAAAGGAGCCGGCGGGCCGAGTAACAGCTGGTAGGCGGTGAGAAGATCGTCGGCCGGAGAGACGGCACGGTGAAGGACGGTGGCCGCGGACCGGATGGTGGCGATCCGATGGCAGAGCAACCGTAGACCGGCGACCGAGTAGTTGGCGCGGACGGCGGTGCCGATCAGGGCGCCAGCACCGATGGCGGTCATCGCCGTCTCGAGCTGCCGAGGCCAGATGAAGCGGGCACTGGCCGTGTCGAAGTTGCTGACCGGCGACTCGGCGGTGGCGAAGGCCCCCTGGTCGGGGCCCAGGTAGCCGTGCCCGATCAGGTGCAGAACGTCGGCGCTGCGCCGGCCGAGGGCTCCGGTGATCCAGTCCAGCCACGGGCGGTCGACCGGCTCGTGGACGGTGAGGTGATCACCGAACCGGTCCCGCATCCCGCCGACGAGGCCCGCGTCGGTGAAGACGTGGACCTCCGTCGGCATACCCATCGCGAGGACGGCGGTGCGGACCATGTCCTGGGCCGGGAAGGACGTCTTGGCCCGGGGCATGGTCACCCACAGCGCCACCCGAGGGTTCCGGGGTGCCCAGGCCGGTGCGGTGGTGTGGGCCGGCAGCCGGAGGACCGGAATCCCCAGCCGGCGCAGGCCGTACTCCCAGTCGATGGCCGGCAGTAACGGATGCTCCTCGGACAGGTCCAGCCAGAGCGCCTGATCGCCGCCGGCCCGGGAGGCCCGGATCCAGTCCACGATCGGCCGGAACCCGCGCGGCCGCCCGAAGTTCGGTGTCGCGCGACCTCCGTCGACCGGCAGGCCGATCTGCCGCGCCGGGAAGTCCCACCGCCACCGCGGGCCACGGCCGGAGCGGCTCAACTCGCAGCGCACTCGGGGTGGGCCGGGCCGGTCCCGGTACCCGATCCGCAGCACGGTCAGCCCGGACCGGCTCCACGGCTCGGTCACGGCGTCAGGCCGAGGCCAGGTTGTAGAGGGCCCACGCGGTGGCCTCCTGGATGATGTCGCTGTGCCCGGTGATGACCGGATGACTCTCCAGTGCCAGGATCTCCGGGCCGGTCAGCTGGTAGCGGCCGTCGGCCGGGCGGCGGATCGGCACGTTCAGCACGCCCGGGGCGGCCTGCGGGCCCCAGCCGCCCATCGCGGCGAACCTGCTGGGCGGGGTCTCCAGGCCGGCCGCCCCGATGTTCCGGTCGCCGGCGTCACCGGCCCGGCGCACGGCCAGGTGGAACAGCTGGCGCAACGGTACGTCCCTCCGGGTCCAGGTGACGACGACGGGCAGTTCGCAGCGGGCCAGGGCGGGACGGTAGCCGCCGGGCGCGCCGGAGCCCGGCAGTCTCCCGGCGAAGGCCAGGTAGGAGAGCGCGGGCTGGAGCAGCAGCACCGACCGTACCGGCCGGGGGAGTGGTCCGCCGCAGAGTCCGGAGAGAACGACCCGGCAGCCGTACGAGTGACCGACCAGGTGCACCCGCGCACCGCTTCCGCCGAGTAGCGCGGCCAGCAGCCGGTTCACACCGTGCGCGCCGACCGTACCGGCGCGGTCCTTCATCAGCAGGACCGTGCCGAGACGGATGATGTTGCGCGGATCGAGGAACCCGGGCAGCCCGGCCGCGGTCGGCCCGGCACCGCTCGCCACGGCGCCTCCGCCGCCCGGCCCGCTGATGATCTCCGGCCCGGACTCCTCGGCGTCGAGCTGTTCCCGCAGCTCACGCCAGAGCCGCAGGATCGCCTCCGGATCATCGTCCGGATCAGGATCTTCCAGATCCGCGTCGGTACGCCGGTAGAGCGGCCGTAACAACTCGGCGAACCGCCGCGCCCGGTCACCACTCAGGCTCGGCTCCTGGGCCAGCGCGTACAGCTCGGCCCGATCCCCGCCGACCTCGTCGGCCAGCGCCTCCAAGCCCGCCGTGTCCGGCCGGTCCGTCATGTCGGCGGCCATCGACGGCCCCTCGTGCTCGGGCATCGCGATGCTCGGCCAGAAGATCCCCACGAACAGCGGACGTGCCCCCGGCCGGACCGGCCCGTGCCGGGTGACGACCCGGCCGAACTCGGTCATGAAGTTCCGGTAGAACCGCAGCGCGCCGTCCCAGTCGTTGTTCCACCCGTGGGAGAACACGTACACGTCGGTGGCGTCCGCGGCGGCACGGACCAGGTCCCGTTCGGTGAGCGGCGCCATCGAGGCGCCGGACCTGTCGAACGGGACCACGTATGACGGCACCGCCACTCCGGCGATCGACATCGTCTCGAGCGGGCCGATGGGCAGAGTCCCGGGCATACCGCTGACCCTATGAGGCCGGGGTGGCGTACATAAGCGCTGGTAAGAGTGATTCTTTGGCTTGATGTGACGGGGACTATATTTACGAACGGTCGGTCGTTTTGTAGGTTCGTGCCATGACCCGGGACGGCAGACTGATCCGCGGCGAACGCACCCGTGGCGCGGTCCTCGAGCAGGCTCTCCCGCTCGCCACCGTGTCCGGGCTCGACGGGCTGTCGCTCAGCCAGGTCGCCGACGCGCTCGGGGTCAGCAAGTCCGGCCTGTTCGCGCACTGGCGTTCCAAGGAGGCCCTGCAACTCGCCGTCATCGACCAGGCCCGCACCCAGTGGACCGAGCGGGTCATCCGCCCCGCCCTCACCGCCCCGGCCGGGGTGCGCCGGCTGTGGGCGGTGCACCTGAGCCGGCTCGCCTTCTACGAGGCACGAGTGCTGCCCGGCGGCTGCTTCTTCGCCAACGCGCACTTCGAGTTCAACGCCCGCCCCGGCGTCATCCGCGACCGGCTGGCCACCGAGCAGACCGACTGGATGACCTTCCTCACCGGCCTGGCCACCGAAGCGGTCACCCGCGGCGAACTGCGCCCCGGCACCGACGCCGGAGTGCTCGCCTACCAGACCGAGGCCCTCGGCGTCTGCGCCGTCATGCAGGCGCCGGTCCTCGGCCCCGAGACCACCTACCGGCACGCGCGCCGTGCCCTGCACGACCACCTGCGCGCCGTCACCACCGACCCGACGATCCTCCCGGAGCAGCCATGAGCACCACCGCCACCACCACACCCGACGTCACGTACGGCGACGTGGTGCACACCCCCGTCCACTTCGACGACCTCGACGCCATGGGCGTGCTGCACAACTCCCGCTACGCGGTCCTCGTCGAACGCGCCGTCGGCAAATGGTGGGCCGCCCGGGGCGTGACCTTCACCGGCGGCAAGCCGACGTCCCCCGACGCGTTCAACGTGGTCCGCGAATACGGCATCACCTTCCACGTCCCGGTGACCCGCATCGGCGACATCGCGGTCCACTTCTGGCTGGAGAAACTGGGCACCACCAGCGCCGACTACCGCTTCCGGGTGACCTCCCCGGACGGCACGGTGATCCACGCCGACGGCCGCCGGGTCAACGTCCGCCTGGACCCGTCCACGATGCGCCCGGTCCCGTGGACCGCCGACGCCCGAGCCACAGCGTCCCCCTTGCTGAAGCCCTGACCCCACCAACCCCACAGCCTCAGGCCGGCTAGCGGCTTCAGGCCGGCTAGCCATCAGGCCTGCTTGCGGCTTCAGGCCGGCCCGTTCCCCCAGATCGGCCCGTTCCCCCAGGTCAGCACGTTCCCCGGGTCGGCCCGCTCTCTCAGGCTGGCCCGTTCCCTCAGGCTGGCCCGTTCCCCCAGGTCAGCACGTTCCCCAGGCCGGCCCGCTCCCTGAGGCTGGCCCGGCGCCCCTCCTGCCGCCCGCCTGTCCGGTGCCCCTCCTGCCGCCCGCCTGTCCGCTGTGGGACTTCGGTCGCCGCGCTCGGCCCCGAGCCCAGGTTCGCGTGGAGACTTGCGGTGCGTCCAGCACCGGAGATCACCACACTGGCGGGGCGCCCGCGGCTCGGTTGGCAGCATCTCCGTCCAAAAGCTGGCCAGATAGCAACGCCTTGAGCGGCCATTCCCAGATCGGTGATCATCGCGACGATCCCAGAGCAGTGGTCATCTCGACGAGCAAGCAGAGGCCGTTCATGTTTGGGCGCCTGCCATCGCCGGATCTTGGTCGACTCACTACCGTTTCGAGGCTTCTTCTGGGCTGCCGGCCCGCCCCGGTCAATTCCCCGCGCGAGTGTCCGCCATCCGGCCCCCGCCCTGGCAGATCTTGGAGGATTTACCACCGAATAAGGTGGTAAATCCTCCAAGATCTCGGCTGGACGGGTTGCCCGCGCCAGGGATTGACCGCAAGTGATCAGGCAGGTGAGAACAAGACTCTTTCCGGTGGTGAATCCCGCGAGATCTGGCCAGGGCAGGGCGGGAAACGGACATTCGCGCGAGGAGTCGGCCTTGCGCGGGGCGGCCGCCGGGAAGTAGGGCTCGGAATCGGTGGTTGGCCGGCCGGAGGTCCGCTGGTAAAGCCGCTGAGTCGTCAGAGGGCCGCTGGTAAAGCTGCTGGGAGTGGCCGGAGGGCTGCTGGTAAAGCCGCCGAGTCGTCAGAGGGCCGCTGGTAAAGCTGCTGGGAGTCGCCAGAAGGCCGCTGGGAGGTCGCTGAGAGGTCGGAGTTCGGCGGGGCGGGAGGTCTGGAGAGGCTTCGGTGACCACCGCGATTTTCGGTGACCACCGCATTCGGCCCGGCGGTCGCGGGTCGGTCCGGGGTGGCGGCGGCCTCGCGTGGTCGATGCGGGGCTATTCGTCGGGCGTACCGAAAAATGGGTGGCCCGGGCGCGGGGAGAGACGCGCCCGGGGGCGGTGATCAGATTCGGTCTGCGGCGATGAGGAGGTAGTGGAAGCTGCCCTCCTGGTAGGCGGTCAGGAAGGCCTCCTCGATGCCGGTGGCGACCTCGGATTCGGCGCGGAGCTGCCAGTACGGGATGGTCGCCTCGGTCAGGTCGACCACGTTGATCGGGACCAGGTTGTTGGCGGCCAGGGCTTTGAAGTAGTCGCTGCGCGGGTGGATGTCGCACGTGTAGTGCTCGTTGATCTTGCTGACTGCCTTGGAGCGGCGGCCGGCCAGGTCGTTGGCGCAGCCGGTGATGCAGACGTAGCGGCCGCCGAACTTGAGCAGGCGGGAGAATTCGCCGAACAGTTTCTGCAGGTCGACATACATGGTGGTCTCGTTGGTCCAGATCGCCTGGCGGCTGTCGGACTCCAGCTTCGTGTCCAGCATGTTGCGGAAGTGGAAGCGGACCCGGTCGCTGATGCCGCGGCGGGCGGCCTGCTCGTTGGCGAAGCCGACCTGGTATTCGGAGATCGAGACGCCGTCCACCTCGCAGCCGAAACGCTTGTTGGCCATGATGCTGGTGCCACCCCGGCCGGAGCCGCCGTCGAGGATCATGTCGGTGGGCTGAATCGGTCCCAGGTGGTCGAGCAGCAGGTCGGCCTGGGCGGATTCGAGACGGTGCAACTCGGCGATGAGGCGCTTCTCGCGGGTCTCGGCGGGGCCGTCCAGGACCGACGGGTCGTACGGGCCGACCCCGTAGTGGTGGTGGTAGAGATCGTCGACCTCGCCGAGGCGCAGGTTCACCGGGTCGTTCTGGTTGGTGTTCCAGTAGTTCGCGACGGACTTCTCGAAGTCGGTGCGGAGGATCGTGCTGGTCATCTCAACTCCCGTTGGTCTTGTTGTAACGTCCGGTGGTCGCGTGCCACCGGCGGCTGCCGCCCACCCAGGCCCAGGTGTCGGCGAGGAACCGCCGCAGGCTCGGGGAGCCGACGGCGCTGAGCCGGGTGGCCAGCTCGACGTAGGTGTGCATCAGCTCGTTGTGGATCTCGACGGTCTTGGCGACGGCCTGTTCGTGGGTCAGGCCCTCCTCCCGGGCGAGCACCCGGGGCAGGTTGTGGTCGTCGTCCGATTCGGCCGGGCCGGAGTGCAGGTCGTTGACGAGCACGGCGGCGTTGCCGGCGGTGGTGAAGGCCCGGCGTACCTCCGGGTGGTAGAACTCGTGCGCCGGCAGCTCGTAGCCGGCCAGCACGTCGATCAGGATCATCGGCGGCAGGTAGCTGTTGAGGTGCCGCTGCACCAGGTACTCCCACACCGGGGGCTTGCGCCGGTTGACGTGCCAGTCCGCCTCCTGCGTCCACGCCAGGAAGAGGATCGCCATCTGGTGCTGGAACCGGCCCAGCTGGGCGGTGGTGGTGTAGCGGGTGAGGTGTTCGACGGCCGACCGGAACGCCTCCGAGATCGGCTGCATCCGGTGGTATTCGTCCATGTCGGCGGCGTACCGCGGCACCATCCGGGCCGGGTCGACGGTGTGCAGCAGCCGGGCCAGCCGGGAGCCCACCACGCGCGGGTCGGCGCCCAGTTCGATCTCGTCGACGTAGTAGTCGTCGGTGGCCCATTCGGCGACCAGGCATTTGGTGGCCATCAGCAGCCGGTCCGGGTCGTTGCAGGCCGGGTGGGCGAGCATCATGTAGCGGCCGAACCCGTACGACCGCAGCTTGTCCAATCTGCCATCATAAATCCCGACATGTCGTGCCCACTCGACCACCATGTCGTCCACCAGGTCACCGAGACCGGGGTCATCCCGGATCGCGTCCGGGCAGAAGAGCTGATCATCGGGGTGTCGAGGCTGGAACGCCCGCAATGCCGACATCCCCAGCCCGGGCACCAGACTGCGCAGATCGGGCGGCGGCGCGAACCGGACATCACCGAGGACCGACATCAGTGCGACAGCTCGACGTGATCGAGGATGCCGAGCGCGTCCGGCACCAGCACCGCCGCCGAATAATAGGCGCTGACCAGGTACGACATGATCGCCTGCTCGCTGATGCCCATGAACCGCACGTTGAGTCCGGGCTGGTACTCGTCCGGGATCCCGGTCTGGTGCAGCCCGATCACACCCTGGTTCGACTCACCGATCCGCATCGCCATGATCGACGTGGTGTGCGTGTGGCTGATCGGGATCTTGCCGCTGGGCAGGATCGGCACACCCCGCCAGGACGGTACGGTGTGGCCGTCCATGCTGACCGTCGGCGGATAGATGCCCCGCTTGGTGCACTCCCGCCCGAACGCGGCGATGGCCTGCGGGTGGGCCAGGAAGAACGCGGTGCTGCGCCGCATGCTGAGCAGCTCGTCGAAGTCGTCGGGGGTGGGCGGGCCGCCCCGGGTGTGGATGCGCTGCCGCAGGTCGGCGTTGTGCAGCAGGCCGAACTCACGGTTGTTGATGAGCTCGTACTCCTGGCGTTCGCGCAGCGCCTCGACGGTCAGGCGGAGCTGCTGCTCCATCTGGTTCATCGGCTCGTTGTAGAGGTCGGCTACCCGGGTGTGCACGCGCAGGACGGTCTGCGCGACGCTCAGCTCGTACTCGCGGGGACTGGTCTCGTAGTCGACGTAGGTGCCGGCCAGGACGGGTTCACCGGAGTGCCCGGCGGCGACCGCGATCTCCGCCTCGCCGTGCTTGTTCTGCGGCTTGCGGCTCTTGTCCCGGAACCCGTCGACGTGCCGGCTCAGGGTCTCGCTGCGTTCGACCAGTTCGGAGAAGGCGGAGCGGGGCAGTTCCAGCATGGTCACCGCGGTCATCGCCTTGGCGGTGTACTCCCAGATCGACTCGTCGGCGACCAGCACCCGTTCACCGAACTTCTCGCCGTCGGCGAGCACCCCGATGCTGACCGGGTCGCCGTACGCGCCGACCCCGACCTTGTCCACCTTGCCGTGCGCGATCAGGTACAGGTTCTCGGCGACCGAACCGAACTCGACGATCACCTGGCCGGGCTCGTACTCGCGCTGGACGAACCGGTCGGCGATCCCGGCCAGCAGCTCTTCGTCGTCGATGCCGGCGAGCACCGCGATCTCGCGCAGTTCGGCCGGGACGACGTGCACGGCCGCGCCGGTGTTGGTGAAGGTGAGCCGGCCGTCGCCGAGCCGGTAGGTCATCCGCCGGTTCACCCGGTAGGTGCCGCCGCCGACCTGGACCCAGGGCAGCTTGCGCAGCAGCCACCGGGAGGAGATCTCCTGCATCTGCGGGACGGACTTGGTGGTGTGCGCCAGGTTCCGGGCGGCGGCGGTGCTGAGGCTCTGCCGTTGCTGGTGGTCCTGTTGCTCTCTGGTCTCAACAGGCTTAACTGAACTAGTCACGTTTCATCCTTAATGAGGCTTCCGTCTAGCCCGTTTTATCCCAGGTCAAGCCTTGTTTCCCGGTTTTTGCAGATAACTGAAGTCTTCGACCTAAGCTCCGAGATCATGGAAGTCCTGCTCGCCGCTCCCCGCTCGTTCTGCGCCGGAGTCGAACGCGCCGTCGACATGGTCGACCAGGCCCTGAGCCTGCACGGTCCACCCGTCTACGTGCGCCGCCAGATCGTCCACAACGCCCACGTGGTGGCCGGCCTGGAAGCCCGTGGCGTGATCTTCGTCGACGAACTGGACACCGTTCCGGACGGCGCGGTCGTCGTCTTCTCCGCCCACGGTGTGGCCCCCGCGGTCCGCGCCGAGGCCGCCCGCCGGAATCTCGACGTGATCGACGCGACCTGCCCACTGGTGGCCAAGGTGCACGCCGAGGCCCGCCGGTTCGCGAACCGCGGCGACACCGTCCTGCTCATCGGTCATGCCGGGCACGACGAGGTGGAGGGCACCCTCGGCCAGGTGCCGGGCATCCACCTGGTCGAGGACGTGGCGTCGGCCGGTGCGCTGGAGGTGTCCGGCGAACGGATCTCCTACCTCACCCAGACCACGCTCGCCGCCGACGAGACCCGCGAGATCATCGGCACGCTGAAATCCCGGTATCCCGGCATCTCCGGACCCGACGACATCTGCTACGCCACCACCAACCGCCAGGAGGCGGTGATCGCCATCGCCGAGGCCTGCGATCTGGTCCTGGTGGTCGGCTCGGCGAACTCGTCCAACTCGGTCCGCCTGGTCGAGGTGGCCCGCCGCCACGGCGCCCCCGCCCACCTGATCGAGGACGCCGGCGAGATCCGCCCGGAGTGGCTGGAGGGCGTGGCCACGGTGGGCCTGACCGCCGGCGCCTCCGCACCGCCGCACCTGGTCGACGAGGTGATCACCGCCTTGCGCCCGGACCGGGTCACCGAACACCGCGTCACCGAGGAGACCGTCACCTTCATGTTGCCGCCGACGTTACGGTCCGCGCCCGTTTGACAGCCTTTCCGGTACGCCACACCCAACGGTCCCGTGACCACCGCGCGACGTCCGCGGTGGCCCGGACCGCCCGGCGACCGCCGGGCGAATGCGGTGGTCCCGGTTCGTGTGCCGGTCAACGGCTCGAATCGAGCCGTTGACCGGCACACGATCTGACCTCGGCCACCGGCTCGGGTGCGCCCCGCGGAGCGGGACCGGGCAGCATGTCCCCATGCGAACTTTCGACGTGGTGGTGATCGGGGCCGGACCCGGCGGCGAGGTGGCGGCCGGCCGGCTCGCCGAGGCCGGGCTGGACGTGGCGATCGTGGAGGCGGACAAGGTCGGCGGGGAGTGCTCGTACTACGCGTGCATCCCGTCGAAGGCCCTGCTCCGGCCGGGCGCCTTGCTGGCCGAGGCGCAGCGGACCGCCGGCGTCGCCGGTGCGGTGACCGGCCCGCTCGACGTGCCGGCCGTGCTGCGGCACCGGGACGAGCTGATCGGCGGGCTCGACGACGCGGGCCAGCTGCCCTGGCTGGAGTCCCGTGGGGTGCACCTGATCCGGGGCCGGGGCCGCCTGGCCGGGGACCGGCGGGTGGCGGTCGGCGACGAGATCATCGAGGTCCGGCGGGCGGTGATCCTGGCCGGCGGCTCCAGCGCGGCGATCCCGGACATCGACGGGCTGGCCGGCGCCCGCCCGTGGACCAACCGGGAGGTGACCACCGCGGGGGAGGTCCCCGAGTCGCTGATCGTGATCGGCGCCGGTGTGGTCGGCGTGGAGATGAGCCAGGCCTGGCAGTCGCTGGGCAGCCGGGTCACCCTGATCGCGAGCGCCAGCGGGCTGCTGCCCCGGGAGGAGGACTTCGCCGGGCAGCAGGTCGGCGACGCGCTGCGGGCCCGCGGTGTGGACGTCCGGCAGGGGCAGCGGGCGGTGCGGGTCCAGCGCGACGACGACGGCCGGGTGACCGTGACCCTGGAAGGCGGCGACACGGTCACCGCGGCCGAGGTGCTGGTGGCGGCCGGCCGCCGGCCGAACTCGGCGGACCTGGGCCTGGAGACGTCCGGGTTCGTGAAGGTGGACGAGCGGATGCGGGTGCCCGGCAGCGACTGGCTCTACGCGATCGGCGACCTGAACGGGCGGGCCCTGTTCACCCACATGGCCAAGTACCAGGCGCTGGTCGCGGCGGCCGACGTGCTGGGCACGCCGATCGCGGCGGAGCACCCGGCGGACGGCCCCGGCGCCCCCCGGGTGATCTTCACCGACCCGCAGGTGGCGGCGGCCGGGCACACCACCGCCACCGCGGCGGCGGCCGGCCTGCGGGTGCGGGCGGTCGACGTGCCGACCGACGGCAACGCGGGCGGCTCGTTCACCGGGGGCTCCGGCGGCACCGCGCGGTTCCTGGTCGACGAGGACCGGGGTGTGCTGGCCGGGTTCACCGTCACCGGCGCCGAGGTGGCCGACTTCCTGCACGCGGCCACCATCGCGATCGTCGGGGAGGTGCCGCTGTCCCGGTTGCGGCACGCGGTCCCGGCCTTCCCGACCCGCAGCGAACTGTGGCTGGGCCTCTTCGCCGAGCTGGACCGCACCGCCACTTCCTGACCCACGCCGCCGGCGCCGGTCCTGTGCCCGGCGCCGGGCTCAGGGGCCGGTGGCGTCCAGGAAACCGCCGACCAGCTCGCGGAACAGCGCGGGCTGCTCGGTCCACGGCCGGTGCCCGGACTCCGTCATCACCGTCAGCCGGGTGTCCGGGTGGGCGGCGGCCACCGCCCGGGCCCCCGCGGTGCCGATCATCCCGTCCGAGGCGCCGGCCAGCACCAGGACCGGCGCCCGCACCGGTCCCGGGGTGGCCGGCCCGGCATAGAACGCCTCCCGGTACCAGGGGTGCGGGTTGACGTGCGCGGGCACGTACTCCCGCCGGTGTTCGGGTGTCCACCGGTGCCAGTGGAACGCCGCGGTCAGCGCCTGCGCGAACGGGCCCCGCGCGGCGGCGGCCGCCGGATACCAGGGTTCACCGGACCGGCGGCCCCGGATCTCCGCCAGCTCGTCCGGGTCGATGTCGCGCCCGGCCCGCCCGATCGGGGTGACCAGAATCAGCCGGCGCACCCGGGCGGGCCTGGTCACCGCGTACTCCTGGGCGGTCAGCGTCCCGGCCGAGTGGGCCAGCAGATCGATCGTCGCCAGCCCGAGATGCCGGCGCAGCGCCTCGACGTCCTCGGCCTGCGCGCGGAACGACACCGCCGCCGGATCGGCCGGGACCTCGGAACGGCCCCCGCCCCGGGCGTCGAGCCGGATCAGCCGCCGGGTCGCCGACAGACCGCCGAGATCACCCAGGTAGCGCACGTCCATGCCGGGGCCGCCGGGCAGCACGATCAGCGGTGGGCCGTCCCCGACCTGGTCGTAGTGCGGTCGTGGGCCGCCGGAAACGGACAGGTACGGCATCCGGCGATCCTGCCATGACGATTGAACCGCCGGGCACGGGGCAATCTTGGGGCGTGAACTGGCTCGAATTCGCCCTGAACCACGTCGAGGAGCCGTGCTCGCTGCGGGTGGAGGCGCCCGGCCGGCGCCCGGTTCCGATCGGCCCGTGTGTGATCGCACGGCATGACGCGGGCACCACGGTGCTGTGCCCACCGGACACGGTCGCGCCCCCGGGTTCCCGGATCACCCTGCCCGGCGGCGAGACGGCCGAGGTGGTGGCCGCCCTGCACATGGCCTCCCTGGGCACCCGGCTGCCGGCTCACCAACAGCTGGACGTGGTGGTCCGCCCCGCGACACCCGGCCCGTGCCGCCCGAGATCAACCCCGCGTGCCGACTTCCGGCGCGAATCGCGCCGGAAGTAACCACACGCCCCGCGCCCACGCTGGGCCGGGTCCGCGTGCCGCGTTGCGGTGCGGTGCGGACCGTGGGTGGCCACGCGTGCTAGTTTCGCGGTCAGCGTGCCGCGCTGTGGTGCGGACCGCGCCGGAACGCGGCACGCGGTGGAAGGGAGCCGGGGCCATCCGCTCAAGATCGGCTGGGCGGCTCCGATAGGTCGGAGGTGGGGGCCGGTTCTCTTCTCGCGGGGATGACGCGCCGCGAGCGAGCGGCGTGGTGGCTGCTGGCCGCCCTCCTCGCCGTCCAGACGGTGGTGTGCGTGCTCACCGATCTGGGTTCGGCGGTCGGCGGGACGATGTTCGCCGGGCTGCTCCACAACGTCTGTTACCTGCTGCCCGGCCTGATCACCGCGGCCCGTGCCCGCCGGTCCCCCCGCCCGGTCCGGCTGGCCTGGGGTTTCCTCGCCGCCGGGATGCTCTCCTACGGCGCGGGCAACGTGTACTGGTACGCCCTGGTCCGCCCGCTCGACCCGGAACCGCTGGTCACCCCGGCGGACGCGCTGTGGCTGGCGTTCTATCCGGCGTTCGCGATCGCCCTGGTGCTGTTCCTGCGGCACCGGCTGCCGGCGATGAGCGTGCCGGCCGGGCTGGACGGGATGATCGCCACGACCGCGGTGTCCGCGCTGGTGTCGATCCCGGTGCTGGCCGCGGTGGAACCGGCCGCGCACAGCACCGTGCTCGGGGTGATCGTCAACGCCGCCTACCCGCTCAGCGACATCGCGGTGACCGGCTGCCTGCTCGGTGCCTGGGCGTTGTGCGGCTGGCGGGCGGACCGGGCGACGGTGCTGCTGATCGGCGGGATGGGGCTGTTCGCGGCCTTGGACACGGCCAGCATGGTGATGCTCTGGCAGGGCCTGGATCCGGTGCCGTCGACGCTGGACGCGCTGTGGATCGCCGGGCTGGCACTGCTGGCGCTGGCCGCCGGCCAGCCGCTGACCGGGGCCCGGTCCGGGCGGCCGGACATCTGGCTGAGCACCGCGGTGCCGGCCGGTCTGGCGGTGGTCTGCCTGGGTGTGCTGATGTGGGCGGCGCTGACCGCGCACGACGTGGACCGGATCACGAGTGTGCTGGCGGCGACGGCGGTGACCGCGGCGATCGTGCGGATGCTGGCCAGTGTGCGTACCGCGGAGGCTCTGGGCGCCGCCCGGCGGCAGGCCCGGACCGACGAGCTGACCGGCCTGGCCAACCGCCGGTCGTTCATCGAACGGCTGGAATCGGAGCTGGCCGAGTCCGGGCCGGGCGCCCGGCTGGCCGTCGCGTACCTCGATCTGGACCGGTTCAAGGAGGTCAACGACAGCTTCGGCCACGACGTCGGGGACAGCCTGCTGCGGCTGGTCGGCGCCCGGCTGCGGGAGTCGCTCGGCGCCGGGGTGCTGCTGGCCCGGCTGGGCGGCGACGAGTTCGGGCTGGTCATGCCGGGGTCGGGCGGCCAGGACGCGGCCCGGATCGTGGCCGGGGTGCTGCGGACGCTGCGGGAGCCGTTCGTGCTGCCGGAGGTCGATCTGCACGTGGACGCCAGCATCGGCATCGCGGTGTACCCGGACGACGGCGCCGACCGGTCCACCCTGCTGCGCCGCGCCGACGTGGCGATGTACGCGGCGAAGAACGGCCACGGCGCCGGCCCGGTGTTCGCGACCGGCCTGGACGATCACGCGAAGGCCCGGCTCACCATGCTGGAGGAGTTGCGCACCGGCCTGGACCGGGACGAGCTGGTGCTGCACTACCAGCCGAAGGTGACGGTGGACGACGGCGCCCGGGTGGCCGGGATGGAGGCGCTGGTCCGCTGGCAGCATCCGGAGCGCGGGCTGATCTACCCGGATTCGTTCCTCTACACCGCGGAGAGCGCCGACCTGATGGGCCGGATCACCGCGGAGGTGCTGGAGCTGGCCTGCCGGCAGAGCCGGATCTGGCACGACCGGGGCCTGGTGGTGCCGGTGGCGGTCAACCTGTCGGTGTCGAACCTGCGGGACGAGTGTTTCCCGGACCAGGTGTCGGCGCTGCTGCTGCGGCACGGCCTGCCGATCACGGCGATCGAGCTGGAGGTGACCGAGAGTGTGCTGATGACCGACGCCGACACCGCGCTCACCCAGCTGGGCCGGCTGCGGGACATGGGCCTGCGGATCGCCGTCGACGACTACGGCACCGGGTACTCCAGCCTCGCCTATCTGCAGGTGCTGCCGGTCGACGACCTGAAACTGGACCGGAGTTTCGTGATGCGCTGCGGCACCGACCCGCGCAGTGCCGCGATCGTGCGGAGCACCGTCGGCCTGGCCCACTCCCTCGGCATGCGGATCGTCGCCGAGGGAGTGGAGGATCAGGAGATCTTCGAGCGGCTCCGGTCGTACGGCTGCGACCTGGCCCAGGGGTTCGGCATCGCCCGCCCGCAGCCGCCCGAGGCGATGACCGCCTGGCTGCTGGACCGCCTGGACCGCGCCGGTGTGGACCAGCCGGTTCCGGCCCATCCCGTTTGACCACCCCGAGCGCGGGCACGCAGCACCCCATGGAGCGGCGAACGGTTGCGGACGTGGTGGTGGAACGGCTCTCGGCGTGGGGCGTGGACCGGGTCTTCGGGTACTCCGGCGACGGCATCGACCCGGTGATCGGGGCGCTGCGCCGGGCCGGTGAGCCGGCCTTCGTGCAGGCCCGGCACGAGGAGACGGCCGCGTTCATGGCGGTCGGGCACGCCAAGTACACCGGCGGCACCGGCGTCTGCCTGTCCACCCAGGGGCCGGGCGCGGTGCACCTGCTCAACGGGCTCTACGACGCCCGGCTCGACTCGCAGCCGGTGGTCGCGGTGGTCGGCCAGCAGGTCACCAGCGTGCTGGGCAGCGCCTACCAGCAGGAGATCGACCTGGTCCGGCTCTTCGGCGACGTGTGCGCCCAGTTCGTGCAGTCCGCCGCCACCGCCGAGCAGGTGCCGATGCTGCTCGACCGGGCGTTCCGGACCGCGGTGGCGACCCGGAGCCCGACCTGCGTGATCCTGCCGCACGACGTGCAGGCCGCCCCGGCGCCGGACCCGTCGGCGCACGAGCACGGTGTCCTGGTGACCAGCCCGGGGCTGCGCCCGGCCCGGGTGATCCCCCGGGAGGAGGACCTGCGGGCCGCGGCCGATCTGCTCACCTCCGGCGAGCGGGTGGCGATCATGGTGGGGCAGGGGGCGTACGGCGCCCGCGCCGAGATCCGTGAGCTGGCCGAACGCCTCGGCGCCGGAGTGACCGCCTCACTGCTGGGCAAACCGGTGCTGGACGAGGGTCTGCCGTACCACACCGGGGTGATGGGGCATCTCGGCACGACGGCCAGCGAGGAGCTGATGCGGCACTGCGACACGCTGCTGCTGATCGGCACCAACGATCCGTGGACCGAGTTCTACCCGGCGCCGGGCCAGGCGCGGGCCGTGCAGATCGACGTCGACGGGCGGCGCCTCGGCATCCGCTACCCGGTCGAGGTGCCACTGCTCGGGGACGCCGCCGAGACGGTCCGCGCCCTGCTCGCCCTGATCCCGAAGCGTGCGCCGGGCGCCTGGGCGGACCGGGTGGCCGGGTCGGTCCGCCGGTGGCACGAGATCGCCGGGGCACGGGCCGCCGCGGCCGCCGAACCGGTCAACCCGCAGCACGTGGTCCGGTCGCTGTCCGAACGGCTGCCGGCCGGCGCGCGGGTGGCCGTGGACGTCGGCTCGGTCGTCTACTGGTACGCCCGGCACCTGCGCCTGCCGGAGACCGTGCCGGCCCACCTGTCCAGCACCCTCGCGTCGATGGGATGCGGGCTGCCGTACGGGCTGGCCGCCAAGCTCGCCGCCCCGGACCGGCCGGTCGTGGTGCTCACCGGGGACGGGGCCATGCAGATGACCGGGCTCGCCGAGCTGGTCACGGTGGCCGCCCGGTGGCGGGACTGGGCCGACCCGAGGTTCGTGATCTGCGTGCTGGACAACCGGGATCTGGCCGAGGTGAGCTGGGAGCAGCGCGAGACCGAGGGCGAGCCCCGTTTCCCCGCCTCCCAGGACCTGCCCGCGGTGCCCTACGCCGGGTACGCCGAACTCCTCGGCCTGCGCGGCATCCGGGTCACCGAGCCGGACGCGGCCGGCAAGGCATGGGACGAGGCGCTGGCCGCGGACCGGCCGGTGGTGATCGAGGCGGCGGTCGACCCGGCGGTCCCGCTGCTGCCGCCCGGCCGCTCCCACGAGCAGATCGCCGGCATGTACGCGGGACTGGCCGCCGAGACCGGTCCGCAGGCGCGGCGGGCCGAGGCGTACCTGCGCCGGGAACGCGCCGACGAGGGCTACGACGACCCCCGCTGACCGAACCGCCGGCCCAGCACCAGCCCGGTGAGCAGCAGCAACCCGACGGCGACCGCGATCCACCGCCACAGGCTGCCGCGCTGGGCCGACAGGTCCCGTTCCGCCGGGGCGCCGGCCAGCGCGAACCGTGGGGTCAGGCCGAGCGCGCCGGTCAGCACCGGGGACCAGGCTGAGGTCACCGTCGCGGACAGCCGCAGCGTGACCCGGTCCCGCACGATCCGGCGCGGGGCGAACGAGACCGGCCCGGGATCCCAGTCGACCCGCACCGGCAGGGTGATCTCCCGGCCCGGGGGCAGCTCGACCGGCCCGGCCGGCACACTCACCGACACGTCCGGGGTGTCCCCGGTCACCACCACGTCGGCCAGGGTCAGCGGCACGTGCGGCATCGGCGACTCCACCCGTACCGGCACGGTGGTCCGTCCCGGACCGGGCGCGGTGACCGGCCAGGAGACCCGGACCGGCAGGGTGATCTCCTCGGCCAGCAGGCCGCGGGCCTTGGCCAGGCGGGCCTCCGCGACCGGCCGGGCCAGCCGCGCGCTCAGCTCACCGGCGGCCGGCAGCACCGCCGCGGCCGGGAAGACCCTGGTCAGCTGGGCGGCGCCGGCCCGGCCGGACAGCGGCACCGCGTACGCCGCCAGCGACGTCTTGTCCAGGGCGGCGGCCTGCTCGGTGAGGGTGTCCCAGGCCTCCCCGCGGGCTTGCGGGAAGGCGCTGCCCGGCCCCGGCGCGTGTGGGCCACCGGTCAGCAGCACCACGGTGGCCAGCGGGGGAGCGCCGGGCCGGCCGAGCGCCCGGATCGCCGCGCGCAACGCCGCGCCGATGTCGGTGTGCGGGCCGCCCGCCGTGGCCGGCAGCCCGGTGCCGGCCGTCTCCGGTGTCCGGCCGACCTGCCGGGTGGTGGCCCGCGCCGTGCCGTCGAACGGGATCAGCGTGACGAAGTCGTCCGGGGACAGGGCGTCCAGATAGGCGGTCACGTTCCGGCGCACCGCGGGGTACCGGTCGCCGTCCACCGCACCGGACACGTCCACCAGCAGCACGTGGTCGGACGGCACGGTGTCGACGTTCAGGGCGGTGTAGATCTGATCCAGCGTCGGGGCCGGCGCCGCGTGCGCCGGTGCGGGCAGGAGGACGGCCGGCAGGACCAGCGCGAGAACGAACCTCGTATTCACGCCGGTATCTGACGGACGATCACCGGCCGATAGCCGGAATGGGTCGACTGTCCACCGGGACGCTCTCCGCCGATCATGCCGAATCGCTCCTCGGACGGTCCGGCCTGCGCCCGGCGTCTCCCCGGCGGAGGCCCGCCAAGAGCAAGCTTCAACCACCGAAGCCCGGCCACGGTACGTCGAAGGAGTCCCCGGTGGTCATCTCGCTCAGCCCGGTGGCGCGATCCGGTGGCCTGTCGCTGCTGCGTGACCTCGCCGCCGAAGGCCGGCTCGCCTCGGCGGCGGGCGGCCCGGAGCGCATCGGCCTGGTCGCCGCCGCCTACGAGCTGGTGTGGCCGATCGTGTTCACCCGGGTCACCTGCCGGTTCGAGCGGCAGCGCGGGCACACGGTCTGCGCCACCGGGGTCGGCAGCCTGGCCGACGAATGCCTGGACCGGTTCCACGACGACGTCGAGGCGGTCGTCGACGACCTGCTCAGCCACGCCCGGCAGCCGATCCGGCAGCTGGAGGCCTGGATCACCACCCGGCTCAACGCGGCCACCGTGAACGCCCACCGCCGCCGCCGCGGCGAGCGCGGCGCCCTGCAACGGCCCCGGCTGCCCGGCTGGCTGGCCACCGGGCTGGGCCGGGACCCGTGGCTGACCGCGCTCGCCACCGACATCCTGACCTGGGTCGGCACCACCGGCACGGCCGGCGAGCAGCTGTGGCCGGCCGACTCCTGGGCGCAGAAACGCGGCCTGGTCACCGGCGACTGGGCGGGCAGCGACCCGGCCACCGTCAGCCGCGAGATCGAACAGGTGCTGGCGGTGATGCGCGGGCGCCCGCGATGGTACGAGTCGTACGTGGAGCGCCCGCTCGGCGCCAAACGGCCGCCGATGGTCGCGATGGCCACCGACATCTACGGCGAGCCGCTGGTGCCGCCGCCACCGGCCGCCGCCGCGGACCGGGCCGACGCCGAGCTGTCCGATCTGGCCGGCGCCGCGGTCCGGGCGATCGCCGCCCGGGTCCGCCGCGGGGAGCCGCCGGAGACGGTGGTGGTGGAGGTGATCCGGACCATCTTCGGCGGGGCCTTCTCCGGGACCCTCGACCAGATGCCGCACGTGGTGGCCGACCCGCTGGACGGGATCATCGGCGGGCTCACCGAGCCGGCCCGGATCGACCGGATCGTGACGGCGGTCCTGGAGATGGTTGGGGAACGGGACTGATGAAGTGCTACCGGTGTGATTCCATGACCCGATCCGATCGCATCCCGGCCGTACCGAATCCGGATTTCTCCGAGTTCGGGCATTCCGGATCATCGATTGCGCTCTCCGCCTCCGGGACGGTCCAATGGGGACATGGTGCGTGCGGGTGAGCCGGCCTGGGCTCCGGGTTCCTTCCTGACCCTGCTCAGCGACGCCGAACGGGAGGAGCTGCTGGCACTCGGCACCACCCGCAAGGTGCCCGGCGGCCGGCACCTGCTCGTCGAGGGACGCCAGGACACCCAGGTCGAGGTGATCCGGCAGGGCCACGTCAAGGTGACCACCACGGTCGGCGGCACCTCCCGGCTGCTCGCCATCCGGCTGCCCGGCGACCTGGTCGGCGAGCACGGCGCGTTCACCGGCAACGGCCGCATCGCCACCGTCACCACCTGCGGCGACGTGGTCTCCACGGTGATCCGGCAGGCCGCCTTCCTGCGCTTCCTGAGCGTCCATCCGCAGGTGTCCGCCCAGCTCACCGTCGCGGTCAGCAGGCGGCTGCTGTGGGCCAACCGGCGGCGCACCGAGTTCACCGCGTTCCCGGTGCAGGTGCGGCTCGGCCGGGTGCTGCTCGACATCGCCACCAGCTGCGGCGAGGCGGTCGGCGACGGCCTGCTGATCCGGGTCGTGCTGAGCCAGACCGAGCTGGCGTCGCTGATCGGCGCCCGCGAGGACACCGTCCAGCGGGCGCTGCGCGACCTGCGCCGGGCCGGCCTGGTCAGGACCGGGTACCGCCGGATCACCGTGCTGGACGCGGCCGGACTGCGCGCCCTCACCGACAAGGCCGAGTGGATCTAGCCTCTGTGTGCCGAGCTGTGGCTCGAATCGAGCCACAGCTCGGCACACGAACGAGGACCTAGAGCGGGACCTCGGTACGGAACACCGCCTCGCCCGTGGTCCAGTCGTACCCGGTGGGCAGGTCGGCGTCGGTCAGGTCCCGGTGCGGGGCCGAGCCCGGGAACCCGCGCTCGGCTCCCGGCCGCCGGCCCAGCCGCGGCTGGTGGAACGGGCGGGCACTGAACTGCTGCTCGGCCACGACCAGCTTGAGCCGGTCCCGGGTGGACGCGCCCGGCTCGATCCGGGAGCCGGGCGGCAGGGACGCGGAGATCACGCGCCCGTCCAGGCAGTCCGCGGTGGCGCCGGGCGCGAGGAAATCCCCCGGGAACAGGTCCGAGTGCACCTGGAAGCGGGCGGTCAGGTCGAGCAGTACACACCAGAGCGCGAGACCACTGTGGTTGCGCAGCCGCATCCGCACCCGCGGCGGCTCCCACAGGTGCCCGCCCGGCCGGTAGCGGGCGACATACTCGCCCCGGTCGTCGGGGGCCAGCGCAAGCCCGGTCCCGGCGTCCACGATCTCGATGCCGACCGGCGCCCGCAGCCGGGACGTCTCGTTGGTCAGCTCCCAGGTCCGCCGCCAGCGGGCGATGTGCTCCAGGCAGACGACCGCCTCGGTGACCGCGTACCGGCCGCGGAGCTCCCGCTCCTCCAGCAGGTCACCGTGCTGGTCGGCGATCTCCAGCCGGCCGTGCGCCGCGGTCACCCACAGGCCGGGGACGCCGGTGCCGTCCGCGGGCATCGGCCGCAGCAGCGGCGAGGCGGCGATCGCCGTGCTCAGCGTGTCCCGCAGCCCGGGATCGGCCACGGTCAGCGCCACCGTGGCCGGCGGCAGCGGCACCGACGTCAGCACCACCCGGAACTGTTCGTCCCGGTCCGGCCACCACGGGGACACCGGCTCGACCAGGCTCTGCTCCGGCCGTACCGCGATGATCTCGGCCTCCCGCCCGGCGGCCTCGCCGTGCACGCCGACCCGGGCCCCGTCGCCCGGTGGCACGCCGTGCACCGCACCGGCGTCGATCGTCCAGCCCTCCCCGGTGTACCGCATCCGGATCCCGTCGCCGTCACGCCGGGCCGGACCGGCGCCCAGGAAGGTCTCGTCCAGCCGGGGCGAGTCCCGCGGCCGGGCCTGCGGGGACTGGAAGCTGTACCGGTCCACCTCGGTGCGCGCCGCGTCCAGCAGCGCCGCGTAGCTCGCCGCCGCCCCCAGCCGGCGCAGCGCCCGCAGCAGCGACCAGGTGAACACCCCGTGCCGGACCCGGCCGTCGACGAGCATCTCCCGCGCCGTCTCGAACGAGTGGCAGGCGGCCAGTTCCACCCACCCCATCGGCGGTACGGCCGCCGCCCGCTCGATCGTGCCGGGCAGGAACGAGCCCGGATCGCGCGCACCGGCCTCGCCCACCGCCCGGGTCAGCGCGGTCGGCGGCAGCCGGGGACCGCGGCTGGCCCCGTCGGAGTGGCAGCTGTCCAGCACCACCGTGACGTGCGGACCGCGCGCGGCCACCTCGTCGAGCAGCACCGCCAGCTCCTTGTCCCATAGATCCGGCACCCCACCGGCCCGGCTGTCCGCGCAGACCAGCGTCTGCACCCGCCGGGCCGGTTCCAGCCCGCCCACCCAGTCCGGGGCGTCCGCGTCCGAGCCGTGGCCGCTGAACCAGAACAGTGCGGTGTCGTGCCGCCCGGCCCGGCCCAGGTGCTCCCGGATCGCGGCGACGATCGCCGCCCGGGTGGCCCGGCCGTTCGTCAGGACCAGCGCGGACACGTGTTCCACGGTGGCGTTCAGATGGGCGGCGACCGCCTCCACGTCGTTGACACAGCCGCGCAGGCCGGGGACCGCCCGGTACTCGTCGATCCCGACGAGCAGGGCGAACACCGTCACCGCCGCACTCCGGGGCCGACGTGGATCCAGCCGCGCTCGACGAAGTCCTTCTCCGGCAGCTCCACGGTCATCTCCCGGAAGTCGGCCGCCACCGGCGGCTGCACGGCGTGCACGATCACATCCCGGTAGAGCACGTCCGGGACGCCCAGCGCGTACACCGCGGCCGGGTTGTCGCTGACCGCGGCCCGCAGCGGAGGGCTGTCCAGCAGCCGGTGCACGGCGATCGCCGCGGTGCCGACCCAGCCGTTCACGCTCTCCTTCACCAGGCCCCGGTGCAGCGCCACCCGCAGCCGCATCGACTCCTGGGGCGGGCGGTCCCGGTCCCGCTCGGCCAGCCGCTCACCCAGCTCCCGCAGCAGCGCCGGGATCACCGCGGCCTCGTCGATGCCGACCGGCAGCACGGTGAACTGGCCGTCGCCCTGCGGCTGCGGGCTGACCAGGCCGTCGCCGATCCCGGCCGCCCGGCGGGCCCGGCCCAGCACCTCCACCAGATCGTGCTGCAGCAGCTCGGTCTCGGCACTGCCGCGCCGGCTGTAGCCGACCACGTCGGCGGCCATGCACAACCGCACCGCCGCGCCGGCCGGGGTGGCGGCCGGGCGGACCGGCTCGGTGAACCCGGCCCCCTCGGACAGCTCGGCCGCCTGCCGGCCCCGGGCGCCGGACGTCTCCACCCGCACCGCCAGCCGCCCGGCCACCTCGGTGGCGGTGGCCGGGATCTCCAGCAGGGCGTGCATGGCATACGTCCGGGGCAGCACCAGACGGCCGCGCGGATCCTCGAACCCCCAGCCGAACGACGGGGTCTGCACACCCGTCGTCCACACCCGCGGCGAGTCCCGGCGCCCGGCCAGCCGGGCCAGCAGCCCGGGCCGGGCCGCCGCGGTGGCCAGCGCGGCCACCGGGGACGCCGGGCCGGACGGCAGCAGGCCGAACTCGTCACCGCCGGAGTCCACCCGGACCGCCCGGTGCCCGGCCCCGGTCAGGGTGACGGTGAACCGGGCGGCGGTGTAACGCCGGCCCGGATCCAGCGGATCCAGGTCGAAGGCGAACAGGGCGCCGACATGCCGGTGGGTGCCGGCCCCGGCGCGGGCCCGCAACGGGGCCGGCAGATCCGCCGCCGGCACCGGGTAGATCAGCGGGTGACCGCACCGGACGCCGCCGCTCCAGCCGCCGTCCGGGCCGCCGCGACCATCGGCCGGGGCCAGCACGTGATGACCGAGCACCTCGTCGCCGGTCAGCTCCTCATCGCTCCACATGCCCGGAACTGACGGACAGTCCGGTCCAGGCCACGCCGTAGCCGTAGCCCTCACGCAGCCCGTGGAACTCGCGGACCACCTCGCCCAGCGCGGACGGTTCGAGCACCTGCCGGCCGTCCGGGCGCTCACCCAGATCCGGGTACGGCACCTCGTCGATCAGCCACACCTCCTTGGGTGGCTCGGCCCCGAACCGGACCCGCACCATCCCCGACTCGCACGGGTCCAGCGGGACGATCGCGTAGTGCGACCAGGTCGGCTGGCCCGGCGGCAGCACCACCCGCAGCCACAGCTCGTGCTCGTCGCCGGGGAACATCCGCTCCGGCAGCTCCAGCACCACCTTCTGGCTGTTCCCGCCGTCCCGGTGCTCGACCGCCCGGATCCGCGCGCCGAACAGCACGTCCACCTCCGGCGGGCCGACCCCGGCCGGGGCCTCCGGCAGACCGATCCGGATGGTGATCTCGTCGATCTCCCGGGTGGCCGTGACCGTGCGCATCTCGTACAACTCGGGGGTCCCGGTGTCCAGCCGGAACAGTGCCCGCAGCGACGACACCCGCCAGCCCGAACCGGCCGCCGGGCCCTCGGCCGGCTCCGGAGCGTCGTCACCGGCCAGGGCCATCGCGGCGAGGGCGTCGTTCATCCGGCGCCGGGCGGTCCGCACCGACACCCGTTGCAGATCGGCCAGACGGCTCTCCCGGTCGGCGAGGGTGGCCAGCCGGAAATCCCGGTCCAGCCCGAACGCCAGCTGGGCCGCCCGCTGCAGATCGGGAGCGAGCCCGGCGGTCAGATCGGCGAGCATCGCGACCACCGCCGGCCGGATCCGGATCTCCTTCTCCCCGGCGGCCAGGCGGCAGCGGCGGCGGATCTCCGGGCCGATGTATCTGCCGAGGTCACGGCGGTCGACACCCCGCCCTCGGCGGAGCTTCTTCAGCTCCTCGTACAGATCGGAGTCGGGCATCGGGGGATCCTCGTCCTACGTTCCGTCGCTATACAACAGACAGACCGTAGTGCATATTTGTGTCGGCCAGCACACCCGCGGTCCTCTCAACTCCGGAAAACTACGGATTGTCATCGTCGGGCTGGCCACCGTGGCGGCCAGAAACATGGCCACTGAGGGGCCGCAATCCGGAATTGGCACACGCCAGGATGGGTCGATGATCTGGGGGGATGGGGTTACTGAAAGTGACGATCAGGTGTCGTCACCCACTCATGGACGGTCCAACACCGGACCGGCGATGCGGCCACGGATCCCGCGCCAGCGGGACGGCGCGGTCGCCGACCGGTCCCGTCTGCGTCACCTGGCGGCGAGGGGGCTGCTCGGGGCGCTCAGTGCCGAGGAGCGGCGCGGTCTGCTCCCCGCCGCCTTCGAGGTGGCATACCCGATCGTGTACGACGTGATCACCCGCCGGGTCGCCCGCAACCGCGGCCACAACGCCTGCGGGCACGGCCTGCACTCGATGGAGGACACCTGCCTCGACGGCTTCCAGGACGATCTCGAAGCGGTCATCGACCACCTGATGGCCGCCACCACACCGATCAGCGATCTGGAGGGCTGGATCGCCCGGCGCGCCCAGAACGCCGCCATCGACGGCCACCGCCGGCGGCGCGGCGAACAGGGCGCCCAGCAGCGGCCGCGGATGACCCGGGCCCTCGCCGAGGGCCTCGGCGACCCGTGGCTGGAGGAGCTGGCGCTGAAGATCTTGACCTGGGTGGGCCTGCCCGCCGGGGTCGGCGCCACCGAATGGCCGGTGGACAGCTGGACCCGTGACCGGGCCGACTTCACCGGCGACCACCGGGGCAGCACACCCGCCCGGGTGCGGGCCGACGTGGACCGGGTGCTCGCGGTGATGCGGCGGCGCCCCGACTGGTTCGAGCGGAACATCGAGCGGCCACTCGGCCGCAAGACCGCGCCGGTCGGCGGCTCGCCCGGCGAGCGGGCCGGTGACCCCCGGCCGCTGCTCGCCACCGATCCGGCCCAGGTCGTCGAGACGCGGATCGCCGACCTGGCCGGCATCGCCGTCCTGGCCCTGCGCGACCGGCTGCGCCGCGGCGACGACCCCACGCTCACCGTCGTCGACGTGCTCACCACCCTCTTCCTGGGTGGCACCGGCGCCGACGAGATCGACCACGGTCCCGGGGGCGGCCCGGCCCCCGACGAGCGGGTGTCAGCCCTGCTCGCCGACCCCGCCGCCCTCTCCGTCCTGGTCCAGCACGTCCTGGGGATCGTGCGCGGCGCCGGGTGACATCCGCTCCAGCGCCCGGCGGCGGCCGGCGACGAACTCGCTGACCGCCGCCGCGTCGTGCCGTTCGAGAGCGCTGCGGCCGGCCTCCCGCAGCGCCTCCTCGAGAAGGGCGCGGATCCTCTCCTGCTGCCCCGGTGTGAGTTCCATCCGACCGGTTACCGCCCGCATGTCGTGATCATGGACATCATCATGGCCTCTTCCCGCCGAGTCTGGCTCACACACCGGTAACTGGCGGACAGCACAGCCCCCGTGATCAGCTGCGCGTCAGCGCCGGCACGTGCCGGACCTGCTGCTCGACCATCCGGGTGGCGAACTTCTGCACCTCGTGCATCCGGCCCTCCGGGCTGAAGTCCCGGCCCGGCTTGTGCTCGGCCACGTGCCGCTCGGCCCGCTCGATCAGCCGCAGCAGATCGGTCACCGCGCCCGGGTGCTCCCGGCACAGCATGATCGCGATCCGCAGCCGCCGCTCCGGGACGCCCACCAGATATTCCGGGAGGCCCGACTGCCAGGCCAGCGGGTGCACCAGGTAGCCGGCCGGCAGGTTGCCCGGCCCGCCCATCGGCGCCAGGATCTGCAGCGGGTCCACCCGCAGCGGCGGCGCCTGAACCCCGGTGTAGGCCAGCCCGCCCAGCGCCAGGACCGCCATCACCATGATGGCGAGGAACGGCTCACCGGTGCCCACCGCCAGGATGATCCCGAACGTCACCAGCACCATGCCGCCGGCCGCCAGGGTCGCGGAGCTGCCGGTGGTGTCACAGACCTCTCGCCGTGCCTCGTCGATGTACTTCCTGATCACGCTCTCCAGCAGCGGGTTGGACGGTTTCCACCGGTCCTCCCGCTCGGGAACCGCCAACTGGTCCACTCTGCTCATGGGGGATTCGTCCTTCCCGCTCGTCCGTGTGCGGTCTCCGGACCATCCGGCCCGGCATCCTGCCAGGCCTGTTCTCCGGTACTGCCGTCGTCGCGCTCGTCAGCCGTGCTTTCCAGCCGTGCTTCCGACTGTGCTTTCCAGCAGCGCTTTCTTCGGCAGTGCCGCGAGAATCGGCATCCCCCACCCCGAGCTGAGACCTTCGCCGGCCTGTTTCTCCGGCCCACTCGCCTCGCCCTGGCCCCCGTCTGTCAGGACAGCGGTGCGCTGTACTCCCGCCCGGAACCCGGCACCGGCGTCGCCAGCCCACGCCGGGCCCGCTCGGTCCGCAGCGCCGTCTCGAACACATCCCACAGCGCGGTGCCGACGATGCCGACGATGGTGACGACGGTCAGCCAGCGCAGCGGATCGGCGGTGCCCCAGTCCAGCGTCGCGACGAACTCCGGGTTGAACAGCCGCCCGGTCGCCGCCAGCCACACCAGCGGCCCGGCGAACAGCACCGCGAGCACCGCGTTCACAGCGGTCACCGGGTGCCCCCAGGCGCCCCGCCGGAACAGCCAGACCGCATACAGACCCTCAAGAATCAAAACCACGATTACGTACGGCCACCAGAACGCCCAGTTCGCCGGATCCAACACCGGCTCGACCGTGAACGCGAACTGCTGCGACACCAGGGCGACGATCAGCAGCACCGGCCACGACACGGCCACCGCGAGCTGCCCCGGAGTCATGAACCCCGGCTCGTACCGCGGCAGGTCGGCCGGCGTCCACGGCCGCCCGTGCAGCTCGTTGCGCCCGACCCCGCTCCGGTCCAGCAGTGCGAACGTCAGCGTGGTCCAGAACAGCAGATGCGCGCCCACGTTGAGAGCCGACCCGACGGCGGCCCCGACCACCTCCCCGAACGTCGCGCCCTGCAGCACCCGGATCGCCACCGAGACGACCACCGCGATCGGCAGAACCGTCGACACCATCAGCATCAGCAGCCGGCGCCAGATCGGGTAGAACTCCGGCCCGATCAGATAGCGGGGCCGCCCCGCGTACCCGTCCGCCAGCCGATCCGGATCCCCCAGCTCCAGCAGAGTCCCCTCGACGGCCGCCGCCCGCTCCTGTCCACCGTCGACCCGCGCGTCCACCGCGTCCTCGATGGAGGTGCGCAGCTCCCGCTCGATGTCGGAACGCTGCCCCTCCGGAACCCGCCGCAGCACGGTGTAGACATATCGGTCGATGATCGTCGTCATGACAGGGGTCCCCTCACTGGTCGTGCCGCCTGTGCCGCCTGTATTGCTTGTGCCGCTGGTGTCGGTTGTGCGGCTCGTATCGCTCGTGCCGTAGCCACCGGCCCTCACCCGGACCCGTCACTCACGTCGACCTCGCCCAGGTCACCGATCGCCTGGTCGAGCCGAGCCCACTCGCCACGGAGCGCACTGGCGATCGCGTCCCCCTGAGGCGTGGTCCGGTAGAACTTCCGTGGCCGGGCCTCATCGGTGTTCCACTCACTGGTCAGCAGCCCTTGCGTCTCCAGACGCCGCAGCAGCGGGTAGAGCGTGTTCGCCTCCACCTCGAACCCGGCCGCACTCAGGGTCTCCAGCAGCGAATACCCATACCCCGGCTCCCGCAGGACGGTGAGGCTGGCAACAACGACCGTCCCACGCCGCAGCTCCTGCAGATGCCCGGAGAGCGTCGCATCGATTGTCATGCCAGGAACAATACTGTGTCTCACACACCATCGCAACACAAACACTATTGTGACGCAGTCGCAGCCGCAGCCGTCGATCCTGGGCCGCATTCGGGCCGCACCGCCCTACCCGTGCGCGTCGGTCACCCGGCCGCACCGCCGCACCCGTGCGCGTCGGTCGTCGGGCTGCACCGCCGTACCCGTGCGCGTCGGTCGCCCGGCTGCACCGCCGTACCCGTGCGCGTCGGTCGCCCGGCTGCACCGCCGTACCCGTGCGCGTCGGTCGTCGGGCCGCACCGCCGTACCCGTGCGGGTGGGTCGCCGGGCACTGCCGCGGCGGCGACGATCAGTCATCGAGTCGCGCGCAGTTGTCAGCGATCGGTCTCGAGCGAACAAATTCTTGAAGGGCGTTCTCCGCAGCTATCGGATCGCTCGCGGTCAATTCGCCGAGCTGGCCCATTCGGCTGAAATATGGACGATTTGCCACCTTTTTCAGCCACTTCTCGGTCGCCTGATCGTTCGCGGTCAAGCCCTCGCGCGGGCGCCTCGCTCAGCAAGAGATCTTGGATGATTTACCACCGTTTCTGGTGGTAAATCCTCCAAGATCGGCCAGGATGGGGGTGGGCGGCGGACATTCGCGCGAGGAATTGACTCCGCGCTGGCCAGGTGGCCCATCAAAAGGATCATTTCGGTGAAAAGCGACCAAGATCCCGTTTGTTGATCAATCTCGCGCGTGATGATCGACTGGTGGCCGGGAACTCTGCGGAATGCTCTGAGCGGTCGCCGATTCGCCGGGGAGCGGTGCCGTGGCTGTGATCGACGGGCCGTAAAGCCTTCGCCGGAGGGATCCGCTGGGCGCGCGGAAGCGAACCAGAACGAACGTTCTTTCCAGCAAAGAATGCTCGCCGGAACCGCATCAGCCCACCAGAAAGAACGTTCTCCCCAGCGGCCAGCGGCCAGCGGCCAGCGGCCAGCGGCCAGCGGCCAGCGGCCAGCGCCCGGCGGCCAGCGGCCAGCGGCCAGCGCCCGGCGGCCAGCGCCCGGCGGCCAGCGCCCGGCGCCCGGCGGCCGGTGGCCCGGCGGCCAGTAGCCCGGCGGCCAGTGGCCCGGCGCCCGGCGGCCCGGCGGCCGGTGGCCCGGCGCCCGGCGGCCCGGCGGCCGGTGGCCCAGCGCCCG